>CALCRR010000044.1 GCA_937894495.1 uncultured Ruminococcus sp. | reverse complement strand
GCCCCCCGTGGCTGATTTTAGTCGAGGGCAAAAGGGGGGGCAAAAACTTTATACAGATAGAAAAGCCCCTATACGTCCGCTCGGCAGACGGCGGCATATCGGAAGAAGTAATGAGCATATATAATTCATAATGCATAATGCATAATTCATAATTATCACGTTTTGCAGAGCTTGTCGGGAAATAGAGTTGGTGCGTTTTTCAGACGTTGTTCGCCCGTTATCAAGGCGCAAAGTTGATTTAACCGACTATGTTGAAACGGCGCACAAAGCAGGTCTTTCAAGGCACAAAAGGAGGATATATACTTGAAAATACTAGGAATAGAAAGCAGCTGTGATGAGACCGCCTGTGCGGTGGTAGAGGACGGCAAGAGGGTCCTTTCAAACATAGTTGCGTCGCAGATAGACGAGCACAGGCTTTACGGTGGGGTAGTGCCTGAGATAGCGTCACGCAGGCACGCCGAGAACATTTCATGGGTGGCAAGGGCGGCGCTGGACGAAGCAGGACTCACCATGAACGATATAGACGCAGTGGCTGTGACCTATGCCCCCGGGCTGATAGGTGCGCTGCTGGTGGGAGTGAGCTTTGCAAAGGGTCTTGCCATGAGCGCTGATAAACCGCTGGTGCCTGTGCACCATATCGCAGGTCATATAGCTTCAAACTATATCTCTCACCCCGAGCTAAAGCCGCCCTACCTTTGCCTTGTGGCTTCGGGGGGACATTCCCATATAGTGGAGGTCAAGGACTATACACGTTATCATGTGGTAGGCAGGACCAGGGACGACGCAGCAGGGGAGTGCTTTGACAAAGCCGCAAGGACCCTTGGGTATGAGTACCCGGGGGGCAAGTTTATTGACGCTGCGGCAAAGCTGGGGGACCCTGACGCCTATAAGCTGCCAAAGCCCAGGGTGCAGGGCAGCGAGTATGATTTCAGCTTTTCGGGACTTAAAACTGCGGTGATAAACCTTGTGCACAACGCCGCTCAAAAGGGCGAGGAGATAAACCGTGAGGATATGGCAGCCTCATTCCAGAAAACAGTGGCGCAGACGCTGGTGGAAAAAACTATGCTGGCAGCGGAAAATTTAGGCTATACCACCGTTGCGCTGGCAGGGGGAGTCTCTGCCAATTCGGGCGTGAGGGAGCTGCTTAAGCAGGAGTGTGAAAAAAGGGGCTTTGAGCTTTATATGCCCGAGCTTAAATACTGCGGCGACAACGGCGCTATGATAGCCTGTCAGGGATATTTTGACTACCTTGCAGGCAAGCGTGCCGACGAAAGCTTAAACGGCATAGCTACCCTTTCGCTTGATAAAATATCTGAGGAGGACGACTGAGTGAGACCTGTATACCTGTGCGGTTTTATGGGCTGCGGAAAAACCACCGTGGGAAAGCTGCTTGCAAAACAGCTGGGCTGCAAATGCATTGACCTTGATGACTACATAGAGCAGCAGGCTGGCATGAGCATACCCGAGATATTCAGCCAAAAGGGGGAGCCTTATTTCAGAGAGCTTGAAACTAAGGCGCTGACCGACCTTGCAGCTGTCGGCGCAGTGGTAGCCACAGGGGGTGGAGCACTGCTGAGCGATAAAAACGGCGAGGTGGCTAAAAGCTCAGGGCTGGCAGTGTTTATCGACACCGACTTTGACACCTGCTACGACCGCATAAAGGACGACCCCCACCGCCCCATAGCGGCAAGCTCCACCAAAGAACAGCTGAAAGAACGCTTTGACAGCCGCAGACCCCTCTACATGGCGCATTCCCACAGCAGCGTTTCGGGGGACGCAGCACCCTTAGCCATTGCCGCAGAGATAGCCGGGCTCTATAAGGACCGCTTCGGAAGATAGGGGAGTTAAATGATAAGAGCATTTTTACTTTTGCTGTTTTAGTGTCAACACACCCTAGTAATTCTTCTGAAAAAAACAATGCCATTTTCAATAAGTTTTTTAATACTGACTATAAGTACACTGAAGGAAAGTATCCATATTGATTTTTAAATTCTGTTATCTCAGAAACGATCTTGTAAAAAAGCGAATACTAGGGTGTGTTGACACTAAGCCTAACACACGTCTTTTTGGATATTTTTGTCCCGTTCGTCGTTAAAAATCCTTGCAGGGCGACAGCCCAACTGCGGATTTTTGCCTAGAACGGAACAAAAATATCTCAAAAATCCGCGTATCAGTTTAGTGTCAACACACCCTAAAACAAAAGCCTTTCCCTGCCGAAAACGGGGAAAGGCTTTGATATTTTATGCATCAGGCTTATTCCTTATCCTCCGATGCGAGGAACTTGTAAGCGCAGGCTGCAGCAGCAGCGCCCAGCAGAGGACCTACGATGAATACCCATACGCAGGCGATGGGGTCGGTGTTGCCGTCAATGGCTGCGATTATAGCAGGACCTATGCTTCTGGCAGGGTTTACAGATGTGCCTGTAAGACCAATGCCGAAAATGTGTACCAGTGTCAGGGTCAGACCAATGATAAGTCCGCCGAAGGAGCCGTGACCTGCCTTTTTGGAGGTAACGCCGAGAATGGTGAACACAAAGATAAATGTCAGCAGTATCTCAACTATAAGACCTGCCACAGGGTTATTATCAACGTTTGCAAGACCGTTGGAGCCGAAGCCGCCTGTCTGGTCCTTCACGTTGCCCAGTGAGAATATCAGCCCCAGCAGACCGCTGCCAGCCAGCGCACCAACGCACTGTGCCACTACATAACCGATAAAATCATTAACGGTCATTCCGCCGTTTATCAGCACGCCCAGCGATACCGCAGGGTTTATGTGGCAGCCCGAGATGTTGCCCACCGAGTAAGCCATGCCCACGATAACAAGACCGAATGCCAGTGCGGTGAGGATATATCCGCCGCCGTTTTTAGCGTCGCAGCCTACCAGCATAGCAGTTCCGCAGCCAAGCAGCACCAGCACACAGGTGCCTATGCACTCGGCAATGTACTTTTTCATATTAGCCATAATCATACAGCCTCCTTTAAAATAATATAATGCCCCCACAACGCTTTTTGCGCCTTAAAAGCCACTTATATTATAGCTCAAATTTCAAAGCTTGTCCACAGAAAACTGTCAATTTTATGTTGACACGGGATATTTTTTACGAATTGAACAAATACTGCCCCCGATTTTTTACGCTTTAGGAAATAAGAAGTAAGCACAAAAAACCGACCGCCGAAGTGTGAGCCTGCGGCGGTCGGTATGTTTATAAGGATGATCTGTATCAATCGAAAAGTGCTGTTGAAAGATATCTCTCACCTGTGTCGGGGAGAAGTGCAACTATTACCTTGCCCTTGTTCTCAGGTCTCTTTGAGATCTCGGCAGCTGCGTAGAGAGCCGCGCCCGAGGAGATACCTACCAGTATACCCTCTGTTTTTGCGAACTTGTTGCCTGCTGCGAAAGCGTCGGCATTGTCCACAGGGAATACCTCATCATAGATCTTTGTATCAAGAACATCGGGAACGAAGCCTGCGCCGATACCCTGTATCTTATGTGCGCCCGACTTGCCCTGTGAGAGTACAGGTGATGTTGCAGGCTCAACTGCAACTACCTTTACATCGGGGTTCTTTGATTTAAGATACTGACCCACACCTGTTACAGTGCCGCCTGTGCCCACACCTGCGATGAAGATATCCACCTTGCCGTCTGTGTCCTCCCATACCTCGGGACCTGTGGTTGCCAGATGTACAGCAGGGTTTGCAGGGTTAACGAACTGACCCAGTATAACAGAGCCCTCTATCTCACCGTTGAGCTCCTCAGCCTTCTTGATAGCGCCTGTCATGCCCTTTGCACCCTCGGTGAGAACTATCTCAGCGCCGTAAGCTTTGAGCAGGTTTCTTCTCTCAACGCTCATGGTCTCGGGCATTGTGAGGATCACCTTGTATCCCTTTGATACGCCCACAGATGCAAGACCGATACCTGTGTTGCCCGATGTAGGCTCTATGATAGTAGCGCCTGCCTTGAGCACGCCCTTCTTCTCAGCGTCCTCGATAAGGTTAAGGGCAACTCTGTCCTTAACGCTGCCTGCGGGGTTGAAATATTCAAGCTTTGCGAGTATGCTGGAGGACGCGCCTACAGCCTCAGAGAACCTTGCTGCTTCAACGATAGGGGTCTTGCCGATAAGCTCGCCGACGTTCTTATAGATCTTTGCCATGATAAACTACTTCCTTTCAAAGAAAAAATTGATTGCATTTATATTGCTCCCCCAACTAAACCTTGCCAAAAATACTTGACATAAATAAAAAATCTCTGCGTTGCAAAAGCTTGAAGGGCGCCAGCCCGTCTGCGCTTTTGCTCCTTGATATTTTTTATTTCTGCCTGCGTCTTTTCGGCAATGTTTAATTGGTGGAGCAATAGTTTTCAGCCATTCAATGCTTCTGGTGTAAGTATACTATAACATACTATTCCTACTATGTCAATAGGTTATATATGTTTTTTGGTACTTTGCACAAAAAAAGTATCTCTGCCGAAATCTATTCAGCAGAGATACACAAAAATCACTTATAATCTTCCGACTCCTCGTCGGTATCCTCCTCAAAACTTTCGTCTTTTGGGGTGAGCTTTTTCGCTGCCGCTTTATAAAGCTTGACGGCGATAAAGCCGTACAGGCAGCCTGTTATTATGCCTGCCAGCACATCGCTGGGGTAGTGTACCCCCACATAAAGCCTTGAAAGCGCTATCAGCAGCGCCAGTATCACCACGGGTATACCCACCTTTTTGGGGGTCTGTGAGTATATCACGCTAGCCACCGCAAAGGCAGCCCCTGAGTGCCCCGAGGGGAATGAATAGTCATGCTGTTTGCCCACCAGGCAGCTTAACCCCTCCACCACCTCATAGGGGCGTGTGCGTGCGACAAGGTTTTTAAGTATAAGGTTGTTCATCAAAAAGGTCATCGCCAGGGATATGCTGCACATTATCCCCAGCTTCCGTGTTTTGGGGATAATAAGCAGCAGCAGGCAGGCTGTTATCATGATGATACCGTGGTCGCCCAGGTAGGTTATCCCCTTGATAACAGGGGTCAGGAACCCGTTTCGCAGGTGCTCCTGCAGCCACAGCAGAATGCCGCCGTCAATATCAAAAAATTTGTCTGTCATTATATCCATACCTCCCTTGGGGGACTGTGCTAAAAAGGTCTGTTTTCACAAAGCTCACAAGCTGCCGCCATTGGATTATTAACAAAAAAACATCGAAAACGATTAGGCGAAAAAACGCTTAAAAGCTCGGAAATGCGCAGTTTACAACTCTGGTAATAAATTACAATAAAACTGTTCAAAACGTTAGAAACCGCTTTATGTGTATGTGCATTTTTATCATCATATTTTCATTTTAAGTTTAATAAAAATAAAACGGTTTAAGTCTTTTCCTTGATTTTTATTTCGTACATATTTATATAAAAATATTACAAACTATAACTATATTGCTGGTAAAATATTACATAAAAATTATTGCGAATGTCAAAAAGCTGATCTGTTAATTGTGCAAAAAAAATCGGTGTTCACAATTAAGCAAGATAATAAAATTATTTTGCAATAATTGCGACTTTTTTCATTAAAATATTGGATTAATGATTTACGCTATTAACACTTATTTAAAATTATTTCCAGTCTTTCCACACCTCGGGGCAGTAGCCCACGGTAGCCTGTCTGCCGTTGCGGACTATAGGAGCTGCAAAGAGCGAGGGCTCCTCAAGCAGCTTAGCCGCCTTTTCCTCGGCAGAACCTAAGTATTTGAGCAGCATGGCAGCGTCGCCCTTGGCTTTCGGGTCGATGAGCTTTTCGATATCCCCCACCGCAGCCAGCACTGAGCTTAGCTCGCCCTTACTTAATCCCTTGCTTACAAGGTCCACCGACTGGAACTTAATGCCCCTCTCTTTGAAGTAGCGCTCAGCCTTTTTGGTATCAAACGATTTCGACTTGCCGAATATCTGTATGTTCATAAATTTGCTCCTTTTCAGAGGTAAGAGGTCATAGGTAATAGGCAAGAAGCCGTTGCACTTGTAAAAGTGCGAAAAACAGGGGTCTTGCCGCTGCTCTCCTGCTTTTGGTTGAGCTGTTCTGCTTATTAAAAACAGAGCATAAAAATGTGCCTGCCCCCCTGCCTTTTCTACAGAAAACGTTTAGGTATCTGCTATGCTAAAATCTCACCGTTTACGCAATCCAGCACCACCGTGAAGGGTCCGTCGTTCACAAGGCTCACCTTCATATCAGCGCCGAACTCGCCCGTTTGGGTATTTTTGCCCAGCTTTTTTTCACATTGGGAGCAGAAATACTCATAAAGCTCGCTGGCACGCCGGGGCTCACCTGCATTTATAAATGAGGGTCTGTTGCCGTGGTGGCAGTCGGCATAAAGGGTGAACTGGCTTATCACCAGCAGCTCCCCCCCAACATCGCTGACCGAAAGGTTGGTCTTGCCATTTTCATCGGCAAAAATGCGCAGCTTAACAAGCTTGTCTGCCATCTTATCGCACTCGGTCTCGCTGTCCTCTCTGCCCACGCCCAGCAGCACCAGCAGACCGCCCCCAATGCTGCCTATGACCTTGCCGCCCACCTCAACGCTTGCGGAGGTCACACGCTGTATCACCGCCCTCATCAGGCAAGCTCGATGGTGTATGCGTAGGAATACACCTTGTCCTTATCAAGTGAGATCGCATGGGGCTTTTTCTCGATATCGGCAAACTCGTCATCAGCATAAACAGGCACCGATGTCCAGGGCTCTAAGCAAACAAAGGCAGCCCTGTCATCGCCTGTGGGTGACCATACTGCAATGCAGTCCGACTGGGGATATCTCACCGTTACCGAGCTGTCAGACCTTCTGCTTTTGAGCGCCACCGCCTTTGAGTTGGGCTGGTCGATGATGATGGCGTCGTTATCAAAAAGCTTTCTGGTCACATCAAGAACATTGCCGTTTTCAGCCAGCAGGTTGCCAGCCTGGTCGACGATATGCTCGTTATTCTCATATTCGATGTAGTAGTCCTCAAAGCTCTCGCCCTCGTTTATGGGGCAGTTAAAGGCAGGGTGGCCGCCTATGTAAAAATACATAGCTCTGTCAGAGGTGTTTTTAACGATATTTTCCACCCTCACGCCGTTTTCAAGCGATGTGTAGCGCACGGTGAACTCGAAGCTATAGGGGTACTGCGCCAGTGTTTCCTTGCTGTCGGTGAGCAGAAATTCCACCGAGCTGTCATCGGCTCTGACAAACTTAAATTCCAGGTCACGGGCAAAGCCGTGGTTGGCTTTCATCTTATAATCTTTGCCGTCAGCACGGTAAGCTCTGCCCTCGGGCGAGCATACAAAGGGGAAAAGCACAGGGGCGTATCTCTTCCAGGCGTCGCCGCACTGCCACAGATACTCTTTGCCCCCGAGTCTGAGGGAATGCAGCTCTGCCCCGGCGGTGTCAGCCGAAAACTCGATATTATCTTTTTTGACCGTATAAAGCATATTTTTATCCTCCCTTGATCATATCGTATAGTCTGTAACTACAGTTTAGCATATTTTTCACAGAAAAGCAAGAGAGCAGCGCAGGAATACCCAAAATAACCTGCCTGATATTATAAAAAATCAATATAATAATACACAATTTTCTAGCTTGAATTGTGAGTTATTATATTGACAGGAGCAGACATTTGGTATATAATAAGATGTGTGAAAAAGGGGGAATTTCGCCCTTATATCACATAACAGAACGATAAAATGTACAGAAAAAGAGAAAAAAGAAAAGAGACACAAGTCTGACAGGAGGAAAGTATGAGTAAATTTTTACGCCGTGTGCTGGCGGCAGCAGCGGCTGGTGTAATGCTTACAGGCTGCACCATGCCCGGTACCGAGGACCAGAACGATGATAACAGCATGACCGATTCCTACAGCTACAGCCCCGTGGATATGGAGGAGGAAACAGTCAGCTATTCGTGGATAATGCAGCCCTCGATAAATGTTGATAACATTATAGTGTTCGACGGCAGCCTTATCGACTCGGACAACGAGAAGAATACGGCTTACAAGAATTATGCCGTGATCTACAATAACGGCAAATACGGTCTTATCGACTATAAGGGCAACATTGTGGTAGACCCCAAGTATGATGATTACTACACCTGCTGGTGCGGTGAGATAGTTCTTTTCAATGTTATCGACGAGAAGAACGAGGAGTATGAATACTGCACCATCGACAGCTCAAAGCAGATAACCGATACCATATCGTGGCATGATGACAACTCCCCCAGATATTACTGGGACAGCGAGAACGCCAAGGTCTACTATAAAAACCGCAACGAGGACCACGCTTATGAGTACACAGGCAAAAAGGCTGTGGCAGTCACCGAGGCAAGGGTGGAGTATGACGACTACGGCAACCTTGATATCAAGGTGGAGGACGGTGCTTTGTGTGGTCTGGCTAAAAAGGGCGAGCTGATAGTTCAGCCTGAGTATGTGGACTTTTATGCGCCTTCCTACAAGGGCGCAGGCGCTACCTGCATAGCCTTCAAGAACAGCGAGGGCAAGTGGGGCTACCTTGATTCTGACGGTCAGGTCATCATCGACTTCAAGTGCGACGGTGATATGAGCACCTATAACGGCAGAATGATGGACGACGAGACCAAATCTCACCCATACCTTTTCAACGGCGATTATGTTCCCGTGTCGGTAAACGGCTTCTGGGGATATTACGACCGTGACGGACAGTGCATAGTCAACCCCGGCGAGTTCGGTCAGGCAAGACCTGTTCACAACGGCAGGGCTTGGGTAAGGCAGAACGATATGTGGGGCATAATACAGCTGGGCGAGATAATCGAGGAGGAACCTAAGCCCCTGGACGATTCTTCATCAAAGGCTTCCAGCACCACTACATCTACCACCTATGAGTGGACCACCACCTGGGAGACGGAGGAGTCTACAGAGGAGACATCTTCCGAGTGGACAGACACCACCGCCGAGTGGACAGACACCACCACCGAGCCCGTATACACCGAACCTGCTGAGACCTCAGACACCCTGTATACCGACCCTGCGGTGACCGACCCGATATACACCGATATATCCACCGACACCGAGCCTGTGTATACCGAAGCCCCCCCTGTTGATACAGAGCCGGTATACACCGAGCCGTTAGAGACCGACTACGTTGAATATCCCGAGGAGCCTGCGGTGGAAGAGGCACTTTACTGATAATAATTTTAAACGCTGTGTTTTCCTGCCGCTGCGGCGGCGGGGGAGCGCAGCGGAGTTATTTTTACCTGAAATTTTCCACAGGATCACAAAAAATCATAATTTTGTCAGCGGTAAGAGCTTAAACAAAGCTGATACTATCAAGCTTTACGACTAACTCAAAATAATTTTTATACAAAAGGAGAATGAAACTATAAACAAAAGAAAAATACTTGCAGGAATGCTGGCTGCGGCTGTGGTCTTTGCATCGAGCGCGGTGCTGCCTTATGAGGGCTTTGGCGGCAATGCTCAGCTCATCACAGCATCGGCTGACGAGAGCTAACGGCGACTATTCATATGTTATCTTAGATGACGGCACAGCCTCGATAACAGGCTATTCCGGCACTGCGGCTACGGTAAATATACCAAGCACCGTCAACGGCAAAAAGGTAACTGAAATAAGCAAGTTCTATAACAAATATGCCGTCAAGGTGGTGATACCCGACACGGTCACATATATCTCGGGCTTTGAGAACTCAACTTCTATCTAGACGGTGGAGATACCCTCGTCGGTTAAGTATATAGGCGGCGCTTTCTGGGGCTGCTATTCCCTCAAAAGCATAAAGATACCCAAAAATGTTGAGTCTGTGGGAGAGGCGGCTTTGAGGTGTTTGGGGACTGCACAGCCTTAAAGACTATAACCCTCCCCGAGGGGCTGACCTCTATCGGCGACAATGTTTTCCGTGACTGCACAGCTCTCACCAAGGTGGATATCCCCGAGACTGTAAAAAGCTTCGGCGATTATGTTTTCATGGGCTGCTCAAAGCTCAAGGGCATAGTTATCCCCTTCCACTGTGAAAGCCTGGGAAAATATTTCTTCGGCTTTTCTGAGAAGTCGGACACAGCCAAGTACAGCGGCGTGACTATCAGCTGCTACAAGGACACCGAGGGCTATGACTATGCAGTAGACTACGGCTTCAAGTACAAGCTGCTGACTCCCCCTGTTACCAAAGGGCGATATAAACTACGACGGCAAGATAGATACCAAGGACGCTATGAAGTCCATATCCTTCGCCAAAAAGACCACCCTGCCCAAAAGTGGTGAGTTCGCCCCTGCTGACGTGAACGATGATAACAAGCTGGATTCAAAGGATTCGCTTATCATTATCAATGCTGTCAAGACTAAAAAGCCTATAAAATAAGCACAGCTTTCAGGCACTGCCGTAATACCTGCGGCAGTGCTTTTTTGTCGATTTTAGTCAATGATTTTAGTTGACAAATAAATTAATTGTATGTACATATAAAATACACTGTATATATTTATATGATATAATTGTTAATAATTATAGCAAGTATTGACAAAAGCAGCATATTGAAAGGAACGGTGTTTTTTATGAAAAATAGAATGATCTCAGCAGTCTGCGCATTGGCAATGGCAGCAGCGATACCTCTGACAGCTTCGGCAGAGAAGGTACAGGTCGATGCTCGGATAAACGTAGTAGGCAGGTCAGCAACTATAAAACAGGAGTCTACCCTTTATGTGGGTGAGGTAGTGGTGGACGGCGAGACCGCCTTTACCTATATCTACTCGGAGGACATCACATGGTCAAAAACCAGCTTTGATATGCTGCGAGACGGCTTTAAGGCAATGGATAACGACAGCTTCAGCCAGCTTATACCCGAGCTCACAGAGGAAGAGGAGGGTAAGGGAGCTGCCGTGTGCAGCATTCCCGAATACACCGCCGATATTGACGATAACTGGAAGACTGCTTCATTTGCGGGAATGAAATACTATGAAGATTTTACAAGTATGAGCGTTGACTGGGTGGAGCTTTACGGTAACGATGAAAGCTTTGCAAAAGCCTGCGCCTTTAAGGAGGACACCGAGATCTTCAATGCTGACGGCAGCCCTGCCGAACAGTATGCCCCCTTTGGCATACTGACTCAGGTAAATTCAGACAACGTCACCTATACGGTGGAGGACGGCAAGCTGGTTAAGCTGGTGGACAGGGAGATAGACTACGGTGTGGAAGCTATAAAAGTGATCTACACCAAAGCAGAGGTGAGCACCAAAACCTTAAAGGGTGATGTTACGGGTGATAACAAGGTTGATACCAAGGACGCTATGAAAGTAATATCCTTCGCCAAAAAGACCACCACCCCCAAGAACGATACAGAGTTCAAGGCGGCTGATGTGAATAATGATGATAAGATAGACTCAAAGGACGCTATGATAGTGATAAATGCAGCTAAGACCAAAAAGCCCATAAAGTAAAAAATTCTGCACAAATATCAACTACAGATACAGACAGGGAGGATAATGATATGAAAAAATTCGCAAAGCGCATTATAAGCACCACAGCTGCGGCAGCTATGGCTGTGGGTACTGTGTTTAGCATGACAGCTTCGGCAAACAGCGTCAGCACGATAGTTTGTTCGGAGGACGTAGTGCAGAGGACCACGGTGTATGTGGGCGAGGTAGTGGTCGAGGGAGAGACTGCCATAAAGTATATCTATTCTCCCGACCTGGCGTACACACAATACAGCTGGCAGGATCTTACCGAGTGCCTTGGCGATATGGCAGACAAAGACTTTGCCGCAATGATGCCTGTGTTCGTTGCAGAGGACAGCGGTGATGAAGAAGAGACCGAAAGCGAAGCAGAAGCCGAGCAGAAAAAGGGTCTTGCAGTGTGCTCGAAGGAGGAGTTTGCCGAGGATATGAACAGCGACTGGAGCTCTGCCGAAAAGGTGGGCTTGATATACTACCCCTCAATGTCGGTGGAGGACAGCCTGAGCGTGAATATGGTCGACCATGATGATGGCTTCAGGCAGCGTGTGGAACAGAAAAAGGCTTTAAGAGCCGAAACTATATACAATGCTGAGGACGAGGATAATGTTATAGTGACCCATCTCGACTCACGCACAATAACAGATGTGTATTACACCATTGAGGACGGTCAGGTGGTAAGGCATTCTGATATAAATGTTGTTTATGACAGCGAAGCAGTAACTGTTATATACACCAGAGCAGAGCTGACCGAGTCCGCTTTCACCCCCGAAAAGCCTGCAATAAAAGGCGATGTAACAGGCGATGACAAGCTGGATACCAAGGACGCTATGAAAGTAATATCCTTCGCCAAAAAGACCACCACCCCCAAGAACGATACAGAGTTCAAGGCGGCTGATGTGAATAATGATGATAAGATAGACTCAAAGGACGCTATGATAGTGATAAATGCAGCTAAGACCAAAAAGCCTATAAAATAAAAAAGATCGGCGGAGATAATTCTTCGCCGATCTTATTTTTTCTTATCATCAAAAAGGCTCTCCAGCCTGCTGAGGGAAGCCTGAGCCTGCATGAAAAGGTCTCTGGTCTCCAGCTGTATATCCTCCTGTGAGGTTATCTCCAGCTGTTTTTTGGGCTTTTTCTTCTCCTTTTTGCCGATTATCTCATTAACATCAATGGTGAGTATCTCGTCCAAGGGGTCGATATCATACAGTACCTCCTTGACGTTGATAGTCTCCTCAACAGTGCCGTGCATGGTCAGGGCTTCAAGCTCTTCATCGTCAACATAGGGCTTTATGCCTATTATGGTGATATTATCGGTGCTGCCGTTTAAAAGTGCCAGCTTTGCCAGCGCCGTGAGCTTTTCGGAGATGGGCAGGTCAAGTCCCAGCCCTATCTCAAACTCCCCCTTGCTCACATGGTCTGAAACTCCGTCAGAGGTTATAAGTATCATATCATCAGGCTCAGCTCCGAACTCGCTTATAAGAGGGGTCTGGGCTATCACAGGCTCATGGCTGACGCTGCCCATTGAGGATATTATGGCATTGCGGTGAGCCTCGTCAAGCTCCTCAACGCTGTCGATCTGCCCGTGCTCATACATAAACTGCCCGTAGGACTGGTCGATAGATATCTGCCTGATAGTGCCGTTAACATAGCGGTACATTCGGCTGTCGCCCACATTTATGCAAAGCGCCTTGCCCTCCTCATCAACGGCGAGGGCGCACAGGGTGGTCTGCATATTGGCTGCATTTTCTTCAAAGGTGCTTTTTCTTTTTATCTTACCGTGAATTTTCAGCAGCTCTTTTTTCATATCCACATTGGCGGCGTAGTCCACCAGCGACAGGTGTTTAAGGCACACCCTTGACGCCAGCTCCCCTGCGTTCTCGCCCCCGACGCCGTCACACACAGCGGTAATAAAGGGCGCCTGGCAGGTCGCCTCATAAAAGCCGTCTATGACCACCTCACGGTCGATAAGCATGGCGTCCTCGTTATGCTCCCGATAGCTGCCCTTATCGGTATATCCGTACAAATAGTAATTCATATATCATGCTCCGAAAAATATTTACACAATTATCTAGTTAATTAAATGATATCACATTTCACCAAATAAGTCAATCGGATAATGATAAATTTTGTAATATTTTTGTAAAATAAAGACCGACCGCACATCTGCGGTCGGTGTCTGCTGTTAATTTATGGTTTCTTTGTTTTTAACTGCATTTATAAGTATCATAGCGTCCTTTGAGTCCAGCTTTCCGTCGGCGTTCACATCGGCGGCGGTGAACTCTGCGTCAGTCTTGGGCTTGCGGTTTTTGAGTGCAAACTGTACCGATTTCATAGCGTCCTTTGTATCCAGCACACCGTCGCCCGAGATATCCCCCAGGGGTCTTACCACGGC
>CALCRR010000043.1 GCA_937894495.1 uncultured Ruminococcus sp. | reverse complement strand
TCAAAAGGGTCTCCCCCAATAGGCATTGCACAAAACTATACCTTTCTATTTTGTGGTCAGTTTGAACAGTCTTGCAATATAGGGCTTGTCAAGTTTTACGCTGAGGGTGCCGTTGTTTTTGTTAAAGCTGAACTCGCACTCATTAAAGCTTGGGTAGATACACTCGACCTCTGTGTTTTTGCCTTTAAGGTGCTCTATGGGCAGTATACAGGTGTCTTTGCCCTCTCTTCTCCAGACTGCCAGGTACGACTTACCCTCGCATTTAAGCCCCAGTGAGACCCAGTTATCCGAAAATTTGGACAGTCCCAAGCTCCAGAAGGGCAGACTCTCTTTGATATCGCCCCTTATGCTTTTATAGACCTCTATCCCCTCTTTAACAAGGGCTTTGCGGTCCTCCTCGATAAAGCCGAGATGACCGCTCTGATGTATTCTCAGGAGCATGGCGTTTATCATGTTGAAAACCACCTCTTCCCTGTCCCCCGAGGTCATGGGGTAGCTCCAGATAGCCGACTGCTCGGGGCAGAGGGCTGAGGGGGAGTTTGCGGCGATAGTGGCATATTTGCGGTAGTCGTCCTGGTCTGAGGTGGACTGTATGGAGTAGCGTGAAAGCATGGCATAGTCCATTCTCAGCCCACCGCTGGAGCAGTTTTCGATGATAAGGCTGGGGTGGCGCCGGAACACCTCGTCGAGCCATTTTATGTAGGCTCTCTCATGACCCAGCAGACCGTCGCCGAAGCTGTCGGCGTCATGCTCGGTGCCTATGCCGGGCTCGATATTGTAATCCATTTTTATATAGCCAACGCCGTAGTCCTTCACCAGCCTGTCGATGACCCCGTGGCAGTGCTCTCTCACTTCGGCATTTCTGAAATCCAGCTGATAGCGGCTGCGGTCGTAGACCCTTTTGCCGTGGCGGGTGAAGAACCAGCTGTCAGGCAGCTTATCCGCAAGGGGGCACTTTATGCCCATGACCTCTATCTCAAGCCAAACTCCCGGGATAAGACCTTTTTTGCGTATGTAGTCGGTGACCTCCTTGACGCCGTTTGGGAAGCGCTTGCGGCTCTCCTGCCACTCGCCTACCCAGTCCCACCATGAGCCGTCGGCATACCAGCCTGCGTCAATGCAGAAATACTCGCAGCCTGCCTCGGCGGCAGCGTCGATAAGGGGGAACTCCTTTTCTGCGGTGGGGTCTCCCCATAGGCAGTTCATATAGTCGTTGAAAATTACCCCGAGGGTCTTGTTATCACGGTTTCTGCGGCGGATAATGCGGCGGTATTTCGTCAGCTCGCCAATGGCTTTATCAAAGCCGCCGTTCACTGCCGAAACTGCGCAGGGCACGCTCACAAAGCTCTCATTCGGCGCAAGCTGCTTGCTCCAGTGGGACTCTATCTCAGAGGGACCGCTCAGCTGCAAATAGAGATGACCCTCCTGGTCGGATATCTCCCAGTGCCATGAGCCATTGTTTTCGATCTGCCACACCAGCGCAGTACCCACCTCGGTGTTCTCCAGATATCCCATGGGGATATACTCCTTAGCTGACCAGTTGCCCACATTTGTGACCCCCAGCACCTTTGAAGAATGCTGGAACTCCCTCGGCTGAGCCATGCCGAGACCTGCCTGCTCCAGGCTGTAAAACTGCCACTGCAGCTCTCTCTGCCAGGAGTTATGGCATATGCCGATCTTTAACTTGTCGTCCTGAGAGGTCACGCCCTCTTTCTCGATACCTGTGAGGGCGAAGGAGGACACGTACTCAACTGACCAAGTTTCTGTACCCTTATTGAACACCTCTGTCCAGCAGCGCACGGTGGAGATATCCTTATAAAACTGCATATGCGACACAGTTTCAAGTCCTGTTTCCTCGTCAAAGCAGGTTATTTCAAGCTTTCTTCCAAGCTGAGTATTAAGGTCCTTGAAGTCCTTGAACTTCATTCGATAGCCGGGGGCGGTGACTATATACTTATTGCCGTGCCGCTCCCCTGCACGGTCTATGCCGCTGACCTGCAGCTCAACAAGGTGAAAGCCGTTGGTCTTTTTAAAAAGTGCAAAGCCCTTTTCTTTGCAAAAGGGGTCAATGTCGCTCTCGTTAAAAGGCAGCGGCGAAAAGTGCAGCAGCTTTATCTCGTTTTCGTCGGTTATCTCAAATACTACGTAAATACCGTTTTCACAGATGTCTATACGCTTCATACTATTCTCCGTTCTGTACAATTTATTGGATAATTTATCTGTACAATTTATCAGACTCTTCCTCTTCTCTGAGCCTTAATACTCTGTGCTTTGGAGGCTTTTTCGGCTTAGCCTTATGCCACTTTGCTTTAAGCTCATAAATGCTTTTAAAACGCTTAAACACCAAATACGAGCACACCCCCAGAACAGGCAGCCCCACCAGAAAGCAGCAGATGACAGCAGTGATGTTTTTAGGGTGGCTGCCCAGAGCGCTCACCAGCCCGTAGAGCGCATACATGGCAAAGTCGAAGGGTACAAAGTCAAGAAGAGTCAGCCTCTTTTTCTGCCCGGACACTTTTCTGTACACAAATTTGGACACTATATTGCCAAAGCGCACAGCCGTAATGACTGCAAAGCTCGCCCAGAGGATGACATACAGCCACCCCTGCGCCTCGTCTCTCACTTCCTCGGCAATGCCGCTGAAAATAAACGTCAGCATGGTCGAGCAAAAAAGATATATATAGGTCGCACTCTCTGTCTCGATCACATTGCTCACTTCCTTTTCATGCATTGCCTGTAGATCATAAGCTCTAAGACCAAAGGTCGGTCAGCTTATCAAATATCCTGTGGGCAGCCTGCTCCTTGCTCATAAGGGGCAGCTCCTCGGCGCCTGCTTTTGTTATCAGGGTGATGACATTGGTATCCAACCCGAAGCCTGCGCCCTCTGTTCTCAGGGAATTTGCACAGATCATATCACAGTTTTTGCTGTCCAGTTTTTTGGACGAGTTCTCCAGCAAATTATCAGTCTCCATTGAAAAGCCGCAGATAAGCTGACCCTCTTTTTTGTGCTCCCCCAGATATTTCAGTATATCCTTGGTGCGCTTTAATTCTATATTAAGGTCATCATCTTTTTTCTTGAGCTTGCTGTCAGCGGTGTCGGCAGGGGTGTAATCTGCCACGGCGGCAGCCTTGATTATAATGTCCTGTTTTTCGGACAGTTGAGTTACCGCATTAAACATATCCTCGGCGGTGGTCACGGGTATATATCTCACAAACGGCGGCAGCTGCGCCTCGCAGTGACCTGCCACCAGCGTCACCTCAGCTCCCCTGAGCATGGCAGCCTTGGCTATGGCTATGCCCATTTTTCCGCTGGAATGGTTGGTGATAAAGCGCACGGGATCAATAGGCTCTCTGGTAGCTCCTGCTGTTACAAGTACCTTCTTGCCTGCAAGGTCCTTCTCAAAGGCTATCTCACGCAGGATATACTCATAAAGCACCTCGGGCTCGGGCATTCTGCCGTCGCCTGTATCGCCGTTTGCCAGCATACCGTTTTCGGGCTCAACTATCTCATAGCCGAATCTTTTGAGCTTTTCAATATTATCCTGCACGATGGGGTTGTGGAACATATTATGGTTCATGGCAGGGGAAATTATCTTTTTGCAGGGGCAAGCCATCACGGTGGTGGTGAGCATATCATCGGCTATGCCCGAGGCTATCTTGCCGATAACGTTTGCCGACGCAGGGGCAACCATGACCACATCAGCCCTTTTCGCCAAAGCCACGTGCTCAACGCTGTACTGAAAGTTGCGGTCAAAGGTGTCGATAAGGCACTTGTTTCCCGTCAGGTTCTCAAAGCTTATGGGGTTGATAAATTGGGTGGCGTTCTCGGTCATCAGCACCTGAACATCGCAGCCCTGTTTTTTTAGCATTCTGGCAAGGTTCGGCACCTTATAGGCAGCTATCGAGCCTGTAACTCACAGCACGACTGTTTTTCCTTTAAGCATGATATATCCTCCTGTTCATTTTATCAGCAGCTTATTCATTCACTTTTGAGTTTTTAAGACGTTTAAGATAATCCTTCGTTTCGGCAGATACTACCCCCGAAAGGGCAAGCAGCGCCACTATATTCGGCAGAGCCATAAGTCCGTTGAAGATATCGGCTAAATTCCACACAGCCTCCACCGTCAGGTAGGGACCAATGAACACTGCTGCGATGTATACCGCCTTATACACTGCTGTAACAGCTTTGTTTGAGCCTGTCAGATAGGAAAGGCACCTCTCCGAGTAATAGTTCCAGCCAAGTATGGTGGTGAAGGCAAAAACCGCCAGGCAGACCATCAGTATAAAAGCAGATACTCTGTGCGGGAACGGCAGTCCGCTCTGAAAGGCGTCGGTGGTTATAGTCACGCCCTCCAGCCCCTCCTTGGAGTAGCTCCCTGCCATGACTATTGAAAGCCCTGTCATGGTGCAGACCAGTATGGTGTCGATAAAGGTGCCTGTCATGGTCACAAGACCCTGTCTGACGGGCTCCTTTGTCTTTGCGGCAGCGGCAGCTATGGGGGCAGAGCCCAGACCTGCTTCGTTTGAGAAAATACCCCTTGCCACGCCGTTTCGCATTGATACCATCATAAGCGAGAAGCCTGCCAAGCCCCCTGCTAAGGGTCTCAGCCCGAATGCGCCCTTGACCACCGCCGAAATAGCAGCAGGTATCTCGGTGATATGTGTAAAAACTATCAGCAGACAGCTACCGATGTACAGAACTATCATGGCAGGCACAACCAGCTCGGAAACGCTTGCTATCCTTTTTATTCCGCCGATTATTATAAGGGCTGCCAGCAGAGTTATGACTATGCCGGATATTATAGTTGCATAGGTCTGGTCGGTGGAGAAAATGCTGACAGTGTGAGCACCCTTTGGGTCGAAAAAGTTATTGACCGCCGAGGTTATGCCGTTTATCTGGGTGATAGTGCCTATACCCATAAGCCCTGCAAACAGACCGAAAAAGGCAAACAGCTTGCCCAGCCACTTCCATTTTCTGCCCATGCCCTTTTCGATATAATAAAAGGGACCGCCCAGAATATTGCCGTTTGGGTCGGTGACACGGTATTTTATTGCCAGCAGACCCTCGGCATACTTGGTCGCCATGCCGAAAAATGCGGCTACCTCCATCCAGAACAGCGCACCGGGACCCCCTGCTGCCAGCGCAGTGGCAACTCCCACGATATTGCCTGTGCCGACTGTGGCAGAAAGCGCCGTACACAAGGCGGCAAAGCTTGATACCTCGCCGTCGCCGCTCTCCTCGTCCCTGACCATATATTTCAGGGCGAGCCCCAGCTTTCTCACCTGCAAAAAGCCTATGCGTACCGTAAGAAGTATGCCGCAGGTGATTATCAGAAGTATGAGGGGCACCCCCCACACCATGCTGTCGATGTCTGAGATTATTTCGTTGATCTTTTCCATATTCAATACCCCATCTGTCCTGTCCTCGGGCGGACGGCTCGGTCCTGCCTTTTTATGATACAATGCATAGCTAAAGCTTATCTGACGGCAGGGCGGACTTACGTTTAAACTCAGCCTGTACTCGGACGGACTTTAATTTAAACTCAACCTGTCCTCGGGCGGACTTATTTTTAAGATAAGTAGTAAATTCAATATCATTTTATTATAACATTTTTAAGCGTTTACGTCAAGCTTTTTGCCAATCATCAGCTCAGCCGCCGGCTTATAAGTCCGAAAAATTGTGCTATTTGTTCCGACTGTCCAAAAAATTTCTTTTAAATTTTGCAAAAACCCTTGAAATTTCGGGCAAGATGTGGTATAATGCTTATTAAAGAATTATTATCAGATACTAAATGTATGATGATAGCATATGATTAAAAAAAGGAGTAACTGCCATGAGATGTCCGTTTTGCAGCCATGAAGATACAAGAGTCATAGACTCCCGACCCAGTGAGGGCAAAAAGAGAAGAAGGCGTGAGTGCCCCAAGTGCGGCAGGCGCTTTACCACCTATGAGGTAGTTGAAAAGCCGCTGCTTATGGTTTATAAAAAGGACGGCTCCTTTGAGCCATTTGACAGGCAGAAGCTCATAAAGGGTCTGCAAAGCGCCATAAAAAAGCGCCCTGTCAGTGTTGAGCAGATAACCTCGCTGGTGGACGATATCGAGAATACATATGCAAACAAAATGCAGACCGAGACCACCACCTCCGAGATAGGCGATATGGTGCTTATGGGGCTTAAAAAGCTGGACCATGTGGCTTATGTGCGCTTTGCCTCGGTTTATAAGGAGTTCAACGATGTTGAGTCCTTTATACAGATAATCTCCGAGCTGGGCAAGAGGAGCTGACAGCGGTGGCTGAACAGTAAAAATAATACAAGGTATCGTCTTTGGTGAAGCATTCACCGATCTGAACGATACCTTGTTTTTTACTTATTTTTGCGTTTTTGCGCCTTCTTGCGGCTCTTGTCCTCATACAGCAGACCGTCTGCCTTATCAAGAGCTTCTTTAAGGTCGTAGCTGTTCTCACAGGTGTATTCAAGAATGCCCAGCGATGAGCTGTAGCTGTACACCCTGCTGCCCGATGCGTTAAAGCCTGCTATAAAGCTCTCCTTGCGTGCCGAGATATCCTCTATGGACAGATCTTCCTGCTTCAAAACTATAGCTGCGAACTCGTCGCCGCCCATTCTGCCGATAACGGCAGCCTCGCCCATTGCAGCCCCAAGGCACTTGCCTGTTAGCCTGATACAGAAGTCGCCCTCGGCATGGCCATAGGTGTCGTTGACTATCTTCAAATCGTCCATATCGGCATAGCAGATGATGAACCTGCCGCCCTTGTTGGCGTTTATCAGCTCCCCTGCTGCCATATAAAAGCCCCTGCGGTTGAACACCTGGGTCAGCTCGTCTATCATAGACATTTCTTCAAGGGCAAGGTTCCGGCTGTGTACCTCTGCCAGAAGATTATCCTGCTCTTTAAGTATATCAAGAGTTCTCACTGCCGAGCTGAGCTGATATGTGGCAAGCTCCAGCTCACCGAAAAACTCGTCATCTCTCGGCTCCAGCAGCGCCATGCCGTACTGGTTCTCGGCGGTGTAGAGGTCGGCTGCGATGAAGATATGCTGCCTGTTCATCACAACGTGCTCGTTTTTGAAGATATCACGCATGGATATCTCCTGCTCTTCCTCGGGCACGATATAGCTCTGTGAGCCGTAGCAGTATGAGCGAAATCTCCAGCTCATACCCTTGGGAAAGCTGCCGTTGAGCTTCACCGTCACGGGCTGCTCCAGCGTAAACAAAAAGCTGGTCATTGCGCCGATGTTGCACAGCCTTTTAAGGATATTGCCGTAGCTCTGTTTAAGATCGCCGCCCAGCATAAGGGCATCACGGATAAAAATATTATCGTTATGAACACGCTGCATAAATGCGTCGTTGAGCTCCTCGGCGCTTTTGCTGCCGTTGAGCCTGCCGCCGAAGTGGTCATAAAGTTTGGTGACATAGCTGAGGTTTTCACCCTTACAGTTTCTCAGCAGCCAGATAAAGCCGCCGCCGATAACGCTGCTGAGCTTTAAAATGCCGTCAGACAAGGTCTCACTATTGGTAAAATACTGTTCTGTGAGCTCCGTTATCCTCTGCATATCCGCCTCATCTGCGACCTTTTTTACAAAAGTATCCTGATATGCCTTGAACACATTTATAACTCTTGAAAAAACACGCTCACCCTCGGCAGGGGTATCGCATATCTCATTTACATACTCCCTGATATTGCGGTATATCTCATCATTGCTGCCCGAAAATATCTTCTGGGGCGAGCTCATAAATCTCACATTTGAAAAGCATGAAGCACGGGGGATAAACTTTGTGCTGATATAGTGGCAGTCATCTTCAACGCCGTTTAGGTAGTTTACAGCTTTCTCCACCGATCTCTCGCCCAGCAGCTCGGCATCAGCATTTATCGAAGCCAGGGGCGGGTCAAGGTGCTTGGACATTGGCAGGTCATCAAAGCCTACCACAGCAATATCGCTGCCTGCTTCAAGACCTCTGTCAGCAAGCGACTCATAAAGGTTCTGGGCAACTATATCGTTTACGCACACCACCGCATCAAGGTCTGGATTATTATCCAGCAGGCGGTCGCAGTCAGGCTTGCTGTCATAAGCCATATCGCACTCGCAGAGATAGCGGTCCTCAAAGGGTATACCGTTTCTTTCAAGTCCAAGGCGGTATTCCTCGTAGCGCTCGGCACACTCGGAATTTCTCAGGTCGCCTGCCAGGATAGCTATACGCTTTCTCCCTCTTGAAGCCAGATAATCCACCGCAGCAGCCACGCCCGAGCGGTTATCGAACTGCAAAAAATCATGGTCCTCAGACTCTGCGCAGACGCTGAGCACGGGGGTATCACCGAAGCTGTCAAGAAAGCGCTTTTTGCCCTCGTCGTCAACAGCATAGGCTATAGAGCCCACAGGGGCTATTATATAATCCAGCCCAGCCTCAGCCGCATGGCTGAAAAGCACGTTATACTGGTACTCATACTTGGTATCGTGCTCCTCATACTTATGCTGCAGCCCGAGATATTTTCCCGGGAAAATTATCAGATCGACATCGAGCCTTTTTGCCGCCCTCATTGCACCCTTTGATATTGAATTGCTGAAAGTATCAACAATATTGGCAGCAAGCAGACCTATAGTATATCTTCTGTTTTGCATATATATCACCTGAAATAATTTGCATTTTTTCGTAAGCTTGCAGGTAAAAAAACGCCCTGCAAGCAGAGCTTTAGCTCCGCAGACCATGCGATAAGCATGGGCTTTGGCTTTATTATAACACATGATGCAAAAATTTGCAACCGCTGTAAAGGATTACTTTTAAAAAAATTTACCGCAAAAAAAGCTCCCGCTTTAAAACAAAGCGAGAGCTTATACTATGCGGATAACAGGACTTGAACCTGCACACCATACGGCATTAGAACCTAAATCTAACGTGTCTGCCAATTCCACCATATCCGCTAACTATAAAAACCGCTTTCGGTATAAAACCGAAAGCGATCTTATGAGCCATTGGGGATTTGAACCCCAGACCCTTTGATTAAAAGTCAAATGCTCTGCCAACTGAGCTAATGGCTCACGCTTAACTTTAAGCGACTATATTATTATACCAATTATGTTGCGTTTTGTCAAGGGCTTTTTGAAATTTAATTTTTTAGTCATATACATTTTACGCAAAAATATATTTTGCTTTTTCACTTTCCTGCCGAAATATACCCCAAAGTCGTGTAAATAAACTTGTTCTCCCCTGCCGTCGACAGGGGAGAACAAGGGCTGTAAACCTGACAGATCAGTGTATATCCTCGTAAAGCCTGATATACTCCTTAGCCGACTTCTCCCAGCTGAAATCCTGCTTGAATGCGTTGTTGACAAGTCTGCCCCAGCGCATCTTGTCATCGTAACAGGCTCTTGCTCTTACGCAGGCGTCCAGCATATCGTGGGCGTCATATGCCTTGAAGGTAAAGCCGTTGCCGCCCTCTCCGCCTGCGTCCTTAATGCTGTCACGCAGTCCGCCTGTTTCTCTCACTATGGGGATAGTGCCGTATCTCAGTGCTATCATCTGAGCCAGTCCGCAGGGCTCGCTCTGCGAGGGCATCAAAAACATATCTGCGCCTGCATATATCTTTCTTGAAAGCTCAGGTACAAAGCCCAGTGTAAGACCTACCCTGTCGGGATAGCGGTAGTGCATCTCGCTGAAAAAGTCCTCGTATATCTTCTCGCCCGAGCCTAAAATGGTGAACTTATAGCCCAGCCTGATGATATCCTCAAACACATACTTGATAAGGTCAAGCCCCTTGTGGGAAACGAACCTGGTAACTATGCCGATAACGGGCTCCTTACCCGTAGCCATGCCCATTTCAAGCAGCAGCGCTCTCTTGCAGACTGCCTTGCCCGACTTATCCTGCAAGCCGTAATTTCTGGCGATGACCTTATCGGTCATGGGGTCGTATATATCCTGCGAGATACCGTTTAAAATACCGCTGAGCTTATACTGGTGGTGTACCAGCTCTCTGTCCAGCGAGTGTGAATACCAGGGGTCGAGTATCTCCCAGGCATAGCTGGGCGACACGGTGGTGACTCTGTCTGACGTCTCAACAGCCGCCTTGATAAAGTTAACGTCACCGTCGTATGAGAGCATATCGGTGTGGTACAGCGGAATGCCCATAAGGTCGTTAATAAGCTCCAGACCGTACTGACCCTGATACTGGATATTGTGTATGGTGAACACCGTCTTGATATCCTCATAGCCCTGCTGATAACGGTAGAAAACATCGTAATAAACAGGCACCAGCGCCGTCTGCCAGTCGTTGGCATTTATAATATTCGGCTTGAAGTCGATATATCTCAACAGCTCAAGCACAGCTCTTGAAAAGAAGATGAACCTTTCGGCATCGTCATAAAAGCCGTACAAGCCGTTTCTTGCAAAGTAATACTCATTATCCAGCAGATAGTAGGTAACACCGTTCTCCACACCCACGAAAACACCGCAGTATTGGTTCCTCCAGGCAACAGGTACGGTGAAATTGGTCATATAGTTCAGCCTGTCTTTGAGCTCCTGCCTGATGCTGCCATACAGCGGTATGACAACTCTGCAATCGTGCCCCTGTGCATTTATCGCCGCAGGCAGCGAGCCTGCAACGTCAGCCAATCCGCCAGACGCCGCATAGGGCAGCGCCTCACTTGCTGTGTAAAGTATATTCATATCCTTAGACCTCCCTTGTTGTAGAATAAAAACCGCAGAGCGCCGCAACACGGCAGCCCTGCGGCATAAATAGCTTTAGCTGTGTCAGAAAATATTAATCCTCGCTCTCGCGGTAGAAAACAACTACGCAAAGCTCACCAAGTGCGCCGGGAGTTTCATAGCTATGAAGCTTCCAGCCCTCAGCTGCATATCTGTCGATGATCTCCTGGAGCTGCTGAGTGAACTTGTTCCTGGTGGAAAAGGTGCAGCCGAAGGAGTCCACCTTGTATACATACTTATCCATAGTCATTCACTCCTTATATCACACGCCTGCGCCCTTAGCAACATACATGGGATACTCTGACGAGCTTATGAGAACGTGCTTGTCAGCAACATTAACGTCCTTATCGGTGATAACGTAGCTGAGCTGTGCGCCGTCGCCCACAACTGTGCCCTGACCGAGAATGCAGTTCTTGATCTTAGCGCCCTTGCCTACCTTAACGCCTCTGAACAGCACGCTGTTTTCAACCTCGCCCTCGATGATGCAGCCGTCAGCGATAAGTGAATTGTTGACTGTGCAGTCAAGGTCATACTTAGCAGGTGCATTGTCGCTTACCTTGGTGTAGATAGCTCTCTTGGGAACGAAAAGCTGCTTAGCGTTTGCAGGGTCAAGCAGGTCCATATTAGCCTTGAAGTAGCTTACAGGGCTGTTGAGCTTGCTGAAATACTTATCATATTCATAAGCCTTGATTTTAAGCTCACCGCATCTCTCCTGAAGAATGTTCTTCTCAAAGCTTACGATACCTCTTGCGATCGAGTCCTTGATAAGGTCAGTCATGAGCTCCATAGACATAACGAACATATTCAGGCTCTGTGTGCAGGTGCCGCTGAGCTCGGGCATTATCAGCACGCTGGTAACGTTGCCCTCGTCGTCCTTGTTAAGAACGGTAGATGTCTTGAGCTCCTCAGAGGTATAATTGCCAGTGTGAGCCACAACTGTGATATCAGCGCCGCTCTCGATATGCTGGGCTACTATCGGCTTGTAGTCGATATTAGTGATAACATCACAGTCTGTGAGAACTACATACTTTGCGCTTGAATGGCTTATAAAGCTCATAGCGCCGTAGATAGCCTCTATCCTGCCTCTGTAAAGTGTGCTCTCAACATTGCCGAAGGGTGGCAGAATGTAAAGTCCGCCCTTCTTTCTTGCCAGGTCCCACTCTCTTGCAGAGCCCAGGTGGTCCAGCAGCGACTGGTAGTTGGACTTTGTGATAACACCGACCTCACTGATGCCGCTGTTTACCATATTTGAGAGGGGGAAGTCTATAAGGCGGTAACGTCCGCCGAACATTACAGAACCCATAGTTCTGTTCTTAGTCATATCACCGAGAGTCGTGTCGTGCATATTTGCGAAAACAAGACCCAGTACATTACCCATATTTACATCCATCTTTACTCGGTCCTTTCTTAAATATTTTCATAGATTATAGCCTTTGGCGCAACATTGCTCTCAGGCGAAACGGTTATATTGTGTCCTACTACGGCAACGCCCCATGAGTCCTTATCGTCGATAGTCTCGGGTCTTGCACCGATCTGTGAATTTTCACCGATAACAGAGTTCTCACCAACGATAGCATACTCTACCTTAGCGCCCTTCTTTACAACAGCGCCGGGCATAAGTATCGAGTCGTAGATAACTGCGCCCTCCTCAACGGTAACGCCGTCTGAGATCATTGAGAACTCTACCGAGCCGTCAATAACGCAGCCCTCTGTTACCATAGAGTTCTGTATCTGAGCGTTCTTGCCGATGCTCTGAGGAGGATAAACGGGGTTTCTCGAATAGATCTTCCACTGGGGATCATACAGGTCGATAGGGATATTGGGATTGATAAGGTCCATATTTGCCTCCCACAGGGAGTCGATGGTTCCAACGTCCTTCCAGTAGCCATCAAAGCGGTAAGCCACCAGCTTTTCGCCTGCTTCTCTCATATCGGGGATTATATTCTTACCAAAGTCCTTTGAAGCCGTCTCGTCCTCCTCGTTAGCGATGAGGTAAGCTCTCAGCTTGCTCCATGTGAATATGTAGATACCCATTGAAGCCAGTGTGGAACGGGGATTTTTCGGTTTCTCCTCGAAGTCGATGATATTATCCTGATCGTCGGTTATCATGATACCAAATCTTGATGCCTCTTCCTTGGGAACGTCCAGAACTGCGATAGTAGCGGCAGCTTCCTTAGCCTTGTGGAATTCAAGCATCTTGTTATAATCCATCTTGTAGATGTGGTCGCCCGAAAGAACTACTACATACTCGGGATCATATCTGTCGATAAAGCCGATATTCTGGTAGATAGCGTTAGCTGTACCCGAATACCAGTCAGCGCCTGTAGCCTTCTGATAAGGAGGCAACACGTGAACACCGCCGTGGATCCTGTCAAGGTCCCAAGGCTGACCGTTGCCTATGTACTCATTGAGCACCAGAGGCTGATACTGTGTGAGCACGCCCACTGTGTCGATACCTGAATTGATACAGTTAGACAGAGGGAAATCAATGATACGATACTTAGCGCCAAAGGGAACTGCAGGCTTTGCAACGTCCTGGGTCAGCGCATAAAGACGGCTTCCCTGTCCGCCTGCAAGAAGCATTGCAACACATTCTTTTTTGTTGAACATAAATTATTCACCCACCATTTTATATTTATTTTATTTTGAATGATACCGCAGCGGCAGCACCGCCGCAGTATCATTCTGTATTGTCTGTTTTACGCCTTGTCGGCAGACTTCTTCGCTGCGGTCTTTTTAGCCGCAGTTTTCTTGCCCTCCGACTTTGCAGCCGTTTTCTTAGCTGCTGTTTTCCTGGCAGCAGGCTTTTTCTCGGCGTCGGTCTTAGCCTTCTTCTCGGGGTCCTTCTTAACTGTGAAATACATTACCGAGAAAGCAGGTATCTCAACGCAGATAGACTGCTCAAAGCCGTGCATACCCACCTCCTGAGACTTCACCGTGCCGTTGGTGCAGGGCGAGCCGTCTCTTGATGAGGAGTTGAACACCTCGGTATACTTGCCCTTATAGGGAACACCGAAGCAGTATGACTTTCTGTCAACGGGAACGAAGTTGCACACAACTATTATCTCGTTGCCCTTTGAGTCGAAACGTCTGAAAATGATTATCGACTGTCTGAAGTCGTCGTTAGCTATCCAGCTGAAGCCGCTCCAGTCAAAGTCCTTCTCCCAGAACTGAGGGTGGTCGAGGTAGAAGTGGTTGAGGTTTCTGGAGAAATCCTGATAGTTCTTGTGGTTCTCATACTCGTCAACTAAGAACCATTCAAGACCGTTCTCATAATCCCACTCTCTGAACTGTGCAAACTCAGCACCCATAAACAGCAGCTTTTTGCCCGGGTGAGCCATCATGTAAGATGTGAACAGCTTGCACTGCTCAAACTTCTTGTCGGTATCGCCGCCGTACATCTTCTGCACCAGCGAAGCCTTGCCGTGCACCACCTCATCGTGAGATATAGGCAGAATGAAGTTCTCTGAAAAAGCATAGAAGAACGAGAATGTCAGCATATCGTGGTGGAACGCCCTGTCGATAGGGTCATAAGCCATGTATTTGAGCATATCGTTCATCCAGCCCATGTTCCACTTGAAGTTGAAGCCAAGACCGCCGTCGGAAACAGGCTTTGTTACCATAGGCCATGCGGTTGACTCCTCTGCGATCATCAGCGCAGTGGGGTTTCTTGAAAATACCGCAGTGTTAAGGTCTCTTAAAAACTCAACAGCCTCAAGGTTCTCATGTCCGCCGTATTTATTGGGCGTCCACTCGCCGTCTCTTCTGTCATAGTCAAGATACAGCATAGAAGCCACAGCATCAACTCTCAGACCGTCTATATGATACTTTTCGATCCAGTAAAGAGCGTTTGAGATAAGGAAGGATTTTACTTCATTGCGACCGTAATCGAACACTCTGGTGCCCCATGCAAGGTGGTCTCTCTTCCTGGGGTCCTCATACTCATAAGCCGAACCGCCGTCGAACTCAAACAGACCTGCCTCGTCTCTCGGGAAATGCGCAGGCACCCAGTCAAGTATCACAGAAATGCCTGCCTGGTGGAACAGGTCTATCATCGCCATAAATTCATGCGGTGTGCCGAACCTTGCTGTAGGCGCATAATAGCCTATGCCCTGATAGCCCCATGAGCCGTCAAAGGGGAACTCAGCCAGGGGCATGAACTCGATATGAGTATAGCCCATATCTTTAAGATAAGGTATGATAGTGTTTGCAAACTTTGTGTATGAATAATACACGCCGTCATCGCAGGTCTTCCAGGAATTGAGGTGTACCTCATAGATATTCATAGGGCAGTTGTAAACGTCCTTGGTCTTTCTTTCCTCCTGCCACTTGGTATCCTTCCAGTCGTATCCGTCGATATCAAATATCTTTGAACCCGTCTGGGGCTTGAGCTCCATATGGGTGCCGTAGGGATCGGCTTTGTTGTGCTTTTTGCCGTCACAGCCATAAACACAATACTTATATGTATCAAATGTTTTCAGGTTTGGTATAAACGTCTCCCAGACCTCTGAGTTTGCAAGCAGCTCCATAGGGTTGGCATTTTCGTCCCAGTCATTGAACTCGCCCACAACAGACACGCCCTTTGCGTGTGCAGCCCAGACTCTGAAATAATAGCCCTCCTGTCCGTCACGTTCGCCCTTATGGCAGCCTAAAAAGCGGTAGGTCTCATAATTGGTGCCGTTGTGGAACAGATAAAGGGGAATTTCGTAATCCTGAGGGATTTTGTCGATCATGTACTAGCCTCCTTTTTTACAGGCAAAGCCCGCCGTAAAAAAATGGCAGGGTCATCGCCTAATATCACACTTATATTTTAACCTTTTTTTAATATTTTTTCAAGTGGTTTTGTAATTCTTTTCAGTTTCCTACATATTTCAACCGTTATATTTGTGCAGTTTGTATACCGCTTTTTTATATTATCCACCATTTGTTAATGATTTTTTAACTATTCAGCGATTTTCGCACTCTGCGACCACCCTGACAGCTATAACGGTAAGGTCGTCACAGTGCTGTTTATCACGCCTGCTCATGGCAAGAGTTCCCATTTTTCTGACAATTTCTTCAACGCTCAGCCGCGGCTCGTCGGCGGCTATCCTGGCAAGCATATCGGCGGTCTCATCGTCTGCGCCGTCAGAGGTCATCACTATCATATCGCCGTCAAAGAGCTTTATCTCACGCACATCGGGGGTACACTCTGCCAGTATACCTGCAGGGAAAGCCTGTCCGCCGATGACAGTTACGCAGCCGTCTCTGCAAAGCCTGCTCTGCACTGCCCCTGATTTTAAAAAGCTTGCCGAGCCGCCGCAGAGGTCAAGCTTCATAAGGTCCATCGTAGCAAACGACTCCTCCCAGCCCTTGACCCTGAGCATTGAATTTATCAGCCTGTGGGCGGTGGTCATAGAGAGCCCCGAGCATATGAGCTTTCTGGCAAGGCTCACGGTGAATACCGAGTCAAGACGGGCTCTTTTGCCTGTGCCCATGCCATCTGAGAGAAGTATGTATTTCTCGCAGCCGTTCACATCGAATACCTCGAAGCTGTCCCCCGAATACTCCTCCCCTGCCGACGCAGTGAAGCAGGCTGCCTCGGCGGTAAAGGCTGGCAGCTCTGAAAATGATATGCGTGTGACGCCGTCCTCGGTGACAGTATCGGGCAGCCCCATATCACAGTCGAGCAGCGCCGACACCGAAGCGGTGAGCTTTATCATATCCCCTTTAAAAGCCGATGATACGAACACATCGGCACGCCTGCAAAGGTTCTCATCTACATAAACGCAAGCCTTTGCGCCGCTGCAGCCCTTGACGGCAAACAGGTCTTTGAGCCTTGCTGAAAGCCCCGGATCTATGCTCCTTACCTGCGATGAACGGAAGGACAGGTCGCTGAGTATATCCTCCATGGCAGAGAGCTGCTCGGTCAGCAGTGACCTTAGCTCTCTCATTCTGATATTTTCAGATTTTTCCTCAATGAGCCGTCTGTTAAATTCGCAGAAGGCTTCGGCTATGAGCCCGGGTCTGGTGCAGCACCTCAGTCTTTCGCCCACCTCGGCAGCAGTGACCTTTTCACCGTTTTCTGTTTCATATTCAAGCTGTAAAAACGCTTTCTGGGCAGTATCTGTGCTGCCGAAGCACAGCTCGTAAGAGGGGCACTCGGCGCATACACATCTTCTAACCTCCAGCGCCAGGGTCTTTGACGCTGTTTTCTTGTCCATAGTGATGGTCACCATATCCAGCCTGTATCTTATCTCCCCAAGAGTCTGGGCTGCCAGCGCAAGTCTTGATGAGGTGGTCTGACCCACTATATCGGGAGTGCTCATAACTCCCGAAATGCTGCGGCTCACCTTTTTTACCTCCGAGAGAGGGACTATGGCAAACAGTATCGAGCCTGCTGCAAGGTCGGCGAACATATGGTAGGTATCGGCATTGACCCCCACTGCCACAAGGCTGATAAGCGATGAGAGCAGAAAGCTCAGCACCGTAACAAGTGTGCCGAACTGCACGAAAGCACCGCAGATCAGCCCTGCGGTGGCGAGCAGCAGCGTGTTTTTAGCCAGGGCAGGCTCACAGAGCACCACTCCGCAGGCAGTCAGCGCACCGATGACCGCACCCCCTGCGCTTTTATATTTTCTCACCGCCTGCAGCAGCAGAAACGCCCCGATGATCCTGCCGAGATCAAAGGCGAAGAGCTTTATTGATGACAGTGACGATGCCGCCATTATGTAAAATATGCCGATGAACACCCCGTTTATGCCTGTCAGGTCATAAACTCCGCTGCGGCGTCTGGCTAGCAGCACCGCCTTGGCAACAAAAACTATGCAGCCGCAGAGCAGCGAATTTACCATTCTCATTGAAGCCGTATAAAAATCAGCAGGGACCGCCGCCGTCATGACCACGCTGAAAAGCATAAGGGCTGAGGTGGTCATCAGCGACGCATAAACAGGCTCGTCCCTGCGCTCGCCAAAGGGGTCGAGAGCATGGACTGCGGCTATTGCCAGTATTGAGCACAGCTGCACTGCGCCGTCCACAAAGCTGCCCCTGATGACATAGGATATCACCGCACCGATGAAAACTCCCACCGCCTTATCGCCTGCCAGCGCCGCCGCAGCTGCACACATAAACGAAGGAAAGCCCAGCACCGACGAAAGTCCTGTTACCAGACCCGTCAGCCCTGCGGCTATCCACCAAAATACCTCTGTAAGTTTTTCTTTTCTGCCTGCCCTCGCCCCTGTGCGGCTGCGATAAACGGCAGCTTCCTTTACCTTTTGCGACATAATACCACATCCTTGTTTTTAAAATAGCTGTGCAGTATTATTATAACATCTGTGCATAGTGAAATTTGTCGCATACAGCAAGGAGAGACGGAATATTTCCTGCGCTCTCAGCAGCGCCGTCAATATCTTAACTATCCAATATTTTACGCAGCTGTTCAGCAAAGCTCACCAGCTGCTCCATAGTGAGCTGCTCGGGGCGGACATTCGGTTCAAGTCCACTTTTTTGTACAGCTTCTGTCACCTGTTTTTTATCCAGCCCCAGTGATGATGAAACAGAATTTACAAGGGTTTTTCTTCTCTGCGAGAAAGCTCCCCTGACTGTTTTGAAGAAAAATTTTTCATCGGTCACTCCCTCGGGAGTTTTCTCGTTGATATCGAACCTGACAACGCAGCTGTCAACATTCGGCGAGGGCATAAAGCTGCCCCTTGAAACATTGAAAAGTATCTTAGGCTTTGAAAAATAATTTACTGCCACCGTCACAGCTCCTGCGTCTCTTGAACCTACGGGGGCGCAAAGCCTTGTGCCTGCCTCCTTCTGCACCATTACCGTTATGGTCTTTATTTCCAGCCGCTCCTCTAAAAGCATCATGATTATGGGCGAGGTTATGTAGTAGGGCAGATTAGCGCAGACTGCCACCTCAAGCCCCTTGAACTCCTCATCTATGAGCTTGTGAAGGTCCACCTTCATAACATCGGCATTGATTATTTTCACATTGTCATGCTCCGCCAGAGTTTCACCCAGAACAGGCATGAGCCTTTCGTCTATCTCGATAGCCACCACCTTATCGGCACGCTTTGCAAGCTCGTTAGTGAGCACGCCAATGCCCGTGCCTATCTCGATAACGCCAAAGCCCTTTTTAGCGTTGCCCATTTCGGCAATTTTCGGGCAGACCGAGGGATTAATAAGAAAGTTCTGCCCCAGGGACTTTGAAAATGTAAAGCCGTGCCTGCCCAGCAGATCCTTTATAACTCCTATATTTGAAAGATCGTCCATTTACCATCACCGTCTTTTAGTTCACAAAAATCATTCCGGTTTAATTTTAACACAGTTCAAAGACGGTTGTCAATAGCGAATGAATAAAATCACAGCAGCGTGCAAAAATATATATACCCTTTTTCCCGGGAAATAAAAATGATAGGAGATAATACTATGAACGCTAAAAAATTCAGCAGCGGTCAGGATATACCGCTGGGGCTATCTATGGCTATGGCGCAGAACCCCCTTGCCTACGACTATTTTTCAAAGCTGACCTCTCAGCAGCGGCAGGATATAATCGACAGCTCAAAAAAGGTGCGCTCACGCGCTCAGATGCGGGAGCTCACCGACAGGCTTGCTCACGGTGAGGTGTATGACAAGGGCTTTTTCAGTTAGTTGAGGCTATTTTTGATATGTGGTTAAAATTCACAATAAATCCTGATATTATTGAGATAAATTTTATATGAAAAAGTGTTGAAATTCTTGGGATAATATTGTACAATATTAATGTAAGATCTAAAGTGCGGCTTGCGGTGCCCGTAACAGGCACCCAAACAGGAGTGGAAAATGTACAGATATGAAAAAAGCCTGAACGTTTATTCAACTTCATATCCCCTCGGCGGAGCTGTTATGTGCTGCCGCCTTAACTCAATGCACTCTTATATCGTTATGTCAATACGCTGAAATAAAACTGCAACGGGTTTGTTGCAGTTTTTTTGCTTTGGAAGGAGTAGATAGTTTATGAAAAAAGTTGCTGTTATCATGGGCTCGGACAGCGATTTTCCCGTTGTATCAAAAGCCTGTGCAGAGCTTAAAGCCTACGGTGTGCCCTATGAGTGCCATGTTATGAGCGCCCACAGATCGCCTGCACTTGCAAGCGAGTTTGCAGCATCGGCTAAGGCTGAGGGCTTCGGCGTTATCATCTGTGCCGCAGGCATGGCAGCTCACCTGGCAGGAGTTATGGCAGGTCACACCACGCTGCCTGTTATCGGCATTCCCTGCAAGTCATCTAACCTTGACGGGCTCGATGCGCTGCTGGCTACTGTTATGATGCCGAGCGGTATACCCGTTGCAACAGTGGCTGTTGACGGCGCTAAAAATGCGGCTATACTGGCTGTGCAGATGCTGGCGCTGGCTGATGACGAGCTGGCAGAAAAGCTTGAAAAGGCTAAGCAGGATATGCTGGACGGCGTTATCAAAAAGGACGCAGCGCTTCAGGAAAAGCTCAAGGATATATGATAAGTCAAAAAAATTCAATTACATAAAACGGAGGATATTATTATGGCAAACATTACTAAAGGCGAGCAGCTTTACGAAGGAAAGGCTAAAAAGGTTTTTGCAACTAACGACCCCGATATGGTCATTGTTGACTACAAGGACGACGCCACCGCTTTCAACGGTGAGAAGAAGGGCACTATCGCAGGCAAGGGCTCTATCAATAACAGAATGACAAACTATATGTTCAAAATGCTGGAAAAGGAGGGCGTGCCTACCCACCTGGTCGAAGAAATAAGCGACAGAGAAACTATCGTTAAAAAGGTTGAGATAGTTCCCCTGGAGGTTATTATCAGAAACGTTGCCGCAGGCAGCTTCTCCAAGAGAATGGGCGTTGAGGAGGGCAGACAGCTGCTTACTCCTATCCTTGAATACAGCTACAAGAACGACGACCTGGGCGACCCCTTCATCAACGATTACTACGCTCTGGCACTGGGTCTTGCTACTAAGGAGGAGCTTGACACGATCGCAAAGTATGCCTTCAAGGTAAATGAGTTCATGGTGAAGTTCTTCAAGGGAATTGGCGTTGACCTTATCGACTTCAAGATCGAGTTCGGACGCTTCCACGGTCAGATACTGCTGGCTGACGAGATATCACCCGACACCTGCCGTTTCTGGGACAGCAAAACTCATGAAAAGCTGGATAAGGACCGCTTCCGCAGGGATATGGGCGGCGTTGAGGACGCTTATCAGGAAATGATGAAGAGAGTTTTCGGAGAGTAATTTTTTAAATTCAGTATCATTGCAAAGGCGCACCTACGGGTTAGATGAATAATTTTTCGCAGGTGCGCCCTTTTATTTAGGAGAGTGAAAAATATGGGCGGTTTTTTCGGTGCGGTATCGTCTAATGACTGCATTCAGGACGTTTTCTTCGGTACCGATTACCATTCTCATCTGGGCACCAGAAGAGGCGGTATGACCTCATACGCTGCCGAGCTGGGCTTTCAGAGAAATATACACAGTATTGAAAACTCACCCTTCCGCACAAAGTTTGAGAAGGATATCGAAACAATGAGGGGCAAGGTCTGTATCGGCTGCATAAGCGATACCGACCCGCAGCCTATCATGGTGCGCTCAAAGCTGGGGCTTTACGCAGTGTGCAGCATAGGCATAATCAGAAATGCCGAGCAGCTCTCTTCCGAGCTGCTGCAGAACGGCTGCGCTAATTTTGAGACCATGAGCAGCGGCAATATCAACTCCGCAGGTCTTATCGGCGCACTTATTGCCCAGAGGGACAGCTTTGTGGAGGGCATAAGATATGCACAGGATAAGATAGAGGGTACCATGTCGCTGGTGATAATGACCGAGGACGCTATCATCTGTGCGAGAGACAAGGCAGGCAAGCTGCCTATACTTATCGGCAAAAGGTCTGACGGCTACTGCTTCTCATTTGAAAGCTTTGCTTATCAGAAGCTGGGCTATGAGACCTGCCATGAGCTCAGAGCAGGCGAGATATTAAGGCTCACCAAGGACGGCTATGAGATACTTTCAGAGGGTACGGATAAAATGAGTATCTGTACATTTCTTTGGACTTATTACGGCTACCCCAACGCCTGCTATGAAAATGTGAACGTTGAGGGCATGAGGATAAGAAACGGCATGATAATGGCAGAAAACGACATCAAGGCAGGCAGGCTGCCCGATGTTGACTACGTCTGCGGCGTGCCCGACTCGGGTACTCCCCATGCTATAGGCTATGCAAACCGCAGCGGCATACCCTTTGCAAGACCTTTTATCAAATACACACCCACCTGGCCCAGAAGCTTTATGCCCACCAACCAGAGCATGAGGAACAGAGTGGCTAAGATGAAGCTGATACCCGTACACGAGTTTATCGAGGGCAAAAAGCTGCTGTTCGTTGACGACAGCATAGTAAGAGGCACACAGATGAGAGAGACTGTGGAGTTCCTTTATGAGAACGGCGCCAAGGAGGTACACATGAGGTCGGCTTGTCCGCCTATAATGTACGGCTGCAAGTATCTTAACTTTTCAAGGAGCACCTCTGAGCTGGAGCTTATCGCAAGGCAGATAATCGACGAGAACGAGGGCGCTGAGGGTGTGAAGTATATCAGCGAATACAGCGACTCAAACACCGAAAGAGGCAGGCTGCTGCGTGACGAGATATGCCGCAGGCTGAAGCTCACATCCTTAGAGTTCCAGTCGCTGGAGGGCACAGTGAGAGCCGTAGGCAAGCCCGAGTGCGGACTTTGCACCTACTGCTGGAACGGCAAAGAGGGCTGAGCTCACCTTAAAAATATAAGAATAAGAAAGAGGAAGCATTATGAATACAAACAGCTATTCAAACAGCTATAAAGACGCAGGCGTTGACGTTACCGCAGGCTATAAGGCTGTGGAGCTTATGAAGCAGTATGTCGCAAGGACCACCACCAGCGGTGTTCTGGGGGGCATAGGCGGCTTCGGCGGACTTTTTGAGCTTGATATGACAGGCATAAGCAAGCCCGTTCTGGTGTCGGGCACTGACGGTGTGGGCACCAAGATAAAGATAGCTTTTCTGCTGGATAAGCACGATACCGTGGGTATCGACTGCGTTGCCATGTGCGTCAACGATATAATATGCTGCGGCGCAAAGCCACAGTTTTTCCTTGATTATATCGCCTGCGGAAAGAATATACCAGAGAAGATAGCACAGATAGTATCAGGCGTGGCTGAGGGCTGCGTTCAGGCTGAGTGCGCACTTATCGGCGGCGAGACCGCTGAGCACCCGGGACTTATGCCCGAGGAGGAATACGACCTGGCAGGCTTCTCAGTGGGCATTGTTGACAAGGATAAGATATTAAAGCCCGAGACCCAGAAGGCAGGAGACGTGATGATAGCCATCAAGTCCAGCGGCGTTCACTCAAACGGCTTCTCGCTGGTGAGAAAGGTATTTGATGTGAACGAGGAAAACCTTGCTAAGTATTATGACGAGCTGGGCACTACTTTAGGCGAGGCTCTGCTTACTCCCACAAGGATATATGTCAAGGCGGTATCGAGCCTGCTTGAAAGCGTTAATGTGAAGAGCATTTCCCACATAACAGGCGGCGGCTTCTATGAGAACATACCGAGAGCGCTGCCCAAGGGCATTTCTGCTAAGATAAAGAGGAGCGATGTGCAGGTGCTGCCTATTTTTGACGTTATCGCAAAAACGGGCAATATCCCCGAAAGAGATATGTTCAACACCTTCAACATGGGCGTTGGCATGACGGTGGTCGTTGACAAGGCAGACGCTGACAAGGCTATCGCAGCTGTCAAGGCAGCAGGCGAGGTCGCTTATGTTCTGGGCGAGCTGGTAGACAGCGACTTAGGAGTAATTATTGTATAACTAAAAACGATCCTTACCTCTTACATCTTACTTCAAAAAGGCGGTGTTTCGGATATGAAGAATATAGTCGTGCTGGTATCGGGGGGCGGCACTAATCTGCAGGCGCTTATCGACTCACAGGCACGGGGGGAGATAAAGGGCGGCAGCATAAGCTGCGTTATATCCTCCAAGGAGGGCGCATATGCTCTTGAAAGGGCGAAAAACGCAGGCATTCCCACTGTGGTGATACCCAGAAAGGACTATGCCGACAAGCTGAGCTACAGCAGGGCGATACTTGAGGAGCTTGAAAGACAGAAGGCTGACCTTATCGTGCTGGCAGGCTTTATGATAATACTTGATGAATGTGTCACCAAGGCTTATCCCTACAGGATAATAAATGTTCACCCAGCCCTTATACCCAGCTTCTGCGGCGAGGGCTATTACGGGCTCAAGGTCCACGAAAAGGCGCTGGAATACGGCGTTAAGGTATCGGGTGCGACGGTCCATTTTGTTAATGAGCAGGCAGACGCAGGCGCTGTGATACTACAGCACCCCGTTGCGGTGAGAAATGACGACACCCCCGAAACGCTGCAGCGCAGGATAATGGAAAAAGCCGAGTGGAAGATACTGCCGAGAGCGGTATCGCTGTTCTGCGAGGACAAGATAACCGTTAAGGACGGCAAGGCTTACGTAGAAAATACGGACGAAGAATAAATGTAAGGCAAGAGAATTTCTTACCTCTTACATCTTACATCTAAAAGCGGAGGTTTATTGATATGAATACTATTGATATTTATGAGGAGCTCAAAAGCAACTCCTACCCCGGCAGAGGAATAGTTATCGGCAAAAGTGCAGATGGCAAAAACGCTGTTACCGCATACTTCATCATGGGCAGGAGCGTTAACTCCAGAAACAGAGTTTTCACCGAGACCGAGGACGGCATAAAGACCGAGGCTGCCGACCCCGGCAAGCTCTCAGACCCGCACCTTATAATCTATTCGCCTGTCAGGGTGCTGGGCAACAAGACCATTGTCACCAACGGTGACCAGACTGATACTATCTATGAGCTGATGGATAAGCAGCAGACCTTTGAGCAGTCGCTGAGGACCAGAGAGTATGAGGACGACGCGCCCAACTACACCCCCAGGATATCGGGCATAATGCACGTGGGCGAGGGCAAGTATAACTACGCTATGAGCATTCTCAAATCTGCCGACGGCGACCCCGACTGCGTTGAGAGATTTACCTTCACATACTCAAACCCCATTGCAGGCACAGGTCACTTCATACACACCTACATGGGCGACGGCTCTCCCCTGCCCAGCTTTGAGGGTGAGCCCAAAAAGGTAAGCATTCCCGATGATATCGAGGAATTTACAAAGGGTCTGTGGGAGTCTCTTAACGAGGACAACAAGGTATCGCTCTTTGTAAGATATATCGACATTGAAACAGGAAAGGCTGTTTCAAAGATCGTAAACAAGTATTCAAAGTAAGGAGGTAATAAGTTTGAAAACAAAAACTAACATTCAAAAACAAAAAGAGCGCACAAACCCCCGT
>CALCRR010000042.1 GCA_937894495.1 uncultured Ruminococcus sp. | reverse complement strand
GGGGTTTGTGCGCTCTTTTTGTTTTTGAATGTTAGTTTTTGTTTTCAAACTTATCTGCTCCTTTTTCTTTTAAAACACACCGCTGCTGCCAGTGCCGCTGCCGACAGGGCAAGGTCATCTTCAAGACCGCTTTCGGGGTTGGCGTTATCCTCGCTGCCCGTTGTCTCTCCCGACGCCGCAGCTGCCTGACTGCCCGTACCTGCCGCCCCCGAAGTACCCGACGCACCTGCCGCACCCGAAGAGGTCGTTTTGCCGCCCGATGTTGAAGTCCTGGTATCCTTTTTATCATCAGCGCCGCCTGTGCTGCTTTTGCTGCCTTTTTTACTGCCGCTGCCCGTTGCCGTGGCTGAGCTGCTGCCGCCTGCGGTCTTATCCTTTTGCTCTTTGCCGCTTACATCGGCTTTGCTGCTGTCATCACTGCCCTTTGGGCTGCCGCCCTTTTGCTGCTGCGGTGAAGTGCTGTCACCGTCAGCCGCACTGCTGTCGGTATCGCTGCTGCTGTCGTTATCCTCGCTGCTCTGTGAGCTGCCGCCGTCAGCAGAGCCTGCCACGGCAAAAATGCCTGTGCGGTTAGCCGTTACGGTATACACGCCGTTTTCGCTGCTGCCGCTTACAAGGGTCTTTTTACCCTCTGATATCCTGTATACCTCGGGGGCTGATATGCCCTGGGGCAGCGGCAGGCTGAGGGTATACTTGCCGTTGGGCGTAACGCTCTCGCCGCCTGATAAAAATTCTATCTCATAGGCTTTGAAGATATCAAAGTCCCCAAGGGCTGCTGATACCTCATCATAGCTTTCGCCCCCCTCAGTCACGGGGGTCACTTTAAGCTTGGTGCCCTCGGGGAACACTCCCTCGTCTGCGTGTACCGTCACACCCGTTTCATCGTCCGTCAGGTCGGCAGCCGATGACTGCTTCTCCTCCTCGATAAGCTCAAGACCGTTGTCGGTCTTTTCAAGGGTTGACCAGTCGGGCTTCATCAGCACAGGCTGAGTTCCCGTGCCCTCAGATATAGCCTCCATTATAGGCACAAACACCTGCAGGGGTATAAACTCAGCCCCCTTATCCACTACCCTGAACCTTACCACCTTGGGGTAGAGATGGTCAGCGTCATTGTACATATCCACCGTGTCATAATATTCAAGCACCTCAGCCGTGACAGTGTCACCCTGGGGAATGCCCATATCGTTATAGCTGAAGCCCTCGTCAAAATAACTCAGCGTCTGCAGATAGCCGAACTGGTTATATATCGCCAGCCCCAGAAACTGCACAGTTATATAATACTCGCCGTTCTCCACCGTCAGCAGCACCGTGTGGTTTATGGCGTTGTTTGACATGGAATAGCTCTCCCTGTCGGTCTTTATCATCTCGGCGCTGAGCCTGTAATCGCCGTCCTCCAGCTCGGCTTTATCAAGGGCGGCACGGGTGACAGAAGACTCGCTTTGCTGACTGTCGGCACAGGCATTCAAACACATACCGCCCACCGCCATGATAAGCGCTGTGATGAATGCCGCAGCATTTTTTATCCTGTTCATAACAGACCTCCTTAAACACACCATAAGCGGCGATGGTATCACCGCCGCTTATAGCAGAAATTTTATGAAAAACATTTAGGCGGGAAGCTTTTTAGTACCCTTTACGTGGGCTACCACCATCATAGCGTCCTTGCTGTCGATAACGCCGTCAT
>CALCRR010000041.1 GCA_937894495.1 uncultured Ruminococcus sp. | reverse complement strand
TAAGTATAGCGAAATAAAGCGCAGGGTCAAGCCGGGCGCCAGACGGCTTGCAGGGCGGGGCAGAGCCCCAGCTCAGGGCGCAAAATTATAAAGTAAAGGAAGTAATAAAAATGGCAAACGACACTATGAAAGGGCTGCGCAGAACGCATTACTGTGCAGAGGTACCACAAACAGAGCAGGAGGTAGTAGTCTGCGGATTTGCGGACAGGATAAGAAACAAGGGACACCTTATCTTCATCAACCTGCGTGACAGAACGGGCATAGTACAGCTGGCTTTTAACGACGAGACTAACAGAGAGGTCTTTGAGAAGGCAAAGTCGGTGAGAATGGAGTATGTCCTGATGGCAAGGGGTATGATACGTAAGCGTGAGAGCATAAACGACAAGCTTAAAACAGGCAGCGTCGAGGTGGCAGTGGAGGAGCTGAGAATACTCTCGAAGGCTGAGACTACCCCCTTTGAGGTAACAAACTCGGATAAAGTAAACGACGAGCTGAAGCTGAAATACCGCTATCTCGACCTGAGAAATCCTAAGCTTCAGGAAAACCTTATAATGCGCCATAAGATAGCGTGGGCGGCAAGACAGTATTTCTATGAGAACGGCTTTCTGGAGATAGAAACACCCATGATGATGAAGTCTACCCCCGAGGGTGCAAGGGACTACCTTGTCCCTTCAAGAATACATGAGGGCAAGTTCTATGCCCTGCCGCAGTCGCCCCAGATATATAAACAGCTGCTGATGATATCGGGCTATGACCGCTATGTGCAGCTGGCACGCTGCTTCCGTGACGAGGACCTGAGAGCCGACAGGCAGCCCGAGTTCACACAGATAGACCTGGAAATGTCCTTTGTGGACGTTGACGACCTGCTGGAAACAGGCGAGGGTCTGGTGCACAGGCTTTTCAAGGACGTGCTGGGGGTCGAGATACCCCTGCCCCTGCCGAGAATGACCTTTGCTGACGCCATGAACAAGTACGGCACCGATAAGCCCGATACTCGCTTTGGTATGGAGATACAGGATATTTCAGACACCGTTAAGGATATCGACTTTGTGGTGTTCAGATCGGCGCTTGAAAACGGCGGCTCGGTAAAGGCTATTGTAGCCAAGGGGGGAGCTGCCACATATACAAGAAAAGAGATCGACAAGCTTATCGAGCACGCAAAGGGCATAGGCGCTAAGGGGCTGGCTTACATACGCTGGGCTGACGAGCCTAACTGCTCATTCAAAAAGTTTCTGGGCGAGGGCGATTTTGAGAAGATCACCGAAGCTCTCGGCGCCCAAAAGGGCGACCTGGTGCTGATTTGCGCTGACAGAACAAGGCTTGCGCTGAGCGTACTGGGCGCAATAAGGCTTATCTGCGGCAAGCGGCTGGGACAGATACAGGAGGGCTATAACTTCCTGTGGATAACCGAAATGCCTTTCTTTGAAAAGGACGAGGAAACAGGGGAGTTCGTGGCTGCCCACCACCCCTTTACCATGCCTATGGAGGAGTGTATAGAGTACCTGGACAGCGACCCCGAAAAGGTAAGGGCTAAGGCTTTCGACCTGGTGCTCAACGGCACTGAGCTGAGCTCGGGCTCTATGAGAATAACCGACTATGAGCTGCAGCAGAAGATGTTTGAGTCACTGGGTATGACCGACGAGGAGATCGAAGCGAAGTTCGGCTTTCTGGTTGACGCTTACCGCTACGCAGCACCGCCCCACGGCGGCATGGGTATAGGTCTTGACAGAATATCTATGATAATGTGCGGCGCAGAGTCCCTCAGAGACGTGGTAGCCTTCCCCAAGGTGCAAAACGCCAGCGAGCTTATGAGCGAATGCCCCAGCACCGTTGACGAAAAGCAGCTGGAGGAGCTGCACATAAAAACTGTGCTGAGTGAGGATTAAATACAGATAGTTTAAGGCACTTTTGTCAGGTAACTGACGAAAGTGCCTTGTTATTATTCACAATAATTTAACGAATAGCGAAATAAAATATGTTATAATTTACACATGGACCTATAGGATATTTTCGGGGGAATAGGTAAGATCTCTGAAAAGGAGCAATAGCTATGAAAAAAATACATATCAATGCCATAAACAGAAAGCTGAGAGACCAGAAGCTTTTTGTTGACGAGAGCAATGCTAAGTATGAAAGAAAGCTGCGCAGGGCTGCCGAGAGGATAGCTGACGAGCATAAGGAAAAGCCTATAATCCTGCTGTCGGGACCCTCGGGGTCGGGCAAGACCACATCGGCGCTTAAAATAGATAATATGCTTGACGACATGGGCATACACACCCACACTATATCTATGGACGATTATTTTCTGCCAAAGGGTCAGTTTGAGGACCTTATCGACGAGGACGGCAGACCCGATTATGAGTCCCCCCTGAGGATAGACATCAAAAAGCTTAATCAGCATATGGAGCTTATATCCGCCTGCGAGGAGGTAATGATACCCAGGTTTGATTTTGCCAACCAGACCTCTCACGACGGCTTTCTGTTCAAAAGGGGCAAGGACGACATAATCGTGTTTGAGGGCATACACGCATTAAATCCGCTGGTGACAGGCTCGGCTGGGGATTTTGCAAGGTGTATGTATGTCAGCGTGCGCACAAGGGTGGAGCTCGCCGGCGGCAGGCTGGTACACCCCTCGCTCATAAGGCTCATGCGGCGGCTGATAAGAGACGAGCTGTACAGGGGCAGGCGCCCTGCCGAGACCTTTGATATGTACAAAAGCGTACAGAAGGGTGAGGAGAAATACATAATGCCCTTTAAAAACCGTGCTGAGGAGGTCAAGGACGACGAGGGCAGGAATATTTTTTCGCTGGATACTTTTATACAGTATGAGCCCTCGGTATACAAGGACCTGCTGCTCGACAAGATACGCAAAGAGAGTGAGACCTACCAGGGCTTTGCAAAGTTCAAGGATATTCTCCGGCTGCTGGAAGAGGTAGAGCCCATCGACCTCAGCGTAGTCGGCGATGACTCGCTTATGAGAGAATTTATCGGCGGCAGCAAATACGTCTGACAAAACAATAAAATTCAAGGCACTTCCGCTGAGTTTGCAGAAGTGCCTTAGTTTGTGCCTTGAGCTGGGTGGCTTTTTCCGACTTTTGTGCCCTGAGCTGGGTGGCTCCGCCCCCCGCCCTGACTGCGTCGAGGGCAACCCCCTGCAAGCCGTCTGGCGCCCGGCT
>CALCRR010000040.1 GCA_937894495.1 uncultured Ruminococcus sp. | reverse complement strand
CCCTATACGACGCTCTTCCGATCTACAAAAGCGCCCCCTCCCCTCCGGGGAGGACTCGATATCTTTCCAACCACACAAAAGTGCGGCAGGTGGGGGAAACACCCCGTCCGGTGAGGACAAGGTTCGCGCAGCGTCACAAAGTGCGAGCCGCCACAAAAGCACCCCCTCCCCTCCGGGGAGGACTCGACCTCTTGCCCACCCCACAATAGTGCGACAGGTGGGGGAATTACCCCGTCCGGTGAGGACAATTATGGATTATTTTTCGCCTTTAAGTTCAGCAATTTTGTCTCTGAGGAATGCTGCGTGCTCAAATTCAAGCAGCTTTGCGGCTTCTTTCATCTCCCTGGTCAGCTTTTCTATCAGCTTCTGCTGCTCCTGCTTTGACAGCTTTGACTTCTGCCTTGCGGAATACTCCACCTCTTCCTTGGTGGATATCTCTATCACATCACGTATATCCTTGACGATAGTTCTGGGGACTATGCCGTGCTCCTGATTGAATTTTGTCTGTATAGCACGGCGGCGCTCGGTCTCTCTGATAGCGTTTTCCATCGAGCCTGTCACCGTGTCGGCGTACATTATCACCGTGCCCTCGGCGTTACGTGCGGCTCTGCCGATGGTCTGTATCAGGGAGCTTTCAGACCTTAAAAAGCCCTCCTTATCGGCGTCGAGAATGGCTACCAGCGATACCTCGGGCAGGTCAAGACCCTCTCTCAGCAGGTTTATGCCCACCAGCACGTCAAACTCACCCAAACGCAGGTCACGGATTATCTCCATACGCTCGATAGTGTCGATATCGTGGTGCATATACCGCACCGCCACCCCGAAGCCTTTGAGGTAGTCGGTCAGGTCCTCAGCCATTTTTTTGGTGAGTGTGGTCACCAGCACACGCTCTTTTTTCTCTATCCTGATATTGATCTCGCTGAGCAGGTCCTCTATCTGCCCCTCTGAGGGGCGCACGGATATGAGGGGGTCCAGCAGACCTGTGGGTCTTATCACCTGCTCGACTATCTGCTGTGACTTTTCCCTCTCGATAGGACCGGGGGTAGCCGAGACGAAGATAGCCTGATTTATGTGGCTGTAGAACTCGTCAAACCTCAGCGGTCGGTTATCCAGCGCCGAGGGCAGCCTGAAGCCGTAGTCCACCAGCGTTTGCTTTCTGGCTCTGTCCCCTGCATACATACCCCTCACCTGCGGGAGCGAGACATGGGACTCGTCCACCATAAGCAGAAAATCCTCGGGGAGAAAGTCAAGCAGGGTGTAAGGCACAGCACCCTTGGGACGCCTCGCAAGCACTCTCGAATAATTCTCGATACCGCTGCAAAAGCCTATCTCTTCCAGCATTTCGATATCGTAATTGGTGCGCTGGGCGATACGCTGGGCTTCTATGAGCATATCGTTGTCTTTGAAGAACTTAATGCGCTCGTCCAGCTCCTGCTTTATCTCCTCGATAGCGTCACGCATTTTATCTCTGCCCACGATATAGTGGGAAGCCGGGAACACTGCGGCGTGGCTGAGATCAGCCAGCACCTCCCCCGTGAGCACGTTTATCTCGCAGATACGGTCGATCTCGTCCCCGAAGAACTCGACCCTGAGGGCGGTGTCGGTGGAGTTTGCAGGGAAGATCTCAACAACGTCGCCCCTGACCCTGAACTTGTTTCTCACAAAGTTGATATCATTGCGCTCATACTGAATGCCCACCAGCTCGGCAACAAGGCGGTCACGGGATTTCTCCATACCCTTGCGTACCGAGACCACCATAGACTTATACTCCTCGGGATCGCCCAGTGAGTAAATGCAGGAAACACTGGCAACAATGATAACATCACGTCTTTCGGCAATGGCAGAGGTCGCCGAATGTCTGAGCTTATCTATCTCGTCGTTGACGGAGCTGTCCTTCTCGATGTAAACGTCCTTGCTGGGCACATAGGCTTCGGGCTGGTAGTAATCGTAGTAGCTGACGAAATACTCAACAGCGTTATTGGGGAAAAACTCCTTGAACTCGGAACACAGCTGGGCTGCGAGAATTTTGTTGTGAGCAAGCACAAGGGTGGGTCTGTTGAGCCTTTGGATAACGTTAGCCATGGTGAAGGTCTTGCCTGAGCCTGTAACGCCCATAAGGGTCTGCTCCTTCAAGCCGTTTTCAACGCCGCTGACCAGCGCCTCAACAGCCTCAGGCTGATCTCCTGCGAGCTTATAATCCGATACCAGCTGAAAATGATCCATAAAACGACCTCCGAAAAGTAGAACATCTGTTTTTATTATTATACACCATATCGTCTCACTTGTCAAGGGGTTGAGGGCATTTTTTCACGCCAAACGCACGAACAAATATTCTTAAAAAATTCTCCATTCGTTGTTGC
>CALCRR010000039.1 GCA_937894495.1 uncultured Ruminococcus sp. | reverse complement strand
CCGCCGCAGAGGGCGCAGTCTTTTTTTTGCTTCAAAGGCTTCACAAACAGCTCCTTATAAGGGTCGCAGCGAGCCACCACTGCCCTGCAAGCCACACAGCTGAATGATCTGAAATTTTCAGCCGCAAACTCAAAATACCCCTGAGACTCCTCCTCGCTCAGCTTCATTCCCACCGATACATGGGGCACCCACCTGCCGGGCAGATAGTTGCCGTTATCCCCAGCCGTGAAGTGCTTTGAGAATATCGAGTAGGTCTTGTAAAAATTCTCCTTCATAACAGGGTCAGCCATAGGCTCGGCAAAAATATAGCTGCTGCCGAACATACCCATGTTGCCGAAGGTGAGCGTGAAAGGCTCCAGCAGATCAACCAGCCCTAAAAAATAAGATAGCACCTCTTTCTCGCTGTCGCTCTCAAACATACCAAGGGTAAGATGTGGTCTTATTTGGTTTTCAAACATATAGCTGCCGCACATAAGGTCAAGCAGCTTTGCGGTGCCTGCACTGTCAAAGCTTAGTGCTATGGAATATAAAGCCATTTTACCCTCCGTTTTTAATAGCTCCCAGATAATGCGTTTTCATTGCAAGTGCGTCGATATCCTGCGTACCTGCGCTTTCACAGATAAAGGTGGGCGCCAGCCCCTTTTTAGCCACAAGCTCCATAAGCGGCTCATAGTCGGGACCAAAGCCCCGGGGGTCATCAAAGGTCAGGTGCTTTTTCTCGCCCCCGGGTACTGTGAACATTATTTTTGAAAAATGGCTGTGAAAGACTTTGAGCCTGTCACTGCCCAGCATATTTTCGATGGTGTCAAGTATCTTCTCATACTCAGCCCTGCCCTTTATCCAGCCGAAGTCTCTGGCATTCAGGTGCCCGAAGTCAACGCAGGGCAGAAAGCTGTCATCAAGCCTGCAAAGCTCCAGCACCTCGTTTAAGTCCCCCAGCTGGTTTACCTTGCCCATAGTCTCGGGGCAGAAAATAATATGCCCAAACCCCTGCTCCAAAGCCGCTTTTCTCGCCCTTGTCAGGGTATCCTTTGCAAGCTCCAGCGCGTCAGCCCTTGAAAGCTTTGCGCATGAGCCGCTGTGTATTACTATACGCTCAGCCCCCATTCTGTCGGCGGCGCCGCAGGACTGCAAAATGTAGTCAATGCTCTTGTCCCGCTTTTCCTCTTCAAGAGAGGAAAGGGAGATAAAATAGGGCGCATGAAGAGAAAGGCTTATGTTATGCTCACAAGCCTTTTTCTTTAGTCCCTCGGCGGCAGCGTCTGATACTCTCACTCCCCTGCCGCACTGATATTCATAGTGGTCAAGCCCCATTTTTTCAAGATACCCCGGGGCTTGCAGCGACGACTTACACACACTGGAAAATCTGTCGCTGTTGCCTGCAGGACCAAATCTTGCTCTCATCAGCCCTCGCTGTGGCGTGCTATCTTTATGGAGATAACGTGCCTGAGATTAAGATATACCGAGTCCTCGTCCCTCTCAATAACTATCCAGTCGCTTGAAAGGTCTCTGAGCACATAGTTCCTGTACTCGCCCTCATCGGTAACAAAATTGCAGCTTACTCCTATAAGCTCTCTGAAAAAATCACTCATCATAATGACCTCCTGTATATTAATTTATAGTAAACGACATTAGAAATTGCACTTTGTGAACGAGTAAAAGTTCGATTTATGCTTTTGCGAAGTTCGCAAAGCAGCAATTTCAATGGCGTTTACTATAATTATCCTCTTCTCTTGCCTCTTGCTTCTTGCCTCTTGCTTCTAACTTGGGCAGAAAAGGCTTCTCACAAGCCCTTTTGAACCTGAAAGGCAGGCTGGTCTCGGGCTTAATGGGAAAGACGAATATCGACCTTATCCCTTTAAGGTTTGAGCCCAGCACATCGGTGAATATCTGGTCACCCACCGCTGCCGCATACCTTTTCTCTACCCCCAGCCTTTTAAGCGCCCTGCTGTAGCCGATAGTCAGCGGCTTTGCCCCCTCACAGACAAAATCCAACCCCAGCTGATCTGCAAAGGGCGTTACCCTTGGGGCATGGTTGTTTGATACTATCATAAGCTTTATCCCTGCCTGCTTCATGGTATCTATCCATTCAAGGCTGCTTTCTGGCACAACGGGGTTGTTGTGGGTGGTCAGGGTATTATCAAGGTCAAGCAGCAGAGCTTTTATTTTTTTACGCTTTAAAAACTCAGGTGTAACATCGGTCACCTTATCAAAAACGTATGTTGGTCTGAACATAAAATTTTCCCCTATCCTCTCCCTCGCAGCACGGTCAGTACAGCGGTAGTAAAAATGAGAAATCGTAAATTTGCCCTTGTAACATTGATGAGATGTCACGTTTATTAAACATACCTCTGCATATGTCCGAACAGTACCCATTCTCACTCGGTACCGAGAGATCAGCACTCGCCCCGCACTGCTACACACTTTGTTATTTAAGTTCTGTAGTCCAGTTGAATTCCTGTATCGAGGTATCCAGCAGCCGGTATTCCTTTGAAAGATCGTCTATCTTCTTCTGCAGCTTATCCACTTCCACCGAGGGACGTATCTTTATCTCGGTATGGGTCATTCTGTTGACCACCGAGCTTGCATTGTTGAGAAAATCCCTGTAAATGCCCAGCTTCAGGGCAAGTGCGTCACGCCTGGCTATCATCTCGGTAATGGTGCTGCCGTTTTTCTCGGCGGCTGCGTTGGTCAGGTTTATCCTGGTTATCAGGCTGCAAAGCTCACCGCAGCAGCTTTCAAGCTCATTCATAAGGTCATTGGGGTCCTCGGCAGTCCGCTCCCCCTCCTGCACCTTTGAATTGTTTATAAGCCGCGCTCTCAGCTGCTGTATCCTCTTTTGCAGGTCAGCCCTGAGATTTAAAGCTTCTGCCAGCTTCATAGTAATCACACTCCGTTTTGCTTAAACAAAAAGCGGACATAACAATGCCCGCCTTTAATTTCATATTAGTATTTACGCTTACGAGCAGCTTCGGACTTCTTCTTGCGCTTTACCGAAGGCTTTTCGTAGTGCTCTCTCTTACGGACCTCAGCAATAACGCCGTCTCTTGCGCATGATCTCTTGAAACGCTTAAGAGCGGTATCTAAGGTCTCGTTCTTGCCAACACGAATTTCTGCCAAAATTATTCCCTCCCTTTGCCACCTGTGACAGAGGTAACCCGAAAGCTTATCCTACAGACCCAAGGGTGATAGTGAAGGTGCCTGCTTGAAAAGAGCAAACCTGACACTCTGATGCGTCCTCTGTCCGTGATCTGCAGAACAATACTGCTAACGTAATTACAAACTTAATTATACAACATTCTGCACTAAAAGTCAAGGGGTTTTAAGGATAAATTATAATTTTTACGAAAATATTTCAAGCTGATTTTTGGTTATTTTGCTACAATATTCACCAGCTTATTTGGCACATATATCTCCTTGACGATATTTTTGCCCTCTATAGCCTTAGCCACAGCCTCGTCAGCCTTAGCTTTAGCCAGCACCTCGTCTTTGGGCTCGTCAAGGGCAATGTTTATCCTTGACTTCAGCTTGCCGTTTATCTGAACGACTATCTCCACCGTTTTATCAACGCACAGCGCTTCATCAAAGCTTACCCACTGCTGCTCGTTAAGCACGCCCTCGCAGCCGATGATCTGATAAAGCTCCTCGGTGATGTGGGGTGCAAAGGGGTTGAGCATTATCAGCAGGTCTCTGAACTCACTCTTGTTGATAGAGCCCACCTCGTATATCTCGTTGAGCAGCGACATCATTGCAGCTATGGCGGTGTTGAACTTCATAGCCTCGATATCCTCGCTGACCTTCTTGATGGTCTTGTGCATGGGGGTCCTCAGCCTGTCGCTGTACTCGTCCCCATCGGTGAGCTTATCCTGCAGCGCCCACACTCTGTCGATAAATCTCTTGCAGCCCTTAACGCTGCTGTCGCTCCAGGGGGCAGCCTTTTCATAGTCGCCCATGAACAGCACGTAAAGTCTCAGCACGTCAGCGCCGTACTCTCTTACAACATCGTTGGGGTCAACAACGTTTCCTCTCGATTTTGACATCTTCTCGCCGTCGGGTCCTAAGATAAGACCCTGTGCGGTCCTCTTGGCATAAGGCTCGGCAGTGGGCACAAGACCAAGATCGTAAAGGAATTTATGCCAGAAACGGCTGTAGATCATATGTCTTGTTACGTGCTCCATACCGCCGTTATACCAGTCAACGGGCATCCAGTATTCAAGGGCTTCCTTTGATGCGAACTCCTTGTCGTTCTTAGGGTCGCAGTAGCGCAGGAAGTACCATGATGAGCCTGCCCACTGGGGCATGGTGTCGGTCTCTCTCTTAGCAGCGCCGCCGCACTTGGGGCAGGTGCAGTTAACAAAGTCGTCAAGCTTTGCCAGGGGGCTCTCGCCGTCAGTGCCGGGCTCAAAATTCTCAACAGGGGGGAGCTTTAAGGGCAGCTGGTCATAGGGCACAGCCACAATGCCGTCCTTGGGGCAGTGTACCAGGGGTATAGGCTCGCCCCAGTATCTCTGCCTATTGAAAGCCCAGTCCTTCATCTTATACTGCACGCCTGCCTCGCCGCAGCCCAGTCTGTCAAGCACCTCAAGCATTTTAGCTATGGCGTCCTTTTTGTTGGTCATGCCGTTGAGCTCGCCCGAGTTCACCATCTCGCCGTCGCCCGTATAAGCCTCCTTGGAGATATCTCCGCCCTTGATGACCTCGATGATATCAATGCCGAATTTCTGTGCGAACTCATAGTCTCTGGTATCGTGGGCAGGCACCGCCATGATAGCGCCTGTGCCGTAGCCCATCATTACATAGTCTGAGATATAAATTGGTATCTCCTTATTAGTGATGGGGTTGATAGCCGTAAGACCCTCTATCTTAACACCTGTCTTGTCCTTTACCAGCTGGGTCCTCTCAAACTCGCTCTTTTTAGCGCACTCAGCCTTGTAATCATCAAGCGCCTGAATGTTTGAGATAGTATCTCTGTACTTCTGGATAATTGGGTGCTCGGGAGCTATTACCATGAAGGTAACGCCGTAGAGGGTATCGGGTCTGGTGGTGTATATCCTCAGCTCCTCGTCCTGCTCCTTTATCTTGAAGTTTACAAATGCGCCTGTTGACTTGCCTATCCAGTTCTGCTGCTGCAGCTTTACGTTGGGCAGGTAGTCCACCTCTTCAAGACCCTGCAAGAGCTTGTCAGCATACTTGGTTATGCGTAAGTACCATACTTCCTTGGTCTTCTGCACGATATCGCTGTGGCAGATATCGCACTTGCCCCCCTGTGAGTCCTCGTTTGAGAGCACCACCTTGCAGCTGGGGCAGTAGTTTACCAGGGTCTTATCCCTGAATACCAGACCGTTCTCGAACATTTTCAGGAATATCCACTGTGTCCACTTGTAGTAGCCCTCCTCGGTGGTATCAACTACCCTTGACCAGTCGAAGGAGAAGCCCACCTTTTTGAGCTGACCTGTGAACTTTTCGATATTTCTGTCCGTTACCACTCTGGGGTGAATGTTCTCCTTGATAGCGGTGTTCTCGGTAGGCAGACCGTAAGCGTCGAAGCCTATCGGGAACAGCACATTATAGCCCTGCAGCCTTCTCTTGCGCGAGACGACCTCCAGACCGGAATACGCCTTAATATGACCGACGTGCATGCCGGCGCCCGACGGGTACGGGAACTCGACGAGACCGTAGAACTTCGGTTTCGATTTGTCGCGGGAGGCGTTGAATATCCCCGCCTCGTCCCATTTTCTCTGCCACTTTTCCTCGGCAGTTTTAAAATCGTATTTCATAGTTTGCCGTCCTTGCTCATTCACCCGAAACGCAGTCGGAGACGTCTATCTCCTCCGCCCCGTTCCAGAGCCTTTCGAGATCGTAAAACCTGCGCGTTTCCCTGTTGAAGACGTGGAAAATCACGGAAGAATAGTCCAGCACCGCCCAAAGAGAGGTGTCGTAACC
>CALCRR010000038.1 GCA_937894495.1 uncultured Ruminococcus sp. | reverse complement strand
CCCATCGGCAATCTGGGAGATATGACCTACAGGGCGGTGGAGACCCTAAAAAACGTTGATTTTATCTGCGCCGAGGATACCAGAGTGACCCTGAAGCTGCTCAACCATTTTGAGATAAAAAAGCCGATGATATGCTATCAGGAGCACAATGCCGCCCAGTCGGGGGAGATAATACTTGGCAGGCTGCTGGCAGGAGAAAACGCAGCAATTGTCACCGACGCAGGAATGCCCTGCATATCAGACCCCGGGGAAAAGCTGGTGAAGCTCTGCGCTGAGAATAATATCAAGGTGGAGGTAGTGCCGGGACCCTCGGCGGCTATATCGGCACTTGCCATAAGCGGACTGAACACCTCAAGGTTCAGGTTCGAGGGCTTTTTATCGGTGACCAAGCGCCAGCGCTTTGAACATCTGGCGCAGGTAAAGGACGCAGAGGAAACTCTGATATTTTACGAAGCTCCCCACAAGCTGCACAAGACGCTCAGGGATATGCTGGAATATTTTGGAGACAGGCGGATATCCCTTTGCAGAGAGCTGACAAAGCTGCATGAGGAGGTAATAAGGACCACCCTCAGCGAAGCGGTGAAGCTTTATGCCGACAAAAGCGTCAAGGGGGAGTTCGTGCTGGTGATCGAAGGGGCAGCCGAGGAGGACGTTATAGCTCCCGAGACCTTTGAACAGGCGCTGGAACAGGTGAAAGCCCTGACAGAAAAAGGCACAAGAGGAACAGACGCCTGCAAGCAGATAGCCAAGGCAACAGGCTTCTCCAAGGGCGAGCTTTATTCGGCATGGCTGGAAGAAAAAAGCTAGACTTTTTTACAAGGTCGGACTTACTAACTTCTTACCTCTTACTTCTAAAAGGTGATATAATGACTGAAAATTATGATATTATCGTTATCGGTGCAGGCCATGCAGGCTGTGAGGCTGCTCTGGCAGGGGCAAGGCTGGGGCTTAAAACGGCGCTGTTCACCATAACGCTGGACGGTGTGGCAAATATGCCCTGCAACCCCTCGATAGGCGGCACTGCCAAGGGACATCTTGTACGTGAGATAGATGCCCTGGGCGGCGAAATGGGCAGGGCTGCCGACAAAACTATGATACAGAGCCGTATGCTAAATCGGGGCAAGGGTCCTGCGGTGCACAGTCTCAGGGCGCAGATAGACAGAGTGGCTTACCATAACCTTATGAAGCACACTATCGAAAAGACCCACGGGCTTTTTCTCAAACAGGCTGAGATAACCGAGATACTGTTTGAGGAGGACGGCAGCACTGTACGGGGCGTAAAAACCAAGCTCGGCACCGAATACACCTGCAAGGCGGTGATAATCGCCAGCGGCACATATTTGAACGGCGAGATACACGTTGGCGCAGTGTCATACCCCGGAGGACCCGACTCGGTGCTGCCTGCGGTAAGCCTTTCTGACTGTCTTAAAAGGGCAGGCATGACCATACGGCGCTTTAAAACAGGCACCCCCGCCAGGGTCCACAAGCGCTCAATAGATTTTGATAAGCTGGAGATACAGCACGGCGATGAAGATATAACTCCCTTTTCATTCTCAAACAGCCTGGAGCTTGAAAACAAGGTGGACTGCTATGTGGCATACACCAATGAGGAGACCCACAGGGTCATAAGGGATAACATACATCTTTCGCCCATTTATTCGGGCAGGGTTCACGCTATCGGACCCCGCTACTGCCCCTCGATAGAGGATAAGATAATGCGCTTTTCGGACAAGCCCAGACACCAGCTTTTTGTTGAGCCTATGGGGCTTGATACCGAGGAATATTATCTGCAGGGCATGAGCTCGTCACTGCCCGAGGAGGTGCAGATAAAGTTTTTAAGGACGATAAAGGGGCTGGAGCGTGTTGAGATAATGCGAAACGCCTATGCCATAGAATATGACTGCTGCGACCCCACCGAGCTGAGACCAACGCTGGAATTTAAAGACTTTTGCGGTCTTTACGGCGCAGGGCAGTTCAACGGCACATCCGGCTATGAGGAGGCTGCCGCACAGGGGCTTATAGCAGGGATAAATGCGGCGCTTAAAATAAAAGGGGAAGAGCCTGTGGTGCTGGACAGAGCGTCATCATACATCGGCACGCTGATAGACGATCTGTGTACCAAGGGCTGCTCAGACCCCTACAGAATGCTGACCTCACGAAGCGAATACAGGCTGCTTTTAAGGCAGGATAACGCAGATATAAGGCTCACCGAAACGGGGTACAGAGCAGGGCTTGTGAGCCGTGAAAGGTTTGAAGCGCTTAAATTGAAGGTCTCACTTATAGATGAAGAGATAAAGCGCCTTTGGAAGGTGAACATCGCCCCCTCTGAGGAGCTTAACAGCTATCTTGAAGCCTGCGGCACCGACCCTCTCACCAACGGCATAAAGCTGGCACAGCTTATAAGGAGACCCCAGCTTAGCTATGAGGGGCTCGCCTTTACAGATAAGGACCGCCAGCCGCTGCCTGAAGATGTTAAGGAGCAGGTGGACTTGCAGATAAAGTATGAGGGCTACATAAAGATACAGCTGGAGCAGGTTGAAGCCATGCGAAAGCTCGAAGCCAGAAAGATACCCGAGGATATCGACTACAGCGAGATAAAAAGCCTGCGCCTTGAAGCTGCCGAGAAACTGGCAAAGATCAGACCCCTCTCGGTGGGGCAGGCAAGCAGGATAAGCGGCGTGAACCCTGCGGATATAAATGTGCTGCTGGTATACCTTGAACTGCACGGAAAGGGTCAGGGATAAGCGCAGCGCTCAGTGCGGCGGCGATCATAGAAGTATTTATTTATCGCCGCTGTGCCTTTGTTAATAAAAAATTTACAATGTGGAGCAAACGGGCTCTTGACAAGCCGGGCTGACTCTGATATAATATATAAGCATTCGTATTCTAAAGACAGTCGGTACAAAGGTAAATCCGACCGAGGAAAGCAATTGCAAGGTTTATTAATGACTTTGTGTCTCTTTTGTCTTTGGGTAGATGAAAGAGATTTTTCTTTTTGGATACGCTTTGTAATCAATTGCAAAGAGGTGAAAACTAAAAATGCCAAGTGAAAAGACTTTACTTGCAAAGCAGGAAAGAGTTAATGAGCTCACAGAGCTTATCAAGAACTCCGCAGCAGGCGTTCTCGTAAGCTATGAGGGTATCACTGTTGAGCAGGATACCAAGCTCAGAAAGGAAATGAGAGAAGCAGGTGTGAACTACTTCGTAGAGAAGAACACAATGCTGAGATTTGCATTCAAGAACGCAGGTCTTGACGATCTCACAAACGTTCTCGAGGGTACAACAGCTATCGCACTTTCCAACGACGATCAGACTGCTCCCGCAAGGATCCTCGGCAAGTTCGCTGAGGAGAGCAAGCTTGACAGCTTCAAGCTCAAGGCAGGTTATATCGGTGAGGAGATCTATGACGAGGCAGGCGTAACAGCCCTTTCCAAGATCCCTTCAAGAGATGTTCTGCTGGCTCAGCTGGTCGGTTCCCTGCAGGGTCCTATCCAGAAGCTTGCCGCTACTATCCAGGCTATCGTGGACAAGAACGGCGACGCTGCTTGATAAAAGCGGCTTAACGCTACCCCCGCGGAGGGGTGCGGCGCAGAAGGCTGCGTAAAGCTCCGCATGACTTAAATAAATTATAAAGGAGAATAATTATCATGGCTTCAGAGAAGATTTTAAAATTTGTAGAAGATATCAAGACACTGTCAGTTCTTGAGCTTTCAGAGCTGGTAGACGCTATCCAGGAGGAGTTCGGTGTAACAGCTGCTATCGCTGCTGCTCCCGCTGCAGGCGGCGCAGGCGCTGCTGAGGCTGAAAAGACAGAGTTCGACGTAGTTCTGACTTCCTTCGGCGATGCTAAGATGCCTGTTATCAAGGCTGTTAAGGAGATCACAGGTCTGGGACTCAAGGAAGCTAAGGCTCTCGTTGAGGAAGCTCCTAAGGCTGTCAAGGAAGCTGCTCCTAAGGCTGAGGCTGAGGAGATCAAGGCTAAGCTCGAGGCTGCAGGCGCAACTGTTGAGCTCAAGTAATTATAACTTATCAAGTTAGCTGTGACCGTTCCCTGTTTTTTAACGGGGGACGGTTCTCTTTTAGAGGTAAGAGGTAAGAAGTAAGAGGTAAGAAGCTGGTTTTTACAGCATTGAGGGGGGCGTCTATGAAAAAATATCTGGTCTTTGCGGCGACGGTCATTATGCTCACGGGCTGCGGCAAGGTGATAAAGGAAGAAAAAAATCTCTCTGTGCCCAACAGCACTGCCGAGACGGTGAGAGAAAGTGCGCCCACCGCCGGGGAGGACTCTGCCGAGGTAACGGTGACCACCACCGCTGCCCCTGTGACCACCACTGCGGCGGCGACTACCACTACGGCTGAAAAAAAGGAAGACAGGTCGGAGGAAATAACCCTGACCTATCTCAACACCGCCGAGGTATATTCAAAGCTTACGGTGGGGGAGCTGGTGACCGAGACCAATGCCGAGATATTAAACGGTGACGAACTTGTGGACACTGACGAGCTCGGCAGCAAGGAGCTGGCGATAAAGCTGGGCTACGAAGGGGGCGAGTATGAGAAAACCGCCGTATACACGGTGGCTGATACCACTGCGCCCACGGTGCTCAATGTGGAGGATAACATCACCCTTGCGGTGGGCTCTTATTTCGACCCTGACGAGCATATAAGCTACGGCGATAACTACGACCCCCTGCCCACCCTCAGCTGGTCGGGTACGGTGGACACCGAGACTGTGGGCAGCTACCCCATTGTGCTGAGTATCACCGACGCTTCGGGCAACCAGACTGACAGGACGGCTACGGTGTTTGTCAGCGACTATGTGCCCTCATACACCGATGACCTGGTGCGCATACCCTTTGAGGACTTCACCGCCCAATATGCAGGCGATGGCAGGAGCTTCGGCATAGATATCTCACGCTGGCAGGGAGCTGTTGACTTTGAGGCTGTTAAAAACGCAGGGTGCAGCTTTGTTATACTGCGCATTGGCTACAGCACAGGGGGCGGTGCTCAGCCTGATGAATGGTTTGAGACCAACTATGCAAATGCCAAGGCGGCAGGGCTCAGGGTCGGGGTGTATTTCTACAGTGAGGATACCGATGAAGAAATGCTGAGGGCAAACGCCCGTTGGATAGCCGAAACGCTGAACAGCGAAGCCCTTGACTTCCCCGTGGCTTTTGACTGGGAGGACTTTGCGAGGTATCAGAAATACGGCATGAGCATACACGCCCTCAACCAGCTTTACGAGGATTTCTCGCAGGAGCTGGAGAGCCTTGGCTACAGCAGTATGCTTTACGGCAGCAAAAACTTTATGGAGCTTTTCTGGGAGAACCGGAACCACCGCCCCGTATGGGTGGCGCACTATGTGGACGAGACCACCTATGAGGGTGACTATATAATGTGGCAGCGCTGCGGCTGGGGCAGGATAGACGGCATAAACGGCGATGTGGATCTGGATATTTTATATGAATGATGTTTGGCAGAACGCACAAGAAAGTGCGTTCTGTTTTTATGTGGTAACAGATAGTTCAATACTTTGGTAGGGATATAGTGAATAAAATTAACACTTATTTCATAAGCGGAGTGTATAATTAAATCAATACAGACAGTGTATGAGCGTATCAAAGGCAAGCTTTGCGGCTTCGGAGAATTTACAAATTATTAATAACTTTTACCGAAGAACAAGGCAATACCTATATAGATAAATTTAAAGGAGTGCATAGATCATGAAAGCAAAAAGAATAATACCACTTATCACATCTGCAATGATAGCCCTGTCAGGTCTATCGGCAATGACCGCCAATGCAGAGATAATTCAGTTTTTTAGACGCAGCGATTATAAATATTTTATATACAAGGACGGTACCGTGGGGCTCACCGAATGTTATCTTGATGATGAAACGGTGGTAATACCCGAAAGGATCGACGGAAGAGTTGTTACAACATTGGGTATTTATCCGAAAATTGATGCAGAAGGAAGCTCCGACGGATATAACGAAGGCGCTTTGGTGGAATTTTTTGACAGGGGTATGTTTAAAATCAAGAATTTATATATAGCCGATACTGTCACATCAATGGACGAGAGTTTAGTTAGTTACAGTTCTATCGAAACATTGGAGCTGGGTGACGGCTTGACTGCTATCCTTCCATGTCAGTTTGAACGTATGCATGAGCTTAATGATGTGAAGCTTGGAAATAACATCAAGGAGATAGGTGAGCGTGCTTTTCTTGACTGCACATCATTGAAAGAGCTGCACATACCTGCCGGTGTTAAAAAGATAGACGAACACGCTGTCGGCTACTATACTAATGAGCGGTATCAGGAAGTAGTCGATAAGGACTTCACCATCTACGGCGCAGAGGGCAGCGCAGCGCAGGCTTAT
>CALCRR010000037.1 GCA_937894495.1 uncultured Ruminococcus sp. | reverse complement strand
ACTTTTTCTCCAGAGCCGCAACAGCGTCGTTTATTGCCTTTGCCATTGCGTCCACATCGTCCTGCCTTGACTCGCCAAGACCTTTTATGACTGCATTTTTTGCGTCCTCCACAGCCTTTACAGTTTCCTCCGAGTATTCGCTCAGGTCCTCGGGTACAGCCTTCAGCGCACTGTTGACTTTGCTGTAATCGGCAGCCTTTTCAAGAGCGTCGGCAGCATCGTTCACCGCCTTGGTCATGGCGTCTACCTCGTCCTGTTTGGTTATATCCAGGTCTCTTACTACCGCATCAAGGGCATCGTTCAGCGCTTTGAGGCTTTCATCACTGTAGCTGAAGAAAAGCTCCATAGCCACACTCTTTTTATCTTTTGCCTTTTTCACAGCTTCATCAAGGGCAGTATAATCTGCCTTTTTAAGCTCAAGGGCAGCCACAGCGTCATTTATTTCCTTAGCCATAGCGTCAACGCTGTCCTGTTTTTCTTTGGCAAGATATCTTATTACCTTTTTCGAGGCTGTGTTAACAGCTTCTGCCGAGTTATCGGTATATACCGACAGATCCTCGGGTATCGAGGCAAGTGCCTTATCCACCTCGGTATAATCAGCCTTTTCAAAATCCCAGCTCTCCACCAGCTCTAATGATGACCAGTCAATGGCGCTGGTATAGCGGTTGGAGCTCAGCTGCTCCTTGTACTCTGTGCCTGTGCCTACGACTAAAACAGAAGTCATGTAGCCGTAGCTGGTCTTGAAAAACTGATAGCCGTTATTGAGCTTGCCCGAGCTCAGCTCAAATCCTACCTTGCCGGGGTAATATACATCGCTTATCTCGGTAGTGCCGTTGATGGTTATGTTTGAGCTTTCAAACATAACGCCCTTGGTCTCCACCTTGGCGTAGGTGCCGGGCTCCTTGCCCTCTTCTACATATTCTGTCCACTGCAGTGAGTCATCGCTCACCCACAGTCCTGTATAGCTGGTGCCGTCGATATCGGCGATGATGTAATAATGTCCGTCGACCACCAGCAGCTCTGTCTCGTCTTTGACCGCCTTAGCCAGTCCTTTGGCGGGCTCTTTAGTGGGTGAGGAAAAGCTTACGTCGATATACATATTCACCTTGTATTTTCCGTCAGCCAGCTGCTGAGTCTCTTCCTCTGCGGCATTCGGGTCAAAGGGGTATTTTTCATATGTTACAGTCTCTGAACCGCCCACGGGGATATATGGCCACTCTATGGAGCCTGCGGTGGTATCAATAGTTGAATTGCTTGCCTGATAAACGTCAGACCAATCAAGCATAAGATAAACAGGCTGCGTTTCGTGACCCTCCATTGCAGGCACATAAACCTCCAGCGGAATATACTGTATCGGGTCAAAATCTTCATCAAGAGGGAAGGGCACCTGTTCATCTATGGGGAACCTCACCGCATGGGGATATCTCCACAGCACCTCGTCCCACTTGCCGTCGTTATCGTTATCCAATGCGTTATACTTATCAAAATAACGATATGTCCAGGTGACCTCGGCAGTCTCCTTCTCGCCCACGGGATTACCGTTTGCGTCGATAGTATAGCCCGGCTTATAGTAGCTTAAAGATTTAAGATAGCCCTGGGTCGTTCCGATAGTTATCGGCTCAAAATACAGAGCAACATAATACTGAGCTGTTTCGGCATCATAGCTGACTGTCACATAATGGTCGATAGCAGCGTCCGCCATTGAAAGCGAGCTTTTATCGCCGTCGGCTTTTACCATATTGGCTTTTACATTCCATGTCTGACCGCTGTAAAGACCTGTGTAGATATCATACCAGTCAGCAAGGCTGCTGTCCTTTGATGCCTCAAAAGCCGATGCATTGATGATGCAGCTGTTGCTTCCTCCTGCCGATCCCATCAGTGCGGCGTTATATGCCCCCACCGCCATCATCAGCGCCAGGCAAGCTGCCGCTGCTCTCTTTGCTAAGCTTTTCATATCATTTCCTCCTGTCGTTTATCCTTATATCCTTTAGTCGGGGAGCGTTTTAGTGCCCTTTACGTGGGCTACCACCATCATAGCGTCCTTGCTGTCGATAACGCCGTCATGGTTCACATCTGCGTATTTGAACTCCTCATCGTCCTTGGGGGTGTGGGTCTTTTTAGCAAATGCGATTATCTTCATAGCGTCCTTGGTATCCACCTTGCCCGTGTTGTCAACATCACCGTTAAGGCGCTTTGTCTCGGGCTGCTCCTCCTGCTTCTGCACTGTTGACCAGTCTATCTTCATAAGCACGTCCTGGGTGCCTGTGCCTTCGGCTATCGCCTCCATAACAGGTACGAACACCTGCAGGGGAACATACTCGGCAGAGGTCTTATCCACCAGCTTGAATTTGAGCTTTTCGGGATAAGGGTTATCCTTATCGTTATACTGATCTACCGCATCATAGACGCTCAGCACCTCGGCAGGGATAACAGTGCCCACGGGCTTGCCGTTTTTATTGTAGGTATAGCCTGCATCATAGTAGCCCAGCGATTTAAGATAGCCTGTCTGACCCAGCACCGACATTCCCTTGAAGGTAACGATGGCATAATACTCGCCGTCCTTCACCTCGATTTCAAGGGTGTGGTCGATGGCGTTGTTGGACATTGACTTGTTAGTTCTGTCAAGCTTTATCATCTCAGCCGATACGGTATATTTGCCGTCCTCCAGCCGGGGTCCCGGCTGGGTCTTTTTCTCCAGAGCTGCCACAGCGTCATTTATCGCCTTTGCCATTGCGTCTACCTTGCTCTGGTCGGTTATGTCAAGGTCACGCTCAACAGCAGCCACAGCGTCATTCACCGCCTTTACGCTTTCCTCGGTATAGCCGCTCATATCCTCGGGTACAGCAGCAAGAGCTTCATCTACCTTGCTGTAGTCGGCAGGCTTGTACTCCAGAGCTGCAATAGCGTCGTTTATAGCCTTTGCCATTGCGTCCACCTTGCTCTGGTCGGTTATGTCAAGGTCACGTACCACCCCATCGACTGCGTCATCAAGCGCCTTGACGGTTTCATCGGTGTATTTAAACAGCTGTGCCGACAGCTTATCTGCATTTGCCAGAGCCTTATCCACCTCAGTGTAGTCAGCAGGCTTGACCTTCAGCGCAGCCACTGCCTTGCTGATATTTTCAGCCATAGCGTCCACCTTAGCCTGCTTGCTGTCGTCATAGCCCCTTATCACTTCATCAACAGCAGCCTGCACAGCCTGTGCGGAGCTTTCTGTGTAAATGCTCATATCCTCGGGTATGCTTGCGATAGCAGCGTCCACAGCGGTGTAGTCGGCAGCGGTGTATGAAAGGTCCTCAACAAGCTCTGCGGTAGTCCAGTCTATGCCGAGATAATAGGTATTCTGATTCTCTCCATAAACAGAACTGTCTGAGGTTTTTGAAAGCGTTCCTGTCCTGACAGGATAGTATTGCAGCGTATTTGTTATTTTACCGTCAGTTATCGGCAGATATATGTCAGAGGGATATTTTACCTCAAGGTCTTCACGATAGTCCTCCTCGTCCCAACCGTACACTGTATTTTCATTTTCATCGTTGACGATATCATAGTAGGATACAACATTTACTTCCTCATAATCTGTATTTACAGGACCATAATGTGAGCTGGTCGTTCCCTGAAATTCATACTGTGTATAATAGAATATCCTTGAATAATACCTGTTCTTGCTGCTGTTCCACGCATATATATTGGTTCTGATGTAATACTTGCCGTCCAGCACCACCAGCGTCATGGTATTGTCTATCGACCTGTCCCGTCCGCCGATATCCAGTCCCGAGTAGCCATAGTCCATATACATATGCACGCCTACTTTATAAATGCCGTCAGCCAGCTGAGTAATCTCCTCGCCATCGGGCACCTCGTTGGGGTTTATGGTGCTGTATGTGGTCAGTGAGCTTCCTTCCGCAGGGATAAAAGGCAGCACTATCCTCTTTTCCCTTACAACAGACGGATCGTACTCCTTGACTTCCTTTTCAACAACTATCTCCTCCGCAGTAGTCCAGTCGAGCTTCATATACACGTCCTGTGTTCCTGCGCCTGACTGTATGGCGTCCATAACAGGCACGAACACCTGCAGCTTTACATACTGCTCGGGGTCCAGCTTGTTGATACCGTCATCAACGGGGAACCTCATAGTCTCGGGATAGCTGTATCGGGAGCTTATCCAGTTTCCGTCGCTGTCCTTGGCTTTTCCGTTATACTGGTCTATAGTATCGTATGTAGTGAGCACCTCAGACTCTTTAACTTCGCTGTCGGTGTAATATTTCAGCCACGAAAGATAAGCCGTCTGGTTAAGGGCTGTGAGGGGATTGAATTTTACGGTAACATACAGCTGTCCGTCCTTATACTCCACAGTTACCTGCCTGTCGATAGCGGCGTCAGCCATCGAAGCTGAATTTTTGTCATCATACTTCATCATATAGGCATTGACCTTGTACCTCTTGCCGATGGCGAGACCGCCCTTTAGCTGGGCATAGTTGCTTGCTGCCAGCTCCTTCTCCGCCTCGGCAGCACCGGCTGTTACAATGCCTGCACTGCCAAAGTTCCCAACGGGCATGGCAGCCGTATATGCTCCCAGCACCATCATCAGCGCCAGGCAAGCTGCCGCCGCTCTTTTTGCTAAGCTTTTCATTATAATTCCTCCAGTCATAATATGGTTAGTCTGCAATAACTATATATTATTTTATCATGCCCGAACCTAAAAATCAACAGCCTTTACCTTGCACGTTCTGCAAAGTAAAGGCTGTTTTTGGGCGCTTTCGGTGTTCGGTTAGTCACGAATAACTCGATACTTCGGCATTTTTTGACTTTGCAGCTTTTGCAAGGTAAAAAACCGTTTTTTAAAATTTCGTACACCTGCACAATTTAGGCTCTGCATTTTAAGGCTTTTTACATCACAATGTCAAGCACACAGGTGCTGTGGGGCATATGCCCTATGCCCGTTGTACATTCAACTCCCAGCACAAGTATGCCGTGCAGCACCGCCTTGCGCTTATCGCTGCCGCTGATGTTGGTGAATCTGAACGCTGCAAGGGGCAGCCTTACATATGCGCTGTCTGTTTTATCGTCATAAGCGCACACAAAGCCGCTGCCTGTACGGTATTCAAGCCTTTTCAGCCGCCCTCGCATAAGCTCCCCCGTGCTCAGCGAGCGCTCGTCCATATCCCTCACCGTCAGCAGCACATATGCTTCATCACGGGTGATCACCAGCTTTGCAGGGTGCTCAAACCCCCTGTTCGCCATAGAGAATATCTTGTTGTCATTCATCTCCATAGGCTGGCTGTCATCGCCCTTTTTCTTTTTGGCGAGCCTGTACAGGGTGAAGTTAAGGGGATATTCCCCCGCCGCCATATCCTTTTCCAGCAGCCTGCCCGAAAAGCTTCTCCTGTTAGCCACAACGTCCTTTATCCTGGCTATCTCGATACAGCCTTTGAGGAAGCCGAACAGCTCAAAGAGCTTATCGTCGCAGTTCACCGCTATTTTCATAGCATTGTCGTATGCCTGAGCTTTTTCCATACCGTGTGCCATAAATATCCGTGCTGTACCCGATACCCTGTCGTTATACTTTTTTGCAGTCTCCGCTCCCTTGTCCGAAAGCAGGGGCTTTCGCTGGTTCCCCCTGTCAACCAGCCCGATATCTGCCAAAGCTCTCAGCCGTCTGCTGATGTCATAGTCCTTGATATGCAGGGCTTCTGCTATTTTATTCGGGCGTTTGTCCTCATCATCTCTCAGCAGCAGCTCAAGCAGTATCCTTACATCTGTTTCATCTATCGCCATGCTTTCCGCCTTCCGTTTTTATTTAGTTTACGATTAGTGCAGACTAACTACTGTTGATTATACCACATTGTTTTTTAAAAATCAAGGGGGGAGTCCGGAAAACACGGAAATATATTTTGATCTCAGCGGCGCCGATAACATGATAAACCTGCGGCAAATTAAATTTTTATCCCCTTTGCGGACTTTTTTTCTTGCTTCTTGCCTCGGTCAAGCAAAAAATATTCCCCCACTTTTGGTGGGGGAAATTAAAGCCAAGTCAAAATGAAGTACGGCGCACAAAGTCTTTTAGAAGTAAGAAGTAAGAGGTAAGAGGTAAGAAAACGCTTTACCAAATTATGCGGTAAAACGCACAACAACTCGTTTACAAGGTTCGCGCAGCGTAACAAAATACTAGCTGCCACGAAAGCGCCCCCTCCCCTCCGGGGAGGACTCGACCTCTTGCCTACTACACAATAGTGCGGCAGGTGGGGGAAACACCCCGTCCGGTGAGGACAGGGTTCGCGCAGCGTCACAAAATACTAGCTGCCACGAAAGCACCCCCAGCTACTAGAGGCAAGATGTCAGAGGCAAGAGGCAAGAAATTTTTTAACCCCACAAAGTCTGAAAAGAGGACTCTTGCTTCTTGCCTCTTGCTTCTTGCCTCTAGAGGCACAGGTGGGGGAATAAAGGGGGCTTCGCCCCCTACATCATGAGGCCGCCGCTTATTTCTATTACTTGTCCTGTTACGTAGCTGGCGTCTTTTGATGCTAAGAATGAAACTACGCCTGCTATCTCTTCTACTTCACCGTAGCGCTTCATGGCTATCTGGTTTATCATAGCTTCCTTCTGTGCGTCGGTGAGCTTGTCGGTCATGGGGGTCTTGATGAAGCCGGGGGCTACTGCGTTGCAGGTAATGCCCCTGGAGCCCAGCTCCTTGGCAACAGTTTTGGTCATGCCGATTATGGCTGCCTTGGTGGCAGAGTAGTTTATCTGACCCGGGTTGCCGTAAACTCCTGCTACGGACGCAAGATTTATTATCCTGCCCGACTTCTGCCGCATCATCACGCTGCCCACGAATTTCGACATATTAAAAACGCTCTTCTGATTAACGGCGATGACAGTGTCATACTGCTCCTCGCTCATTCTCGCCATCAGACCGTCACGGGTGATGCCTGCGTTGTTAACAAGCACGTCGATAGTTCCAAAGCGAGCCTTTACAGCCTTTACGTTCTCCTCAGCCTGAGCGTAGCTTGAAACGTCAAAAATAAACTTCTCGACCTCAACACCCTCAGCCTTTATCTTTTCTTCGATGTCGTTGTTCTCAAACATCGCCTCGCTTATGTCGTTAAGGGCGATGTTGTAGCCGTCGCTTGCAAGTCTCAGTGCGATAGCCGCGCCTATTCCCCTTGCCGAGCCTGTTATGAATGCTGTTGCCATTTTACAAACCTCACTTCCAGGGTGTGTTGACACTAAGCCTAACACACGTCTTTTTGGATATTTTTGTCCCGTTCGTCGTTAAAAATCCTTGCAGGGCGACAGCCCAACTGCGGATTTTTGCCTGGAACGGAACAAAAATATCTCAAAAATCCGCGTATCAATTTAGTGCCAACACACCCTAATATGCCAAGTTGTCTATAGTTATAGTCAGCGCCGAGCCGAAAATGTTTACGGGAACAGGCTTATCAAAGGTGTAGATATTAAGATCAGTGACCCTGCTGTTGTCGAAGATATATACTACCGTTCTTTCAGCAGAGGGATCAATTATCCAGTATTCCTTGACTCCTGCTTCCTTGTATATCTCCAGCTTTATGCTGTAGTCGTTTTTCTTATCAGAGGATACCACCTCGATCACAATATCGGGGGCACCGTTGCAGCGCTTGCCGTCAAGCTTGCTTTGGTCGCACACCACCAGCACATCAGGCTGAACGACAGTGTGGTCATCAAGCTTAACATCAAAGGGTGCAATAAAAGGCTTGCAGCTGCCGCCGTTACCCCTGATGAAGCTCCTGAGCTCAGACCCCAGACCAAGAACTATATCCTGATGGAGCTCGTTAGGGGCGCTGTAGGAAACTATAACGCCGTCTATCAGCTCATACTGCTTTTCGCTGCCCAGCTCCATTTGCAGAAATTCCTCGGCTGTATATTTTTTCAGCTCGTCAACTGCCATACTGCTCTCCTTCTGATATATTACCTGCCCAGCACCTCTTCCGCCCGGGTAAACATTTCCTCGATAATATCCTTAGCAGGCTTTACCTCGTTTACCATGCCTGCGATAGCTCCGCAGAGGAACGAGCCTTCTTCAAGGTTGCCGTCCTGCACAGCCTTTCTCAGCGAGCCAAGGGTAAGCTCCTCAAACTCGTCGGGAGTTATGGAGCCGTTGAACTCCCCTGCTGCCAGATTTTTAGCAAACCTGGTCTTGACGCTGCGGCAGGGGTGACCTGTTGAACGTCCCGTAACTATGCTGTCGGTGTCCTTTGCCTTTACCACCAGCTCTTTGTAGGTGGAGTGTATCTGACATTCCTCAGCTGCCAGAAAACGTGTGCCTACCTGAACTCCCTGGGCGCCCAGCATGAGCGATGCGGCTATACCTCTGCCGTCGGCTATTCCGCCTGCGGCGATAACGGGTATGCTGACTGCATCAACTACCTGCGGAACAAGGCACATGGTGGTGTTCTCGCCAATGTGACCGCCCGACTCTGTACCCTCTGCGATAACAGCGTCAGCTCCCGATCTTTCCATTCTCTTTGCAAGCGCCACCGAAGGCACCACGGGTATAACCTTTATGCCGGCTTCTTTCCATGCAGCCATGAACTTGCCGGGGTTGCCTGCCCCTGTGGTAACAAAGGGCACGCCCTCTTCTATCACAAGCTTTGCCAGCTCCTCGGCATTGGGGCTCATAAGCATTATGTTCACACCAAAGGGCTTGTCCCCCACTGCCTGTTTTGTGAGCCTTATCTGCTCTCTCAGGTAGTCAATGGGCGCAGAGCCGCCTGCGATTATTCCGCAGCCCCCTGCATTGGTCACGGCAGATGCTAGCGTGTGCTCAGCTATCCACGCCATGCCGCCCTGTAGTATGGGGTACTTTACCCCCAGAAGCTCTGTGATCTTGGTTTTTGTTGTTGTCATAATAATTTCTCCTTTTGTGCCTTGAGCTGGGGCTCTGCCCCGCCCTGACTGCGTCGAGGGCAACCCCCGCAAGCCGTCTGGCGCCCGGCTTGACCCTGCGCTTTAATTCGCTGTACTTATGTCCGTATGGTGACTATCGTGCCGCTTGGTTTACTGTCGTTCATCGCTGTACTTTTTAGGTTTTTTCTTGGCTGACGCAACGGAAGCGGCTGATTTCGTTCCTACTTCTTTTGAGCCTTTCACCGCACGCTATGTTTGAGCCTT
>CALCRR010000036.1 GCA_937894495.1 uncultured Ruminococcus sp. | reverse complement strand
GTCCCTTCACTTGTATTTTCCTTTATCTTAAAGGTTAGCTCAACGATTGTTCCATTTACATTACTGTTCTCAACAGGGTTAGTCCATGAAACGATGTATGGAGATTCATCAACTGAGCCATTTAGCAATGTTCCAAGATCCTTTGACTCCGCACCAACAAGGGTCATAACATTCTTATCATAGCCTACTTTAAAGAGGCAGTTTGAGATCCCGGGGTTATTCTTTATATTGACATTTACTTTTACTGTCTGACCTGCGCTGGTAGTTACGCTCTCAACCACTATCTGCGGTGCATTCGGGTCTACCTCCTGCGGCAGCTTGTCAAGAGTCTTTGTTTCCTCCTTGCCGCATACTGTACACTTGTGAACTGCTGCTCCCTCCGTTGTGGTTGTCGGCTCAACAGTTGTTGTCCATGCGCCAAACTTATGAGCGCCAAGTTCTGTCTCATTGTCCTTGTAGCTGTCTCCGCATACTGTACAGGTATGGAGTGTATAACCCTTGCTTGTGCAGGTAGCGGGAACTACCTTTTCGGTATAGCTGTGTTCATGTACTTTTTCAAGCGACCATTTCTGAGCATTAGATGTGTTGTATGGGTGTTGCTGAACATTAGTACCATTTGCCGTTTTCATTCCTGCAAGATCAAGAGAATATCCGCTTAGCATTGATATCAGTCGATAATTACCATTACCTTCATCAACTATACGCCATAATTGTCCTCTCTTGTTGTTCGGATTATATTCCCAAAGCTGAATATTCTTTCTGTTGAGAAATGCTGCTTCATCACCGTCTTCTACATCAAGAGATAATCCAGTTGTCTTTTCTATGACAGTGTAGTAACCATTTCCAACATATGTTAGATTGAAAATGTCCGCTTTATTATTCCAAACCTGAACATTAGCTCCATTTGTATAATTGAAGTCGCCATCTACATCTAAATATGCCTCACCTGCTGCTGATTTAATGTAGTACTCACCATCTTCTATTGGTCTGTCATCGGAATAAAATGGAACAAAGCACCACGACTGAGCTTTAGAGCCATTACCTTCATGTGTCTGAAGATATCCATCTTCTCCTATTTTTGCGTTTGCCACATCAAGGTAATATCCATTTGCTCTTGACTGGATAGAATATCCATGATCGGTCGTTTCTTTTATTGACCACTGCTGTGCTACTGTTTCATTATCACCATGAGTTTGAACTTTTGTCTTATGATTCAATGATGCACCAGGAACATCTATAGCAATATCTTTCCCATTTTGAGTTATTTTGTAGAAACCATTATTAAGATATGTTACTTTCCATGTATCATATTTATCAGGTAATGTACTACCTTCAGTCACTATGAGTTTTTCTCCACTTGCCGCAGGATAAGCGGTTCCGGGAACATCAAGATATACTCTCCGTCCAAGCTCACTTATTATCCAGTATTCACCATCTGGAATTGTCTGTCCTGCTGCTTCCGACTCTGTCATTACATGCCCCTGTTTTTCTGTAATGTTGGCTGTAAACTTAAATGTGTCGCCACTCTTGACAATTGTATTTCCGTTTGAATCATTAGCATCTACTACATGAATATAAACAGGTTGATCTCCTCTCGCAGTTGTGGAAATCCACTGATCAAATCCGTGATTACCAGAAATACCACAAGCAGCATTAACATCTTCTCTATATTGATTTGCCATCACACCAGTTTGACGAGTGATTACTGTACTCTCTCCAACATTCCCGCCAATATACACATGAATTTCAAGGGATTGAGATGGAAGATCTGGATCATAAACCCAACCTCGTACATGAACAGAACATTCTCCGCCTTCAACTAAGTCAACATAACCTAATGGTGAATGATTTGCAGCTTGCACTAATTTAAGATACTGCATTGATGAATATCCATTAACGCCATTGTATGAAACATGAGCCCACGTGCCATCGCCCTTTGTTACAGTACACTGCGCTCCTTTAGGAATTGTTCCTATCTGTCCATAGCCTGTACCATGTCCGCTTCTGATTATCAAACCTCCATTAGCTGTCGCTTCGTAGGTCCCGGCGTAGCTGTCGCTACAAGAGCATCCAGTAGTTGTAGAAAGAGGTGGTCTAAAAACACCTCTAATAGAACCTTCAGAAGAAATGTTATGAATACCGCACTGGTTTTTCACCACCCAGTTTTGATCAAATATTTTGACTCCACCTGATGTAGAATATACCATTCCAACATGACCATATCCACCGCCAACGTTGCCATTCCAGATTACAATATCACCTACACAGTAATTGCCGCTGCCATTGATTTTTTGCCAACCAACAGGTGCAGGGTAATCGAAGATTTGTTTTGCTCCGCCAACTGGATATTGACCAATCGGATTGGTTATTCCAAATAAACGTAAATATGAATTGAATGCTGCTACGCATTGCGTTCCACCATCAGAAATTGTTTTCCCATTATAAGAACTCATCCATGACACCACATCATTTTCAGATATAGCATATGCTGTAATATTCATGACACAATTTTCCGGTAAAATGCAGGAAAAACTGCAAATCATCAAAAACGCCATGAAAGAACTCAAAATTCTTTTCTTCATAAAATCAACTCCTTCTCACCGTGTCGTCAAAAATTCGGACATAATATTATTAATTCCAATGTAATAAAATGTTTCGCAAAACTTTTAATTTTGCGCAGCCGATTGAAAGAAATAGCAATATACAGCGATTATCAGTATATTTTCAAGATACATCCAGACGGTACAATGACGTTATAATTATACCGTCATCAGATTCATGCAGGTTCGCTTACGTTCAAGCGAGGAATGCACATATAAATTCAAAGTCAACTCTACGCTGCTGTGTCCAAGAATCTCTGAAAGCGTCTTTATATCAAAACCCACCTCGACAGCTCTTGTAGCGAATGCGTGTCTCAGAGAATGGTAGTGTACTGACGGTAGATTTTCGTTTTTTAGTATTGCAGCAAATCTGTTCTGCATGGTGCGTGGCTCAACCGGCTTGTCTGTCCCGGACAGGATAAAAGATTCCTTATCCCCTTGAAACCTTTTCAATAACGGAATGATACCGTCGGGGATAGGGATAGTACGTTTGGAATGGACACTTTTCGGTTCTGTGATAACAAGTCTTGTTTTGTTGCCGCCTTCAAAATTCTGTATGCGCTGGATAGTATGATTGACGGTCAAAATACGTTTATCAAGGTCGATATCAGACCATTTCATAGCACACACTTCGCCTATTCGCAGTCCGGTATAAAGGGAGAGCGCTATGCCCACATCTGTATGAGTCGGAGAATTTGAAAATCTGGCTGTCAGCTTTTTCTGTTGATCTGTATTTAATATCTGTATTTCCGAGCGTTCTTGTTTTTGAAAATGAACGCCGTCCAATGGGTTAAATATCCTCAATGTCCTTGCCGCAAAACGGAATGCAGATTTGATCAGAACTATCATATCTGAAATGTATCTTGATGAAAGCCCCTCAGACTCTTTTTTATTTATAAAGGAATAGACATCGGAAGGTGAGAAATCACAGCAGCGAATTGCAGAAAAGTATGGTAAAATATGTCGATTCAGCTTCATCTGATAATTTGAAGCCGTTGACTGCTTTACCCTCGGGATCACGGATTGCAGCCATTTATCAAGCAGTTCCCTGACGGTAATCTCCGTTTTTTCATAATCAGGAAGTAAGCTGTCTATTCTCCTAACCACATCATCGTATGAACTACCGTAAAAGCTGCGATATGAACGTGAACCGTTTTCGGTGCAGTACAGACGACCCTCAAACCTTCCATCCTTGCGTTTATAGATGTTATACTTTCCCATATCCGACCTCCGCATTTACAAATAATGCTATACCATTTTAGTTAAAATAATAAAATTTTCTACAAGCTATTGACTTTATTGTCATAATGCTGTATAATTATATTGAAATGTAGTATGTAAATATATATTACCACAAAATTAAAAGTTTTGCGAAAAGCCGATAGCGGGAAATGCCCTTGCTACTGGCTTTTTTTTATTTATATAGGGTAAGAAACACCAAACAGTAACTCTGTTTCTCATTTTATATTATATCTGCATAGATAACTATTTTCTTCGATATAATAAAACTATATTGTAAACATTTTATATCCTTATAAATATGTATTATATTCGGTATTTTTAGATTAAAATATGATTGAAAATGTATTATAATAAAAAAGAAAGAAACTCAATGTAAGGATAGTGAAACTATGGAATTTGGAGAGCGACTAAGATTTATAAGGGAATCGAAGAAGATAAGTATCTACAGACTTTCGCAGGAGACAAATATTTCGCAGGGACACATCAGCGATCTTGAAAACGGCAAGAATCAGCCGACGATAGAAACTTTGAAAAAACTGCTTGTTCCACTCGGTATTTCTCTATCTGAGTTTTTCAATGAAGACGGCGAGGTCTCTGTACTCACTGAAACTGAAAAGGAACTCGTTTCAAACTATCGCACGATGACAAATGAGAAAGCTGATTTGTATTTTCAGCTTGGGATAGCATTGAATAAAAACTAAACTTGATGATAAATAAAAAATGCGCTGCACTCCATTTCTGAAGTACAGCGCATTATCGCTATCACAATATTCACAGATCTACAACTATCCCTACGACTGCTTTCCCTGCATAAAACAACAAATCCGAGCCGCTGTCCGTGCGGTTCGGATTTGTCCGACTTGGCTCCCCCAGTTGGACTCGAACCAACGACCCTTCGGTTAACAGCCGAATGCTCTAGGGGTGTCAGTTCGTTGTACATCACTTATGTTAAAAAATATAAGGAATTAACATTTAGATAACGTTTAGTCCTTTTGGGTTCCTTTTATGTTATCCCAATCCTCACAGAACTGCCTATAATTCATATCGAGCACGATCTTTACATCGTACCCTCTGTTCAGCTCGATCCGTGATATGAGTTGAGATATTATCATTTTTTTTACGTTCAATGGTGCAGCTGTCGAACTCGTCTGCCCAGCCCTTGAATGTATCATACATTGGCTTGACATTCTCCATCGACTTTCTCTTGCTTACCATTTCCGTTTCTATCGTTTCTTTAGAGGTTTCCAACTGAGCGACCTGCCTTGTCTGCTGATCTATCAATCTGTTCAGCAATTCAGGTGAATACTGACTCTCTCCCATCAGGCTGTCAGCGACTTCATTTTCGAGCGTTGTCAGCTTTTTCTTTTCTCTTTCAAGGTCATGATCTATCTTTGTGATCTTAGCCTTACAGCTTCTCATTTCCTTGTCAAAGCTCCTTTTGAGAGCAGCCTCGTCAGGTGACTCCTTGATATGCGAGAACATATCCTTTACAACCTCTATTACGATATTGTCAACCTTGTACGCAAGATAGGTAGTCTGTCCGTCACACTCACAAAGGTTTCTGTTCTTGTGGTAGCAGACGTATCTCGGTCTGGGAGCTTCCCTTTCCGTTCCGTCCTTGCGTTTCCACTTTTCACTGTGACCCATACTTGTGAGCGCTCCACCGCAGCTTCCACAGTACATTATCCCGGAAAGCAGCAGCTTAGTTTTGGTCATTCTTGCGACTTCGCATTTCTTCTCATACTTGACCGCCCTCTGTTCCAGTATCATCTGTACTCTCTCAAAGGTCATTTCGTCAATGATCTGCAACTCCTTCATCTGAGGTGAAACATTCTCACCCGAACCCATATATCCGCAATACAGTCTGTTTTTAAGTATCCTGATTATCGTATTGCATTGGAACATATAGCCGTTGTGAGTTTTCACTCCCTGCTTATTCAAGTAGTCAGCACATCTAAACGAGCCGTAGCCTTCATGCAAGGTCTTTGAGAAAATATCTCTTACCCAATCGGCTTCGACAGGCTCTATCGCAAGATCATGAACATCTTTACCACGCTTATTCTTTCTGCCGGTATTCACAAGAGTATATCCGAACGGTACGGGACCGCCAGTATAGCTGCCCTCCGAACGGAGCTGCTGCATACGGGTCTTGATTCGCATTGAGGTCTTTTCGCTTTCGCCCGAAGCCTGCCAGAACCTTATGTAGTTCATAAGTTTATCGACATGACTATCGAACCTCTGCTCACCCTCCTGAACGCTCCAAACCTTCACTCCGTGCTTGACGAACCATTCTACTATGAACGGTGTTTCGTCATCAATTCGCCCGATTCTGTCGAACATGAACACAAGTAGTATCTGAAACTCACCCTTGAGTGCAGCATCCTTTAACTCCTGGATAGCGTCACGGTCATTAGCAGATACCTTGAAGCCTGACACACCTTTTTCAAGGAACTCTTTACCAATAGTCCAGCCCATTTTATCGGCGAACTCTCTGCAAGCCTCTTTCTGCATTGGTATATCGTCCTTGACCTTATCTACCTGCTGTTTGGTTGACACTCTATATAATGTATAAGCTATCTCCATTTTCGATTCCCTCCGATTTCAGATTTTTGATTCTAAATATCGGTAGATAAATCGTTAGTGTCTT
>CALCRR010000035.1 GCA_937894495.1 uncultured Ruminococcus sp. | reverse complement strand
CTTTCTTTTTCAATGAGATCAATGAATTCATCGAAAAGATAGGCGGTGTCATGCGGTCCGCCGCAGGCTTCGGGGTGGAACTGCACCGAGAACGCAGGCTCGTTTACATACCGTACACCCTCGCAGGTGCCGTCGTTGGCATTAACAAAGCTTACCTCAGCCCCCTTGGGCAGCGAGTCGTTCACCACTGCATAGCCGTGGTTCTGCGAGGTTATATATACTCTGCCGGTTTTAACATCGGTACAGGGCTGGTTTGCGCCCCTGTGACCGTATTTGAGCTTATGGGTCTTTGCGCCGTGAGCCAGCGCATAAAGCTGGTGACCCAGACAGATACCAAAGGTGGGTATCTTTTTCTCGCTGAGCTTTTTAAGCTCTGCTATTATCTCAACATTCTCCGCAGGGTCTCCCGGACCGTTTGAGAGCATTATGCCGTCGGGGGCGAGCTCTGCCACTCTCTCAGCAGTGGTGTATGCTGGCACGACTGTTACCTCACAGCCCCTGTTCACCAGGCAGCGGCAGATATTAGCCTTTGCGCCGAAGTCGTAGAGCACCACTTTTCTTTTTACCTCACCCTCGGGTGAAAAGGTCTGCTCTTCGCCGCAGGTGGTATTTTTAACAGCGTCGGTTATCTTATAGCTCTTTATGTCCTCGGGCAGGGTGCCGTCATACTCGCTGACGATCTTGCCGTTCATAACGCCGTGCTCCCTCACTATCCTTGTGAGCTGCCTTGTATCTATGCCGTAAAGCCCCACAATGCCGTTTTTTTGCAAAAAAATATCAAGATCACCCTGGCAGCGGAAATTGCTGGGCTCTTGACACCATTGTCTTACAATATATGCTTTTACGTGAGGACGGCTGCTTTCAAAATCCTCGGGGATAACACCGTAATTGCCGATGAGCGGAAAGGTCTGTACAACGATCTGACCATAATAGCTGGGGTCGGTGAGAGTCTCAAGATAGCCTGTCATAGCTGTTGTGAAAACTATCTCGCCTGCTGCCTCGCCAACAGCGCCGAAGCTCTTACCTTCAAAAACAGTGCCGTTTTCAAGTACAAGATATGCTTTATGCACATTAAGCTCCTCCTTTTAAAATTCACTCAAATTTTTACAGATAATATTATACCAGATCGGAAGAGCACACGTCTGAACTCCAGTCACGGCTACATCTCGTAT
>CALCRR010000034.1 GCA_937894495.1 uncultured Ruminococcus sp. | reverse complement strand
CCTCCGATTTCAGATTTTTGATTCTAAATATCGGTAGATAAATCGTTAGTGTCTTTTCAACATAGGGGATTTATTCAGTTTTCAAGCTGCATAGCTGATCACTATAATAATAGTATAACAGATTTCAGCTTGAAAGTCAAGAGCGAAAACGATTTTTGCCGATATTTATTAAAATTCTTTAAAATAACGATAGCCCTTAAAGTGCGAGTTTAAGGGATTTGACTGTTGGTTTATTGACTAATTGGGTGGGGCATGGTATAATTACAATATAATCCAATCACGGAGCGTGAATAATTATAATGCAAAAATACCTATTTGATAAACCACTTATAGAAGCAGTAATAGAAAAAAGAAATTCGCAGTTTACAATGAACGTAAGCTTAAACGGACAAACCGTGAAATGCCATTGTCCTGCTACCACACGAATAGCTGATGTAGACTTATCTGGCATTCCTTGCCTTGTATCGCATAGCGATGACCCAAAGCGCAAGCTGAAATATACAGTCGAAGCAGTATCCTTTGACCCGCCGAAATGCGAGAATAAAAACTGGGTCGGCATTAACCTTATCCTCTCAAACCGTCTTGTAGAATGGGCGCTGAATACTCATCAGCTTGATGAAATGGTTTCGGAATACAAGAGTGTTAAAAGAGAGGTTTTTCTCGGTGTATCTAAGCTGGATTTTCTTGTCGGCAGCACCTATCTTGAAGTCAAGACTCCGCTTACAACGATAGATGTTAAATACGGCAGCCATATAAAGACAAAAAAAGTCACGCCTTTTTCTTCGACAGACAGAATGGTAAAACACGTTAAGGAGCTTGCAGGCTCTCTTGCAGACCATGAACGTGCCATACTGCTCACCGTTCAGCAGTATGAGCCGACCGAGAAAAAGCCGCATCTGCACAGCACCCATTATGAGGAAGTCAAGCAGGTAATGAGCGAGGCTGTAGCAAAAGGCGTTGAAAGCTGGAATGTAAGCTTTAAGTTCTTGCCTGACGGAGTAACTCTTATCGGAGTCAGAAATACTACTGATGAATTACTCTCATATTAGAAATTAACCATTATAAAACGAACGGTATTTGGAGGATTTCAATGAATCATTACAAATCATGGTCAGGACTTAATAAACAGTTGTCGAATCATTTATGCGAACCGTTAAAGGACAGGATAACTTATTTCCTGACACGTTATCATGATGTTCATAACGCTTATGGTCGTGCTGCTATTCTTTTGGATAAGACTGAACTGGTGGGCTTCACATGGGCAGAAGGTTATGAGCAGGACTATGGGTTTTCAAGGTTATATGATAGCGGCGTTGAATGGGAAAATGCCGAAGAAATCCTAAAGCCCGAATGGGATAAAAACTGCACCTACAGCGAAATGGATTTTTTATCAGCAGCTACTGCATTTTTGTCTATGCCGATTGCTGACGCGCTGAGTAGTGATAATTATATTGTTCGCCTTTTTGCAATACTTGATAAAAGAGTCGGCAAAAGGACTATGCAAACAATAAGATCTGATAACAGCTATATCACGCTGCCCAAATGGGTGAGTCAGTTTTATGAATTAAGGTTTAGTGTTTGTAAGTGTTAAATTTTGTCACATCAACGAAATTTTCAACCAACAAAGGAGACCCCCATGAAAGCAAGAATACAAATACCCAAGAAAACATACGTCATCAGCGTTTCGCTCATGAAAGGCTGCTATCGTCATATCAAGATTGCCTCGAACAAAACGCTTGATGACCTGTCATCTGCAATACTTGCGGCGTTCGATTTTGACAATGACCACCTCCACGCTTTCTTTATGGATAACAAGCGCTGGAGCCATGACGATTC
>CALCRR010000033.1 GCA_937894495.1 uncultured Ruminococcus sp. | reverse complement strand
CTTTTTTCATAACCCTATTGGTGCCTTTCGCAGAAAGGCGGATTATAAAAATGAAGATCAGAAGCCTTTTCAGCATAGCTGCCGCAGCGGCGGTGTGCCTGAACCTGTCGGCAATGCCTGTGCCTGCGCTGGAGGACGGCGCATACACCTGCACCGTGACCCCCCACTACCGCCACCCTGTGACGGGGGTGATAGAGGACAGCGGCGGTGAGAGCTCCGAGGTGCTGGGGCAGTCGATGACCGAGGGCGCCACCCTCACACAGGGGCTTATCGAGCAGCAGGAGGGCAGGACCTATGCCACCGTAAGGCTCGCCCTTATGGACAACATAGAAAATGTGGATTTTATGGTGCAGCAGCGCGGCGATGAGACCTTCACCGAGGCGGAATATGATATAATGAAGGAGGACCTTGACCTCAACGAAAGCGACTTCCGCTTTGAGATACCCGATGAGAGCTGTGTGGTAAGAGCCACCTTTTACGTTATACCTATGGGCAGAGATGTTGTGTATTACATAGATTTCTCGGACCTTAAAGCAGGCAGCGGCGATTTTGTCACCGAGCTTGATGACGGTGTGACTCCCGAAAATGATGACAACGAAAGCCCTGCTGAAAGCGGCGGCGAGGTGTATAATATACCCGAGACGGTGGTCAATGACGCCAAGGGGCTGACGTTTTTTGATGAACAGGGCAATGAGATATTCCCCCTTTCGCAAGGTGAAGATAAGGCTGAAAGCAAAAATACCAAAGACAAAGCCCGGCACAATGCGGCTGTTCCCATAGCGACGGCAGCAGCCATAACGGCAGCCTGCATAGCCGGCGGAGTTATAGCACACAGGAGGCGGCAGTGATGAAAAAAAGAATACTTGCACTGGCAGCCGCAGCAGCACTGACGGTAACGCTGGCAGGCTGCGTTGACCAGCACCCCGAAGAGAGCAAGGCTGCCGAAAGCGGCAGTATCAGCTATGAGGACAGCAGGCTTGTTGCCACATCACCTGCGGTGGCAGCTATATGCGATAAGCTGGAGCTTGACCTGGTGGGGGTGTGCGACACAAACATAAGCACCATACCCAGCCGCTATGATGAGGCTGAGCGTATCGGCATGGCTATGTCTCCCGATGTGGAGATAGTAAAGTCGCTGGAGCCCGACTGGGTGCTGAGCCCATCGACCTTACAGGGCGATCTTCAGCCAAAGTACGCAGGCATCGGCGTTAAAAGCGTTTTTTTGAATTTAAAAAGCGTTGACGGTATGTATCAGTCAATAGACGAGCTGGGTGAGCTGTTCTCACGCCGTCAGCAGGCTGATGCGCTGATAGCCGAATACAACGGTTTTATGTCAGACTACAACAGCCGCAACGAGGGCAGAGAGAGTCCGCAGGTGCTGGTGCTCATGGGGCTGCCCGGGTCGTATATAATCGCCACCGAGTCAAGCTATGTGGGCAGCCTTGTCAAGCTGGCAGGGGGCATAAACGTTTACGGCGACGGTGACGGGCAGGAGTTTTTAAACGTAAACACCGAGGATATGAAGCAAAAAGAGCCCGATGTGATACTGCGCTGCGCCCATGCCCTGCCTGATGATGTGGTGGAGATGTTCGACGAGGAATTTCGCACCAACGATATCTGGAAGCATTTCAAGGCAGTAGAGGACGGCAGGGTGTATGACCTGAGCTATGAATATTTCGGCATGAGCGCTAATTTCAGCTACCCGCAGGCGCTGGAGGAATTAGAGCCGCTGCTGTACCCGGAGGATCGAAATGAAAAGTAAGTCAAGAACGATCTCGGCATTTATCATCACCGCCCTGCTGTGTCTGGGGCTGTTTGTGATAGCCGTGAACACGGGCAGCCTTAAAGCGACCCCCCGACAGCTTTTCAGTGGGCTGTTTATTGAGTATGACAAGACTGTTGCAGCCATATACGACCTGCGTTTTCCCAGGATATTTATAGCCATGCTGGGGGGCGCGGCAATGGCAGTATCGGGAGTGCTTTTGCAGGCGGTGATGAAAAACCCCCTGGCAGACCCCGGGATAATCGGTATAAGCTCGGGGGCAAGCTTTACGGCGGTGCTCATAGCGGCGTTTTATCCCCAGCTTTTCTTTGTTACCCCTGTTTTTGCATTTTTCGGCGGCGGCTTTGCCTGCTTTCTGGTATTCTTTCTGAGCTGGAAGGGCGGACTTGATCCGCTGAGGCTGATACTTGTGGGGGTGGCGGTAAACGCAATGTTCACAGGGCTTATGAGCTGCTTCAACTCAGCAACGGGCTCAGAGTACACGGGGGCAGCCAGCATTGTCAACGCCAACATAACCATGAAAACGTGGGCTGATCTGAAGACCCTTATCTGCTATGCGGTACCGGGACTGGTGCTGGCGTTATCTGCCGCCAAGCGCTGCGATCTGCTCGGTCTGGAGGACAAAACAGTGCGGTCACTGGGGGTGAACGTCAACGGCTCACGGCTGTTTATAAGCTTTGCGGCTTGCCTGCTGGCTTCGATATCCACAGCTGTTATCGGTCCCATCAGCTTTCTGGGACTTATCGTTCCCCACATCGCAAGGCTGCTGGTGGGCAGCTCTCACCGCATACTTATCCCCTATACCATGCTGCTGGGGGCATTTGTTTTTCTGCTGGCAGACACTGTGGGCAGAAGGATAGCTTATCCCTATGAGATAAGTGCAAGCATGATAATGTCTGTGGTGGGGGGACCGTTCTTTATCATACTTTTAAGAAGGTCGGTGAAGAAAAATGGCTGAGGTTTTTGAGATAGACAAGCTTAATTACTCATACGGCGACAACCACGTTATCAAGGACCTGAGCGTGAAGATACCCGAGGGTAAGATAACCACCCTTATCGGCGCCAACGGCTGCGGCAAAAGCACCCTTTTTGATCTTATAACAAAAAATCTCAAACCCCGGAGCGGAAGCATAAAGCTCAAAGGCAAGGATATAAGCGGTATCAAGCTGAGAGATTTTGCAAAGCAGGTGGCTATAGTACACCAGTACAATACCGCCCCCGATGATATGACCGTTAAAAAGCTTATTGGCTACGGGCGCACCCCACACAAAAGCTTCATCACCCCCGGCAGCACCGAGGAGGACGAGGAAAAGATAGAGCTTGCAATGAAGATCACCAATACCGAGGACTATAAGGACAAGGCTATATCCCAGCTTTCGGGCGGTATGAGGCAAAGGGTGTGGATAGCTATGGCGCTGGCGCAGGATACGAAGATACTTTTTCTTGACGAGCCCACCACTTATCTTGACATTCGCTATCAGCTTGAAATTTTAAGGCTTGTCAAACGGCTCAAAACAGAGTATAATATAACTGTAGTCATGGTGCTGCACGACATTGACCAGTCACTTTACTATTCAGACGAGATGATAGCCATGAAGGACGGCAGGGTGATAGCTCAGGGCGAGCCTGAGAAGATGATATCGCAGGAGCTGATAAAAGAGGTCTACGGTGTTGAGCTGCGGCTGACGTATATAGACGGCAAGCCCTTTGTGCTGCCGATATAAGAGGGGGATCGCATGATAAAAAAGAGACTTATCAGGGAGATGGGAGACAGCAAAAAATACATATTCGGCAATGTGGCAGCCCAGTGGGTCAGCCTTGCTTCAAACATTGTCATGATATTTGCTGTGGCTAAGCTTATGGATAAAATGATAAGCCGATCGGCGAATATGAAAGACTATGCCTTTGCCGCCGCAGCTGCGGTATGTTCGCTGATCGTCAGGTTTGTGTGCTCACGCGTGCAGGAGCAGTGCAGCTATCTTTCATCAAGATCGGTGAAGAAAAAGCTGAGAGAGCTAATATTCAGAAAGCTTTTAAGGCTGGGAATGAGCTACCGTGAAAGCGTGCCCACCAGCGAGATAGTGCAGCTTTCGGTAGAGGGGGTAGACCAGCTGGAGACCTACTACGGGCAGTTTCTGTCACAGTTTTTCTATGCGTTTTTAGCACCCCTCACACTGTTTGCGGTGCTCAGCTTTGTGAGCCTCAGGTCGGCTGCGGTGCTGCTTATATGTGTGCCGCTGATACCGGGAGCTATCATGATGGTGCAGAAGCTCGCCAAAAAGCTGCTGGGCAAATACTGGGGACAGTATGCAGCCCTGGGAGACACTTTTCTGGAAAATCTACAGGGTCTTACAACTCTTAAAATATATCAGGCTGACGAGCACACCACCAAAAAAATGCAGCAGGAGAGCGAGCATTTTCGCAGGATAACCATGAAGGTGCTGACAATGCAGCTCAACTCTGTCACAATAATGGACCTTATCGCCTACGGCGGTGCTGCCCTGGGGATCATCGTCGGAGCGCTCCAATTCGAGAATGGATCTGTGGACCTAGCCGGGATGCTCATGATAATCCTACTGGCAGCTGACTTCTTCCTGCCGATGCGCAGGCTCGGAAGCTACTTCCATGTAGCTATGAACGGGATGGCGGCCAGCGACAAGATATTCGCACTCCTGGATCTACCCGAACCAGAGCAGAAGACAGAACAATTCCCCGATATCACGGACATCAAGGTGGACAATCTCCATTACTCATACGATGACCGCGAGGTCGTTCACGGGGTCAACATGGAATTCGCCAACGGAAGTTTCACCTCGATCGTCGGAGAGAGTGGTTGTGGTAAATCAACGATAGCCTCCGTCCTAATGAGAAGGAACAAAAACTACAGCGGATCGGTAACGATCGGTGGAAAAGAGATATCGGATATCAACGAAGGATGTCTCCTTGATGACATCACATACATCAACCATCAGAGTTACCTCTTCAAGGGTACCGTCAGGGACAACCTGATGCTCGGGAAGATCGATGCGAACGACGACGAGATGTGGGATGCATTGGAAAAGGTGAACCTCGCAGCATTCCTGAAGAACGAGAGCGGATTGGATACGATGATTAACGAATCGGCCACCAACCTTTCCGGAGGACAGAGACAGAGACTTGCATTGGCCAGGGCATTGCTTCACGACAGCAAGGTCTACATCTTTGATGAGGCGACATCCAATATCGACATTGAGAGCGAGGCCGACATCATGACGAGGATCAACGAGATCGCCAAGGACCACACTGTCATCCTTATCTCACACCGTCTTGCCAACGTCACCAACAGCGACAACATCTATGTCATGGAAGCTGGAGAGATAAAAGAACAGGGCACACATGCCGACCTTCTCAGCAAGGACGGGGTCTACAGCAGACTGTGGAACACTCAGATGGCCCTAGAGAACTACGGAGTTGATGTAGCATGACGCAGAGAGGAGGATTCACAGTCATGAAGAGGCTGCTGGGTCTAGTCAAACCTTTGGCAGGACATATGACTATAGCCATCGTCATGGGAGTAATCGGACATCTAATGGCTGCTTTCATCACCATTCTTGGAGGATTCGCTGTCCTGAACATACTGGGATACGATACCCCGCTCGATTTGACCATTACATA
>CALCRR010000032.1 GCA_937894495.1 uncultured Ruminococcus sp. | reverse complement strand
TCTTTGGAAAGGGGTCTGGGGAATAACCTTTCTTCAGAAAGGTTTTCCCCGGTAAAGCCTGCAAACAGTATGATAAACTATCGCTTGCACAAACACGCAAAAAAAGAATAATGAATAAACCGGAAGGTCCGCACTGCGGTCTTTTTTATTGCCGCAGGCGATGCCTTCATTATTATTTATTCATTATTCTTTATTCTATATTATTTTAGCGGCGGCGCACTACTCTGTTTTACCGTTTGCGAGCCTGACTATCCTGGAGCCGTAAGCTGCACAGGTCTCGGAGTGCGTTACCTGTAGTATTGTTATGCCCTTCTCCTTGTTTATTCCGGAGAAAAGCTTCATTATCTCCTCGCCTGCTGCCGAGTCAAGGTTTCCCGTGGGCTCGTCCGCCAGTATTATCTCGGGGGACGCCAATACTGCTCGGGCGATGGCGGTCCTCTGCTGCTGTCCTCCCGAAAGCTGGTTGGGCATAGCCTTGCGCTTGTCGGTGAGCCCTGTTATTTTCAGTATCTCTTCAAGGCTTTCTTTGAGCTCTGAGCGTTTGCGTCCCTTGGTCATCTCGGGCAGCAGTATGTTGTCCTCAACGTTCAAATTCTGCACCAGGTTGTAAAACTGGAAGATGAACCCTATCTTATCAAGCCTCAGCTTTGAGAGCTCACGCTCCTTCATAGCGCCTATGTCCTCTCCGCATATCCTGATAGTGCCCTGAAACTGCCTGTCTATACCGCCGATAAGATACAAAAGCGTTGACTTTCCGCTGCCCGAAGCTCCCATCAGTGAAACGAACTCCCCCTTTTGCACACTGAGCGATGCACCGCTCAGCACCTTTGCCGCAGCTTCGCCCTTTCCGAATGTTTTGCTAACATTTATGACCTCTATAAGTTCAGACATGATGACCCTCCATTATTCATATTTCAGCTGAGCTGCCAGCTCCATTTTTCTAAGCGCCCTTATGGTGAATATTGCCGACATGGTGAATACTGCGCAGAGTATCACCGCCAGGCGGATATATGAGCCGATCTCCAGCGTGACAGGTATCGAAAGCTCCAGTCCGCTGAGTATCTTCATGAACACCCTGTACATATACATCGCCAGCGGCACCGATACTGCCAGCGAGATGAATGAGGCGAACAAGCTCTCCTCAAACAGCATTAGCGACAGCTGCCGCCTTGTCATTGCCACAGAGCTTAGCACTGCGCATTCACGCTTTCTGCCCTCAAAGCCTATCAGCCTGTTGCCTGTAACGCCGATAAATGTCATGCCTGCCGCAATAATGATTATCGCCCTTATTACCATCATTATGCTGGCTATGCTCGTCTGCTGGTCCTCCCTGACCTCGTCTATGGTCCTTACCTGGCTGACCATGTCTGCGCTGTGGGTCTTTATGGTGTCCCTCACGCCCTCGGGGTCTGTGCATTTTGTGACTATGTAGGTGGGGTAATCGTGGTATATCTCTTTTATCAGGTCCTCATGCACTACAAAGAAAGAGGTCGAACCGCCGCTTTGGTCTATAACGTCTGCGACCCTTACAGTCAGGTCCTTTTCTCTGGGTATAAAGCCCTCTGCCTGAAAGGTGAACTTTACCTTTTGTGAGTCCTTTACTCCCAGAGTTTCCGCAAAGCTCTGCGTGATGACCAATTCGTCCTTTTTTATGTCATCGGGAACTCCCGTAATGCCGTCATAAAGCTTGTAGCCCCCGTCCTTCCAGCCGTATATCACCATGATGGTCATGTCCGCAGAGGAAACCATTTTGCCGTCTATCATCACCTTGTCGTACTGCAAGTAAATGTATTCGGTTTGCTCTACTCCCGTAAGATCGGGGATATATGAGAACCTTGCCTTTTCTGTCTCATAGGTGCATTCCACCACAACATCGCCCTTGTATTCCTCGTGGGAGTAAAAATCCCCCAGCGATACCGCAAAGGCGTATACCACAATGCACACCGCCGCCGCCGTGAAGCACAGCACCGAGCTTCCCACGGTGCTCTTTTTCTCCCTGACCTCAACCGCCGCCAGCCTTGCTATGGGCTTGTTTGATTTGTCAAAAGCCTTTACCAGCAGCCCTGCCAAAAACCTCAGCACATACGGGAACAGCAGCGCCGCACCTATCGCCGCACTGATAAAGCAGATCATCCCCGGCAGAAAGCTGAATGAAAAAAATGCCGTTACCGCCGATATCACCCCAAAAGCTATACCCACCGCGGTGGAGACTCTTCCGTGCCTGTACTGGGTGTCCTTGTTGGAGAAGATTATGTCTCTTATCGAGGTCTTTACCGCCAGCAGTATCTCCTTTAAGGGGCACAGGCATTCCAGCAGAATGCTGCATATCACAATTATCACAGCGGTGGTTATCTTAATGCTGCCGAAATCCAGCTGCACCGCCTCTCCGTTTGTGGAGTCAATTACGAACAGGCTTTCAAGTATGGGCAGTCTTACTGCTTTGTAGACAGCAATGCCTGCCAGCGCACCGATAAGACCGTATGCCGCATTTTCTCCCAGCAGCATTGAATAGGTGAGCCTTGTGGAAATGCCAAGGCTCCTGAAAGTGCCGATAACAGGCATTTTCTCGGTGATTATCCTCTGGGAGGAGGATATGGTCACAAATATCACCAGCATGAGACATACCACGAACAGCACTATGAATACCCTCATTACGTTCTGCACTGCCGCTTCCTCGTCCTCTGAAAAGACCGTCTCCACCTCTGCCGAGGGGTTGTTCTTTTTTAACAGCTCCACAGACTCGTCAATTTTTGAGTTGTCATGTATGTCTATGTATGCAGTCCTTATCCCGGGCAGCTCGCCGCCGTAAAGCTTTTCCAGCGACTCCTCGCTGACAGCTATGCCATTGCCTGCACTGAGTATGCCGCCATCCATGCCGTATATACCCGATACGGTGAACTCCATAGGCTCGTCTGAGTCGTTGTAAAGGGCTATGGTGTCACCCACCTCATAGCCGAACTCCCTGGCTATGGGCTTGCCGATAGCGGCATTCAGCCCCTCCAGGTCAGCGTCGGCAGGGATGACCTTCATATCCTTAGCAGCCTTTACGTCCATTCCGAAAACGGTGGCGTCCTTTTTCACCAGTATATCGTAGGTGCCCTCCATATGCTTGGTAAAGCTGGTGGTGCTGACTCTCAGCGGCAGCACCGTGTTCTCGGGGAGCCCCTTGGTAAAATCGCTCTGCAGGTCGTAGTTGGCAGATACTTCGATGTCGCTTGAGCCTATCAGCGCTGCCGTTGCCGATCTTATGGCAGACTCCAGAGTGCCTGCCATGTCAAAGCTCATCATCGCCGCAAAGCTGCAAACGGTGATACAGAAAAGCAGTATGAAGGTCCGAAGCTTGTGCGCCCACATACTTTTAAACGTGTGCTTGATTATTAAGCTCATATCATCACCACCTGCTCACCCTTTCCTCGGGAGCACGGTACATACCGTCCCCCTCCCTGACATCGTATATCTCATAGAACTTGTCACAGCTTGAAAGCACGGCGTTTACCCTTATCTTTTCGGGACTGTGCTCGTCGTTCTCCAGCTGCTGTATGGCGCTCAGGTCGGTCTTGCACTCAGCCCATGAGCCTGCCAGGCTCTCAAAAAAGTCTCTCAGTCCCTCGTCATCGTCTTTAAGTATATTTACGATACATTCCACTGCGCCCAGGTCGGCATAGTTCTCGCCGCCGGTCTTTTCGCCGTCTACATGGTAGATATCCATAACGGTGTATGAGCTGAAATAGTCCTGCATTTTCTCAGCTCTCTCAGCAAGCACATTTCTGTCCTCCTCGCTGAGCCATTCGGGGTCATAGTTGCCGTTCTCGTCAAAGTCCATGCAGTGTGAGTCAAAGGCGTGACCCATCTCATGTCCCACCACATCGCCAAGGCCGCCCAGATTTGTGCCCTTTGAAGCGCCCACATCAAAAAACGGCGGGTGCATTATAGCCACTGTGATGGTAACGGTGTTATTCGGGTCATAGCAGGCATTTACCTCAAATGAGGACATTCCTGCCATGTTTATATCACGGGGCTCACCTATAAGGGCGAGATCTTCGTCAAAAGCGTGCTTGTTAAAGTTCTTCACCGTCTCGGGGTAAGTATCAGCTATCAGCTTTGCGTCCTCGGGGTCAGTCTCCTCACGCTCGTCGCTGCCCAGCACAAAGGTGATGTTTTCAAGCTTTCTCAGAAGTGAAGCTCTGCCCTCCTGCGATAGCCAGTCTGCTGCGGTTATCAGCTCACGGTAGCTCTGCCTTATCTCCTCGCACATCTCTCTCAGGGCAGCGTCAGCCTCGGGGGTGTAGTATTTCTGTGCATAAATAGGGCTCAGTTCATCATAAAAAAGTGTTACCAGTGAGAACATCACCTGGTGCTCTCTGCCCTTGCTGTCCTTTTTTTCAAGCCCTGCCAGGCTGTCCGCCTCGGTGGCAAGAAATTCTGCGTTCGCCGATACCAGCTGTGCCGTCAGCAGGGTTTTCCACTGCTCCAGATGTTCCCCCGTCATAAGCTCGTTCATCTTTTCAAGCTGAGTCAGGTCCTGTATGTAGCAGCCACCGTAAGGGTTCTCGCTCAGCCCCGTGAATATCTCAAACACGCTCTTGTCAAGCTGGGTGAACACAGCGTCTATCTCATCATCACTTACAAACTCCACCGTGGTGAAGGGGTCAGCCGCCTCCTGAACGGAAAAGTCCGTGGCAGCGGCTATCTCCAGCGCAAGATAAACAGCGCTTTTTGCCATTGCGTCTGCGGTGTCGCTGTCCTTTACAAAGGGCAGCAGTAGGTCTGAAAGCTCATTCCTCATTTCCACACAGGCAGATTCCTTCTCGTTTATCTCTTTAAGGTCGGTGCTGCCTATGGCGGCGGTCTGCTGTATTATCATGCAGTTTTCCCCTGCCTTGAAATAGTTCTGGTATACGCTGATACCTATGGGCAAAGGCACCCTGTATGTGCGGCTGAGCTCTCTCCACAGCTCCATAAGGGCGTTTATGTCCCCGGCAGCTTCAATATCTGCTATAACGCCCTTTATCTCCTCCATAAAAGCCGAGTTATCGCTGTGAGCCATAGCCTGCTCATAAACGTTTTTTATGAGATACTCGGTGCTGCCCGTTTCATATTCCTCATCACCGTTTATTATCTCGTCGAGAATAAGCATAAGCTCTTCCTCTGTCTGCTGCTCCACCTCACCGAAAACGCCTGTCGTTTCCTCACCGTAAGGGGGCAGGGTATCAAGAAGATACTGTGCATTTACATAACCGTAGAAATCGTCCTGAGCTCTTATTTCAGCGGGGTCTATCATTTTGACCTCTGCCGGGGGCTTGGTCTTTTCAGGCTCCGGCTCCTCAACCGCACAGCTGCCAAGCGCCGCCGCTGCCACCGCAGCCGCACTGATAAGGCTCAGTAATCTGAGTCTGTTCATGTTCTATGCTCCTTTCATTTTAATGGTCACAGTATAGCATGCTTCTTTTAACGCAATACACATTTTTATTAAATATAATATTAATTTAAACAAATTCAGACAATATTTTACAATTTGAAATCAAATTTCAAAATATCCAGCGATAAAAAGGCATTTATGATGTATGGTCTGCAAATCACCAAATACGCCTTGCTAAATGAAAAATCAAAAGCATAAATAAAATAAGACCGAATATTCTGACGGTGTTATCGAAGTTATAATAACGGGCTTTAGTATAAATATTTTTTCGGTAAGCTTTGAGCAAAATAAAAGCTCATACATATTGCTCCCCCAACTAAACCTTGCCTGCGCCTTTCCGGTAAGGTTTAATTGGGGGAGCAATAGTAATCGGCAAAAAGATTACCCCGTGCGGCTAGGACAGGGAAATCAATTTTGATAAAACATAGCTTATTTTTTGTGTATATTCCCCCG
>CALCRR010000031.1 GCA_937894495.1 uncultured Ruminococcus sp. | reverse complement strand
TGCTCCAGATATTCGATACCGCCGTGCCAGTATGCCGAGTTGAGCTTGCCGCTGTCGTTGTAATCGGGCATATACACGAACATATCTCTCATCAGCGAGGTCAGCGTTATAGTCTCCTGCTCCTGATTGAGGGATATTATCATCATAACATCGGTGTTTCCTCTGTCGTCGGTGGCGGTGTCACGAATATCCTCGCCCACCAGCAGAATGTTCATAACGTTCTCGTCGGATATCTTAACCGAGTTTTTCTTCAGCTGCGCTTTTAGCTCAGCCTCCCTCTCGGCAGTGTCAAAGGTGTCCGATTCGTCCACCAGCTCGCTGCTGTTCACAGGCGCCTTGCCCTTGTTTATCTTGGTGTCCTTGCTCTTGTCCAGCAGCCCTGTGTAGTGGAAGAAAAGTCCCACTATCACCGCCAGCAGCAAAAAGAAGATAACAAAAATAATGCCCAGCGTGACCCCTGTTTTCTTTTTAAGGCTCCAGCCGCCCTTTTTGTTTGCATTGTTTTCAGCGCGTGCAGGCTTGGTCTTTGGGGGAGTTACAGCCTTTCTCACATTGGCAGGCGCATTGTTCTTGCTGCCGAATTTAAGGTCCGGCATTTCCTTTTTTGCCGAGCCGCTCTGCGCAGCCTTTGTGCCCCCTGCCGCCGCAGGTCTTGTGACTGCTTCGGCTTTTTTTACAGCAGGCTTAGCCGCAGTCTCACTCTGTCTTGCCGCAGGCTTGGCAGCAGGCTTTTCGCTCTCGGCAGCCGCTGCCTTTTCTGCCTTGTCGGCTGACTGCTTCAAAAGCTCTGCCGCCTTTGGTGTTTCATTTATATTTGTTTTTTCTGTATCTATCTTTTCCGAAACCGTATCATCAGCCGCTGTTTCCTCACGAACAGCGCCCTCAGCAGTTTTTTTGTTCTCTATTGCCTCCGAAATAAGATTCCTCAGCTCCTCAGAGACCAAGGTCCTCTCTTGTCCTTGAAATTCAGGTTTGCTCATAATAAACTTTCCTCATTTCAGCGGAATAATTTCCCGATACTGTCTTACCTTCTGACTGTACACATAAAATCACAATTATTATTATAACATGAAGCCGAACGGTCTTGCTTGCAAGGGACCTGAGGCGAAATGTTACAATAAAACCAGCGGACTTTAGTCCGCTAAAGGGGCTTTAGCTCCTTTGCCCCTGCGATAGCAGGGGTTCTGTTTTATTATATCCTATTTTTATCTGAAAAACAACACGCAAAAATAACGAATTTCGCCAACTTTTAAGCCCGAATTTTAGTATTTCAAATAATTTCCGCCCTCTCTTTCACAAAACTGCCACAAAACTTAGTGCTCAAACTGCCCTTTAATGACTAAATGATGTGGTCATATACGGGCAGCTTATCGGCAAAACATAGAAATATAAGAAAATATCATCAAACTACTTGAATTTTTTGAAAAAATTTGCTATTATATAATTTGGGTTTAGTGAAAGAGAAAAGTTTATGGAGGAATGATCTATGCAGACAAAGTATATTTTTGTCACAGGCGGAGTCGTCTCCGGTCTGGGCAAGGGCATCACCGCAGCTTCTCTCGGACGTTTATTAAAGGCAAGGGGCTACAGCGTGACTATCCAGAAGTTCGACCCCTACATCAATGTTGATCCGGGCACAATGTCGCCCTATCAGCACGGCGAGGTATTCGTCACCGATGACGGCGCCGAGACCGACCTCGATCTGGGACACTATGAAAGGTTTATCGACGAAAATCTTTCGGTCAACTCCAATGTCACCACAGGCAAGATCTACTGGACGGTGCTCAATAAGGAGAGACGGGGAGACTATCTGGGTGGTACGGTGCAGGTAGTGCCCCATATCACTAACGAGATAAAGGACAGGCTCTACCGGGCAGGCAAGTCATCGGGCGCAGATATAGTGATAACCGAGATAGGCGGCACTGTGGGCGATATCGAGTCCACACCGTTTCTTGAAGCCATAAGGCAGGCATCTATCGAGCTGGGCAGAGAGAACGCACTGTTTATACACGTCTGCCTGCTGCCCTATATCTCAGGCTCTAAGGAGCTTAAATCAAAGCCGACACAGCACTCGGTAAAGGAGCTTTTGTCTATCGGCATACAGCCAAACATTCTCGTGCTGCGCTCCGAGATGGAGATATCGGAGGAGCTTAAAGAAAAGATAGGACTTTTCTGTAACGTAAGACCAAAGGACGTTATTGAGAACCTGACCGCACCCTCTCTCTATGAAGTGCCTGTGTGGCTGGAAAGAGAGGGCTTTGCAGATATAGTATGCGAGCATTTAAAGCTTGAAAAGCGTGAGCCCGACCTTAAAGGCTGGCTTGCCATGATAGACAGGGTGGAAAACTGCACTAAAAAGGTAACTATCGGTCTGGTGGGCAAGTATGTTGAGCTGGAGGACGCTTATCTGTCGGTAGCGGAAGCCCTCAGGCACGGCGGCTTTGAAAACAGCGCCGAGGTGGATATAAGGTGGATACAGTCGGAGAATATAACAAGAGAAAATGCCGCAGAGACCCTTGAAGGGCTTGACGGTATTATAGTCCCCGGGGGCTTCGGCGACAGGGGTATCGAGGGCATGATAGAGGCTATCAGATACGCCAGGGAAAATAAAGTGCCGCTGTTTGGTATCTGCCTTGGTATGCAGATGACGGTGGTAGAGTTCGCAAGAAATGCCGCAGGGCTCACAGGTGCAAACTCCACCGAATTCGGCGAGACGAAATACCCCGTTATCGACATAATGGATTCGCAGAAGGACATAACCGAAAAGGGCGGCACCATGCGGCTGGGGCTTTACCCCTGCAAGCTGGCTGAGGGCTCACGCTGCAGGGATATCTACGGCAAAGACCTTATCTATGAGCGCCACCGCCACCGCTGGGAGTTCAATAACGAGTTCAGAAAAGTGCTGACCGAAAAGGGTCTGGTGCTGGCAGGGCTTTCACCCGATGAGAACCTGGTGGAGATAGTCGAGCTGCCAAGGGATATTCACCCCTGGTTCGTGGGCGTGCAGTTTCATCCCGAGTTCAAATCAAGACCGAACCACGCACAGCTGCTTTTTAAGGATTTTATAAGGGCAGCGGTGGAGATACACGAGAATAAGTGATGATGAAAGGGGCTGCGTACAGCGGTCCCTTTTTAATATTTTGAAAATTTGGTTAAATGCATATAAAAGGGCTTGATTTTTTTAGCAGGATATTATATAATATTAGGTAGAGTTGTTAAATGCTTGACAACGTAAAGCTATTCGGCACAAGCCGAAAATTTTATATGAGAGGTGTCACTAAAATGGCAGGTTTAAACAAGGTCACAGTTGAAGACATTGATGTTAAGGGCAAAAAGGTCCTCGTAAGAGTTGACTTTAACGTTCCCCTTAAAGACGGCGTTATCACTAACGATAACAGAATAACAGCTGCTCTGCCCACTATCAACAAGCTGGTAGAGAACGGCGCAAAGGTAGTTCTTTGCTCGCACCTGGGCAAGCCCAAGAACGGACCCGAGGCTAAGTTCAGCCTGAAGCCCGCTGCAGACAGACTTGCAGAGCTGGTAAGCACCAAGGTAACCTTCGCAGCAGACGATACTGTTGTAGGCGATAATGCCAAGAAGGCAGTTGCCGAGCTGGGCGACGGCGAGATCGTTGTTCTTGAAAATACAAGGTTCAGAGGCGCTGAGGAGACAAAGAACGGTGAAGAGTTCGCTAAGGAGCTGGCTGATCTGGTAGACGGTCAGGTATTCGTAATGGACGCTTTCGGTTCTGCTCACAGAGCTCACGCTTCAACAGCAGGCGTTACAAAGTTCGT
>CALCRR010000030.1 GCA_937894495.1 uncultured Ruminococcus sp. | reverse complement strand
CCTACAAGGTCCTCCGTCTTCTGGGTCATCTCGGTGCCGCTCTCGTCGGTGGGCAGCAGCTCGGGGGATACGGGGGTGTCCAAAATATCGTACAGCACATCGCTTATAGCCTTAGATGTCGCAGTTTCTGCGTAGTAGTTCACAATGTGCCTCACCAGCGTCTTGGGGACCGAAGCGTTGACTCCGTACATGGACATATGGTCGCCGTTGTAGGTCGCCCAGCCCAGCGCCAGCTCAGACAGATCGCCTGTGCCGACAACCAGACCGTTCACCTGATTGGCAATGTTCATAAGCACCTTGGTGCGCTCCCTCGCCTGACCGTTCTCAAACACCACGCTGTGGTCGTTAAAATCGTGTCCGATGTCCTCAAAATGCTGCCTTACCGACCTTGAGATATCCACCTCTCTGAAGGTGACACCCAGCGCATTGCAGAGAATTTCGGCGTTTGAGCGTGTGCGCTTTGTGGTGCCGAAGCAGGGCATAGTCACCGCCACAATGTCGGTGTGGGGTCTTTTCAGAAGATCCATAGCGGTTATGCACACCAGCAGCGCCAGCGTCGAGTCAAGCCCACCCGAAATGCCTATCACCACCGTTTTTGAGCCCGTGTGGGCTATCCTCTTCATCAGCCCGTGGGACTGCATTTTAAGTATAAGCTCGCACCTTTCGTTGCGCTCAGCCTGATTTTGCGGCACAAAGGGGTTTTTGGCAATGCGCCTTGTGAGCTGCGTCTCGGTGCGCTTTAAATAAAACCAGGTCTCGGGCAGCGTGTCGAGAAAATACGGCTTGTAGCACGCCGCAGGGTCGTCCCACACCCGCTTGCTCTCGGGGTAGGTGGAAAGCTTTCTGCGCTCAAACGCCAGCTTGTTCACATCGATCTCGGAGACAGTTATGCCGTTTTCAAACAGCCTGCTCTCGGCAAGTATGGCGCCGTTCTCGGCAATTATGTTATGCCCCGAGAACACCATATCCTGCGTAGACTCGCCGTTTCCTGCTGAGCAGTAGATATAGCCGCTCACCAGCCTTGCGCTCTGGTTGGAGACCAGCTGCCTGCGGTACTGCTCCTTGCCGATGACCTCGTTGGAAGCCGACAGGTTGCATATAAGGTTAGCCCCTGCCTTTGCCAGATAGTTAGACACAGGGTCAGCCACCCACAGGTCCTCGCAGAGCTCAAAGCCCACGATAAGCTCGCCGGCGTCTGCAACACCCGCATCGTCGTCCTCACTCTCGCAGCAGTCCAGCCTGAAAACGCACTGTCTCATACTGGCTGAGTGGACTTTGCCGTCTTTATAATAAGGAGAAAGGTCGATGTTGAACTCGCCGCCCTGATAGGGGGCAAAGTGCCTTGCCTCGTAGAACTCGTTATAATTGGGCAGGTGAGTTTTAGGCACAAATGCCAGCACCTCGCCGTGCTGAAAAACTGCCGCACAGTTAAACAGCTTGCCCCTGGCTTTAAGGGGCAGCCCCACGGCGATAAGCATATCGAGCTGTGCCGTCTCCTGCGCCAGCTTTACCGCAGCCTTCAGCGCAGCGTCCACCAGCGTGTTCTGATAGAACAGGTCCTGGCAGGTATAGCCCGTCAGGCAAAGCTCAGGGAACACCGCCAGCCTGACCCCCAGCCTGCTGCACTCGTTGATCTGTTCCAGAATTTTCTCACTGTTGAACTCAACATCAGCCACCCGTATCTCAGGCGTACAAGCCGCCACCTTTACAAATCCATGCTTCATAGTCCGACCTCCAAAAGTTTGTGATGTATACCATTATCTTATAGTATACCACACTTTTAACGAGGTTTCAAGTCCTCGCCGGACGGGGTATTTCCCCCACCTATCGCACTTTTGTGTGGGTGGCAAGATATCGAGTCCTCCCCGGAGGGGAGGGGGCGCTTTCGTGACCTCTA
>CALCRR010000029.1 GCA_937894495.1 uncultured Ruminococcus sp. | reverse complement strand
TTGTTCGCCGTACTTCATTTGATTAAATTTAATATTGCCCCACTAAAGCTGTGTGAGGATTTCAAGGCGCAAAGCAATAAAACTACATCAAAAAATAGATCCTGCACCCAACTGTACCAACCTTTGAAAAGAGTTATTGTGCGGTTTTCCACATTATTTGGTAAACCGTTTTCTTGCCTCTTGCTTCTTGCCTCTTGCCTCTAGTTAATAAAAAATTCAAACATTATTCTGCCAAATGCCTATTTGTGCTCTTGACAAAAAGCAAATTAACGTGTATAATTTAATTGTACACAATTCAATTGAAAATGACCTTTAATTAAAGCAGGGCGAAAAATGCTCTGCCTGCACTCAGGTCACTAACACAGCATAATTTTCGGAGGTGCTTTAAAATGAGATACAGCTACGATACAGAAATGGTCTGCGCACACCAGATAACCTTTGACCTTGATGGGGATAAGGTGAAAAACGTCGAGTTCTTCGGGGGCTGCAACGGCAACCTTAAAGCCATATCAAAGCTTATTGAGGGCATGAGCGTTGAGGAGATAGAGTCTAAGCTCAAAGGCAACCTGTGCGGCAGAAAGCCCACCTCCTGCGCTGACCAGCTCGCCAAAGCGGTAAGAGCGGCATACGATCAGGAAAACGCAGGGTGAATAACTGCTGAGGATAAATATTGTACCGAGGTGTTTGTATGGATAAAAAATTTGATCTTGAGGAGTATCTTGCAGGGGGCGTAAAGCGGCTGATGAAGGAGATACTCATAGCGACCGCCGCCGACCCCAAGGAAAGCGCCTTTATGGTGAGGTTTTCGGCAGGGGCTGCCAAAGCGGCAAGGGTGAGGAAGAGCTATAACGACAAGGGCAGGCATATACCGCCGTTCCTTATTGCCAGCATAACCAGCAAGTGCAACCTCCACTGCGCAGGCTGCTACGCAAGGGCTAATAACAGCTGCCATGATGAAGCAGACCCGGGGCAACTCAGCGCTGAGGAGTGGGACAGAGTTTTCAGCGAAGCAGGCGGCATTGGCATAAGCTTTATCCTGCTGGCAGGGGGCGAGCCTATGATAAGGCGTGATGTTATCAAAGCTGCGGCTGAGCATAAAAATATACTCTTCCCCGTGTTCACCAACGGCACTATGATCAATGATGAATATTTTGAGCTGATAGACGCAAACAGGAACATCTTCCCCGTTTTCAGTATCGAGGGTGATGAAAATATCACCGACACCAGGCGCGGCAAGGGCATTTATAAGGTGCTGGAGGACAAAATGGGACGTATGCGTGAAAAGGGTCTGCTTTTCGGGGCGTCGGTAACGGTCACTAAGGAGAACTGCCGTGAGACCACCGACGACAGCTTCATTGAGATAATGAGAGACAGGGGCTGCAAGGCGGTGTTTTATGTTGAGTACGTGCCTGTCTCGGGCAGCGACAAGCTTGCTCCCGACGATGAGATGAGGGAGTATCTGGCAAAGCGCATAGCCGAGCTTCGGGAGAAATACCCTGAGATGGTGTTTATTTCCTTCCCGGGAGATGAAAAAAGCTCAGGGGGCTGTCTGGCAGCAGGCAGGGGATTTTTCCACATAAATGCCGGCGGCGGCGCAGAGCCCTGCCCGTTCTCCCCCTACTCTGACAGCAATGTGAGAGACATGAGCCTTCTGGAGATAATGGACTCAAAGCTGTTTAATTCGCTGAGAAGCGGCGGAATACTTACAGGCGAGCACTCAGGCGGCTGCGTGCTGTTTGAGCACCGTGACGAAGTTGAGGGCTTTGCAAGACAGACGGGCTGAAAGCTTTTTTAAAAGATAATTTTCACAACTATACTATTGCTCCCCAAACTAAACCTTGCCAAAAATGCTTGACACAAATAAAAAATCTCTGCGTTGTAAAA
>CALCRR010000028.1 GCA_937894495.1 uncultured Ruminococcus sp. | reverse complement strand
GGACTCTTGCTTCTTGCCTCTTGCTTCTTGCTTCTAGAGGCACAGGTGGGGGAAGCGAGCCGTCCGCCCGAGGACAATATTTGCCATTGAAATTCTGAATGAAAGCTATAAAAAATGCCCATAAATGGGGCGAATAATCTTTAAGGTTAGTGTAAAATGCGGAAAATTTGCAGGATTAGCATTTTTTACTTGCAAAAATCATGGAAATAGAGTACAATACTATAGGCGTAAATAATCAAAGGATCTTTGTGGAGGTATATATTATGAGGTTAAGTGAAATGTCTAAGGAAGAGCTTCTGGCATTCAAGAATGATGTTCAGAAGGAGTATGACAGCTTCAAGGCTCAGGGTCTTGCGCTGAATATGGCAAGGGGCAAGCCTGCTGCCGAGCAGCTGGATATCACCGAGGGTCTGCTGACCGCTGTGGCTAAAAGCGAGGACTGCTTTGACAGCGACGGCACCGACTGCAGAAACTACGGCGGACTGGACGGTCTGCCCTCTGCCAAAAAGCTGTTTGCACCTATGCTGGGCGTTGATGTAAATGAGCTTATCGTATGCGGCAACTCCAGCCTGAACCTTATGTATGACGCTATCGCTAAGTTCATGCTTTTCGGCGTTGATAAAGAAAGCAAGCCCTGGAAGGACTGCGGCAAGCTCAAATGGCTCTGCCCCGTGCCGGGATATGACAGGCATTTTCTGGTAACACAGACCTTCGGCTTTGAGATGATAAATATCCCTATGGACGAAAAGGGTCCCGACATGGACATGATAGAAAAGCTGGTGGCTGAGGACGAGTCGATAAAGGGCGTTTGGTGCGTGCCTATGTACTCAAACCCCACAGGTATCACCTTCTCGGACGAGGTGGTAAGGCGCTTTGCCGCACTAAAGCCAAAGGCTCAGGATTTCAGGATATTCTGGGATAACGCTTACTGCGTACACCACCTGACAGATACTCCCGACAGGCTGCTTAACCTGCTGGACGAGTGCAAAAAAGCAGGCTGCCCTGAGAGAGTGCTGATGTTTGCGTCTACCTCAAAGGTATCATACGCAGGCGCAGGCGTGGCTGTTATGGCAGGCAGCGCTAAGAACATGGAGTATATCAAGTCAATGCTCACCGTACAGACCATCGGCTACGACAAGATAAACCAGCTGAGGCACGTTAAGTTCTATAAAGACTTCGAGGGTCTCACCGCTCACATGGAGAAGCACAAGGCTATCATAGCCCCCAGGTTCAGCGCAGTGCTGGATGCTCTGGACAGCGAGATAGCTCCCCTTGATATCGCAAAGTGGAGCAAGCCCAACGGCGGCTACTTCATCAGCTTTGACGCTATGGCAGGCACCGCCAAGAGGATAGTTGCACTGTGCAAAGAGGCAGGCGTGGTGCTCACAGGCGCAGGTGCTACCTACCCCTACGGCATTGACCCCGAGGATAAGAATATCAGGATAGCCCCCACCTACCCCTCGGTAGAGGAGCTGAAACTGGCTGTAAAGCTGTTCACTATTGCCGTTAAGCTGGCAAGCGCTGAGAAGCTGTTAGGCGTTCAGAGATAAGAGGTAAGAAGTAAGAGGACCCCTTTCCCGACCCCGTGGGTGAACGTACTTTATGCGCTCGTGACGGATATTTTAATATGATAAAGAAGCGGAAAACGGATAATGCTGTTTTCCGCTTTTATTTTTGCCGATTACATCTCACTTCTTACCTCTAAAAGCTTTTTGTTTCCTTGGTTAACAAATAGCCGTTTAATTAGTCAAGACTAACCGTTTTTCACAAAAATTTATCTCTAAATCAGCCCTTATACAGTGAAAAAAACTAAAAAAATGCCTTAAAGGGTATTTACAAACGAGGAAAAAAGTGTTATACTATAAGAGTTAAAGCAGGCGTATTTTCGGTGATTATGTACAATTTATGACCTTTTACCGAAAGTTCATAAGTGAGAATGTCTAACGTTTTTTCTCCCCTGCTCTCCTTTGAGCAAGCCGCTCAAATATTTCGGGCTTAGCCCGCAGAAAGGATGATTTATCAAATGGCAAGAAAAATGAAAACCATGGACGGTAACAACGCTGCTGCTTGGGCTTCATATCCCTTTACAGAAGTCGCTGCTATCTATCCTATCACACCTTCTTCCGTAATGGCTGAGGTCACAGATCAGTGGTCGGCCAAGGGACAGAAGAACCTGTTCGGCACACCCGTAAAGGTGGCTGAGATGCAGTCTGAGGCAGGCGCTTCGGGTACTGTTCACGGCTCGCTTTCCGCAGGTGCGCTGACTACCACCTATACAGCTTCACAGGGTCTGCTGCTGATGATCCCCAATATGTACAAGATCGCAGGCGAGCTGCTTCCCTGCGTTATCCACGTTTCCGCAAGATGCGTAGCTTCACACGCACTTAACATCTTCGGCGATCACTCGGACGTTTATGCGTGCCGCCAGACAGGCTTCGCAATGCTTTGCTCTTCAAACGTTCAGGAGGTTATGGATCTTGGTACAGTAGCTCACCTGTCTACTATCGAGAGCAGAGTTCCTTTCCTGCACTTCTTCGACGGCTTCAGAACATCTCACGAGATCCAGAAGATCGAGACATGGGATATCGAGGACGTAAGAGAGATGACAAACTTCGACAAGATCGACGAGTTCAGAAAGAACGCTCTCAACCCTGAGCACCCTATCCTCAAGGGTACAGCCCAGAACCCCGACATCTTCTTCCAGGCAAGAGAAGCCTGCAACCCTTACTATGATGCTGTTCCCGGTATCGTTGAGGAGTATATGGATAAGGTAAACAAGAAGATCGGTACAGATTACAAGCTCTTTAACTACTACGGCGCACCCGATGCTACACACGTTATCGTAGCTATGGGCTCTGTATGTGATACTATCGAGGAGACTATCGACTACCTGAACGCTAACGAGGGCACAAAGCCGGGTCTTGTCAAGGTAAGACTTTACAGACCTTTCGCTGCTGACAGACTTATCGCTGCTATCCCTGCAACTGCTGAGCAGATCTCTGTTCTCGACAGGACCAAGGAGCCCGGCGCACAGGGCGAGCCTCTTTATCTGGACGTTGTTGCAGCTCTCAAGGGCACACAGTTCCACGATGTTCCCGTTGCAAGCGGCAGATACGGTCTGGGCTCAAAGGATACAACTCCCGACCAGATCAAGGCTGTTTACTGGAACGCAAGCTGGAAGGACAGCTACAAGCCTAAGTTCACCATCGGCATCAACGATGATGTTACAAACCTCTCTCTCGAGACTGAGGGCAAGCTTGACTCTGCTCCCGCAGGCACAACTGCTTGTAAGTTCTGGGGTCTGGGTGCAGACGGTACTGTCGGCGCTAACAAGAACTCCATCAAGATCATCGGCGACCACACCGAGAAGTATGCACAGGCTTATTTCTCCTATGACTCAAAGAAGTCGGGCGGCGTAACTGTTTCTCACCTGAGATTTGGCGATACCCCCATCAAGTCCACATACCTTATCAACCAGGCTGATTTTGTTGCCTGTCATAACGAGTCGTATATCGACAAGTATAACATGGTACAGGATATCAAGCCCGGCGGAACCTTCCTGCTCAACTGCCAGTGGAGCGAGAAGGAGCTGGACAAGCACCTGCCCGGTCAGGTAAAGAGATATATCGCTGAGAACAACATCAAGTTCTACACCATCAACGGCGTTAAGATCGGTAAGGAGATCGGTCTGGGCAACAGGATCAACACAGTCCTCCAGTCTGCATTCTTCAAGCTGGCTAACATCATTCCTCTGGACGACGCTATCAAGTATATGAAGGACGCTGCTACTGCTTCCTACTCAAAGAAGGGTGAAGCTATCGTCAAGATGAACCACGACGCTATCGACGCAGGCTGCCAGCAGGTAGTTGAGGTCAAGGTACCCGAGAAGTGGAAGACCGCCAAGGATACACCTATGGGTATGAGCGCCGTTAAGAACGCTAACAAGACCCTGCAGGATTTTGTAAACAACATTCAGATCCCCTGCAACGCTCAGGAAGGCGACAAGCTGCCTGTATCTACCTTCTCACACATGGCTGACGGTGTGTTCCCACAGGGCTCGGCTGCTTTCGAGAAGAGAGGTATCGCAGTTGACGTTCCCGCATGGAACAGCGCAAACTGCATTCAGTGTAACTTCTGCTCGTATGTCTGCCCTCACGCTGTTATCAGACCTGTTATAATGACTGATGACGAGCTGAAGAAGGCTCCTAAGCTTGCTGCTGAAAAGGCTATCCCTGTAATGGGTATGCCCGGATATCACTTTGTGATGACAATGTCCGCTCTGGACTGCACAGGCTGCGGCTCATGCGTAAACGTATGCCCCGGCAAGAAGGGCGAGAAGGCTCTCTCAATGCAGCCCCTGGAGACACAGCTGGCAGAGCAGGAAGTATTCAACTACGGTCTCAAGCTGGCTGAGAAGCCCGAGGTTCTTGAAAAGTTCAAGCAGACCACAGTAAAGGGCTCACAGTTCAAGCAGCCTCTGCTGGAATTCTCAGGCGCTTGCGCAGGCTGCGGCGAGACACCTTATGCTAAGCTCATAACACAGCTCTTCGGCGACAGAATGTATATCGCTAACGCAACAGGTTGCTCCTCTATCTGGGGCGGCTCTGCACCTTCAACTCCTTACACAACTAATAAGGAAGGCAAGGGTCCTGCATGGGCTAACTCACTGTTCGAGGATAACGCTGAGTACGGCTACGGTATGTTCTTAGCTCAGTCCACCATCAGAAACAGAACTATCGCTAAGGTGCTGGAGCTTTCAAAGACCACCAAGGCTGCTGCTGTAAAGGAAGCTGCTGAGGCTTACCTCTCAACAGTTGATGACGGCGCTGCAAACAAGGAAGCTACAGCTAACCTGGTTGCTGCACTGAAGAAGTCAAAGACCAAGGCAGCTGAAGAGATACTCAAGGACGCAGACTATCTGGCTAAGAAGAGCCTGTGGATCTTCGGCGGCGACGGCTGGGCTTATGATATAGGCTTCTCGGGCGTTGACCACGTTATCGCTTCGGGCGAGGACGTAAACATCTTCGTATTCGATACCGAGGTTTACTCCAACACAGGCGGACAGTCCTCAAAGTCCACACCTACAGGCGCTATCGCACAGTTTGCAGCCGCAGGTAAGGAAGTTAAGAAGAAGGATCTGGCTGGTATCGCAATGAGCTACGGCTATGTATATGTAGCACACGTAGCAATGGGCGCAGATATGAACCAGTGCCTGAAGGCTATCAACGAGGCTGAGAGCTATCACGGACCTTCCATCATCATCGGCTATGCACCTTGTATCAACCACGGTATCAAGGGCGGCATGAAGCTGGCACAGACCGAGGAGAAGAAGGCTGTTCAGGCAGGCTACTGGCACCTGTACAGATATGACCCACGTCTTAAGGAGCAGGGCAAGAATCCGTTCACTCTGGATTCCAAGGCACCTTCTGCTGACTATAAGGACTTCATCATGGGCGAGGTTAGATACAACGCTCTTGCAAGACAGAACCCCGAGAGAGCAGAAAAGCTCTTCGAGAAGGCAGCAAAGAACGCTCAGGACAGATACGATTATCTGGTTAGATACGCTAAGCTCTACAATAACGAGGAAGCTAAGTAATAAAATAACAATGACCGCTGCAGAGCACTTCTGCGGCGGTCGTTTTTGTCCTGAACGTCAATATTGTATTTGCCGTTATATATAACTTTGTTGAAACTTCTGAAAATCTGCCGAAGCTATAACATTTTGCGAAAATATATGTTATACTGTAATAGGCGATCGTAAAACTCGGCGGAAAATGCTCTCCTCGCCGTAGGCGGGGGAGATGCATTTTCCGCACTGCCCCGTAATTATGAGCTTTCAGAGTTTTACAACCAGCTGTATACTGTAGGTATAACAGAAAAAAATAAAGGAATGTAAAATGACAATGGATACCCAAACAGAAAACAAAATGGGCACACAGCCCGTGGGCAGGCTGCTTTTTTCAATGTCGCTGCCCATTATGATATCAATGCTGGTGCAGGCGCTTTATAACGTGGTGGACAGCATTTTTGTGGCGAAGATAAGCGAGGACGCCCTCACCGCAGTGTCGCTGGCTTTCCCCGTGCAGAACCTTATGATAGCTATCGGCGCAGGCACAGGCGTGGGCATAAACGCCCTGCTTTCCAGGTCCCTGGGGGAGAAAAATACCGAGAGAGCCAACTATGCCGCCAACAACGGTCTGTTTCTGGTGCTGCCAGAGTGGCTGATATTCGTGATCTTCGGGCTGCTGTTCGTGGACGTTTTTTTCAACTCACAGACCAAGGACCCTGTTATACTGGACTACGGCAGGCAGTATCTGTCGGTGGTGTGCCTTTTCAGCTTAGGGCTTTTCTCACAGATGACAGTTGAAAAGCTGCTGCAGGGCACGGGCAAGACGGTTTTTTCGATGTACACCCAAGCGCTGGGGGCGGTCATAAATATTATCCTCGACCCCTGCTTTATCTTCGGTCTGGGATTTTTCCCCAAGCTGGGAGTAAGGGGCGCTGCGGTGGCTACCATATTCGGTCAGTGCTCGGCAGCAGCGCTGGGGCTTTTCTTCAACGTTAAATTCAATAAGGAGATCATCATATCCCCCCTGAGATACAAGCCCCGTGCCGAAATGATCGGCAAGATCTACGCCGTAGGTCTGCCCTCGATAATCATGCAGTCTATCGGCTCGGTGATGACCTTCGGCTTCAACAAGATACTTATGAGCTTTTCAAAGACCGCTGTGGCGGTATTCGGCGTATACTTCAAGCTGCAGAGCTTCATCTTCATGCCTGTGTTCGGTCTCAACAACGGTCTTATCCCCATAATGGCATACAACTTCGGCGCAAAAAAGAAAGAGCGCATTACAGGCACGCTGAAATACGCCTTTTTATACGCAGGGGTGATAATGGCGGCAGGCACCCTTATCATGCATATTTTCCCCCGTCAGCTGCTGGGCTTTTTTGAGGCAGGACCTAAAATGCTGGAGATAGGCATACCTGCGCTGAGGATAATCAGCACCCACTTTGTGGTGGCAGCCTTCGGCATAATGCTTTCATCCACCCTGCAGGCGCTGGGCCACGGCATTTATGCAATGCTGATGTCATTCACAAGGCAGCTGGTGGTGCTGCTGCCTGCGGCATACCTGCTCTCAAAATTCGGCGGACTTAACACCATCTGGTGGGCATTCCTGATAGCCGAGTTCTTCTCGGTGCTGATAGGCGGCATAAGCTTCAGAAAGGTAAAAAGGACTGAAATAGACACGTTATGAATTTATTTCCCCCACCTATCGCACTATTGTGAGGTGGGGGAATCTTTGTGGCTTCTATTATTTTGTGACGCTGCGCGAACCCTGCAAAATGATGAGGTTGTGCGCTGCTAGTCGCTAGTGGTTAGAGTGCTAGGGGCTGGAAAACGGTTTACCCAATTTTGCGGTAAAACGCACAATTACAGAGGTTTGGAAAAACTTCACACAGTTTCAGTGGTGGAAAATAAATCCTTAACAAAATCCGTTAAGCCACACAATAACTCATTTCCAAGGTTCGCGCAGCGTCACAAAATACTAGCCGCCACAAAAGCACCCCCAGC
>CALCRR010000027.1 GCA_937894495.1 uncultured Ruminococcus sp. | reverse complement strand
ATTGGTGCGCCTACAGAAATAAGCAGTTTGCCTACGATCATTTTACACTAAGTCCCCCACCTTCGCACTATTGTGGGGTGGGCGAGTTTTCGAGTCCTCCCCGGAGGGGTGCTCACCGCCACCCAGCTCAAGGCACAAACAAAAAGAGCTCACCGCATTGAGGGAATGCAGTGAGCAAATACTATTTCACATTAATTTTTGATCTTGATAACATACTCGATGTAATCATCATGGTCAATGCGCTTTGCGTCGGCGTCCACACCTGCCAGCCTTACCACCTGCAGCGCCTTGTTGACCGAGTTAAAAAACAGCCGCACGTCCTTTAGCATGACCGAGCGTTTTTGATAGCTTTGCTGTTTTGCCTGTTCTCTTTCAAGCTTTAGTATGTAGTTTTCAGTTGCCTCCACCGTCCAGCTGCCCTCAACGGCTTTTTGCAGCACCTCTTTTCGCTTGTCGGGGTCGCTTACCTTTAACAAAGCCCTTGCGTGGCGCTCGGATAAACCGTGCTCGGTTATTATGCGCTGCTCGTCATCGCCCAGCTTTAAAAGTCTCAGCTTGTTTGCTATAGTGGACTGCGCCAGCCCCAGCTTTAAGGCTATCTCCTCACGGCTGAGCTGACCGCTTTCGGTGAGGGCTGAGATCGCCCTTGCCTCCTCAAAGCAGTTAAGGTCGCTGCGCTGTATGTTTTCAATAAGGGCAAGCACCGCCGAGCGGGAGGAGTCGGCACGAATGACTATGCAGGGTACAGAATGCAGCCCTGCCAGCTTGGCGGCTCTCAGGCGGCGCTCCCCCGATATCAGCTCAAAACCCGTTTCGGTCTGCCTGACGGTGAGGGGCTGTACTATGCCGTTTTGCGATATGCTTTTTGCCAGCCCCGTCAGCTCGTCTGTGGGAAAATGCTTTCTGGGCTGAGAGGGGTTGGGGGTTATGTCAGATACCATTACGTCTATTATCCTGCCAAGCTCCTTATAGCCTGCCTTTGTTTTTGGCTCTTCAAGTGCCTGTTCGCTGAAGGCTTTGTTTAAAAGTCCGCTTATTTTTCCCATATTTATACCTCCGAAAGTGATATTTTAGCCATAAAGCAATAAAGCGCAGAGCCATTGTGCATTATGCAGGCTCTGCGCTAATTATAACACTTTCTGTTCGGTTTTTCTATCGCTGTGAGAAAGAAAAATATCGCAATTTGCGCCCTGTTTCGGCGGTTAAAAACAGGTATGTCTCCTGTTCTGCCTTTTTATGCAGGGGCGCTGTCGTAAAGGGTCGTATACCGCCCTTACTCAATAAAGCTCTTCATGCCCCTCTCACGGCGCCATTCCAGAAATTCTTCATATGTGCCTTGTCTGTCTATGCAGCCGTCGGGAGTTATCTCTATTATGCGGTTGGCTACCGTCTGCACTATCTCGTGGTCGTGGCTTGCGAAGATCACCACGCCCTTGAAGTCCCTCAGACCGTTGTTGACTGCGGTTATGCTTTCAAGGTCCAGGTGGTTGGTGGGGCGGTCAAGCATAATAACGTTTGAGCCGAAAAGCATCATGCGGCTGAACATACACCTTACCTTTTCGCCGCCCGAAAGCACCTTGACGGGCTTGTATATCTCATCGCCCGAGAAAAGCATTCTGCCTAAAAATCCCCTTAAAAACGTATCTGTCACCTCTGAGGTGGAGTAGGGGCGCAGCCAGTCAACTATGCTCTCGTCATGACCGTTGAAAAACTCCGAGTTATCAACGGGGAAGTATGAGCGTGAGGTGGAAACTCCCCACTTTATGCTGCCCTCGTCAGGCTCGACCTCCTCGGCAAGTATCTTGAAAAGCAGGGTGATAGCCTGCTCGCTCTCGCCGATAAAAGCCACCTTATCCTCTCTTGAAAGGGTGAAGCTGACGTTGTTTAAAAGCTTTACGCCGTCAACAGTCTTTGAAATGCCGTTGACCTTTAAAACGTCCTTGCCCAGCTCCCTGTCGATGTTAAAGCCGATAAACGGGTATTTTCTCGATGATGCAGGCATCTCCTCAACGGTGAGCTTATCCAGCAGCTTTCTCCTTGCGGTAGCCTGCCTTGATTTTGACTTGTTTGCAGAAAAGCGGTTGATGAACTCCTGCAGCTCCTTTATCTTTTCCTCTGCCTTTTTGTTCTGGTTTTTTATCAGCCTTTGCATGAGCTGTGAGGACTCATACCAGAACTCATAGTTGCCCACATACATTTTTATCTTGGTGTAGTCGATATCGACAATGTGGGTGCATACGTTGTTTAAAAAATGCCTGTCGTGGGATACCACCAGCACCGTTCCGAAATAGTCTGCCAGAAAATCCTCCAGCCAGCGTATCGCGTCGATATCCAGGTGGTTGGTGGGCTCGTCCAGCATGATTATATCGGGGTTGCCGAAAAGCGCCTGAGCCAGCAGCACCTTTACCTTCTCATTACCCGATAGTGCCGACATCTGCTGGTAGAGTATATCCTCCGAAAGTCCCAGACCCTGTATCAGCTTTGAAGCGTCGCTCTCAGCCTCCCAGCCGTTTAGCTCTGCAAACTCGCTTTCAAGCTCGCCTGCTCTGTCGCCGTCCTCCTCCGAGAAATCCTCCTTGGCATAAAGCTCGTCCTTTTCCTTCATGATATCATAAAGGCGCTGGTTGCCCATTATGACGGTATCAAGCACCGTATACTCGTCATAAGCAAAGTGGTCCTGCTTTAATACCGAGAGCCTTTCACCCTTGGTGACAGCCACCTCGCCTGTGGTGGGCTCTATCTCGCCGTTGAGTATTTTAAGAAAGGTAGATTTGCCTGCGCCGTTAGCGCCGATTATACCGTAGCAGTTGCCGTTTGTGAATTTCAGGTCAACGTCCTTGAAAAGCAGCTGTCCGCCAAAGGACAGGCTTACGTTAGATACTGTTATCATTTTACCTTTGCCCCCTTTTAGAAGTAAGATGTAAGAGGTAAGAAGTAAGAAATTGCTCCTACATCTTTTAAGCAGTTACCTTTAGATTATAGCATTTTTTAACTTTTTTGTAAATCGGCAGATTGACTATTTTGCGGTTGACTATTTACCGATTTTGAGTTATAATATAAATTATGAGTACGACCATGCAGGTAAATATATAAAAAAGGAGAAAGCCAAATGCCGTTTACACCCGAAGCACCCCGGTTTTTGTTTGAAAACTATACAAGAAATGACAAGGAATGGTTCAAAGCGCACAAGGATATTTATCAGAAGGAGCTGCTTGAGCCCTTCGTGGAGCTGAACACGGAGTACTACGATCTGGGCCTGCTGCACCGCAACGAGACCAAGGATCAGGTCACCGTGGACGCCGCCAACGCCACCAAGCGCCTGGGCGTGGCCGTAAAATGCGCCACCATCACCCCCAACGTGCAGCGCATGAGCGAGTACAACCTGCACCAGATGTGGAAGAGCCCCA
>CALCRR010000026.1 GCA_937894495.1 uncultured Ruminococcus sp. | reverse complement strand
CCACGGTGCAGCTGGGCGCGAGCGGATATGAACAGACGACGCTCGACATCTCGCTCTTCACAAACGCCTTCGACAGCGCCTCGCCGACGTTCTTCGCCGGCACCAGTATCCGCGAGAAGCCGAGGCGCTCGGCCTCCCTCGCCCGCTGCTCCGCGTTCGTGACGGCGCGTATCTCCCCGGACAGCCCGACCTCCCCGACCGCCAGCGCGTCGTCGGGCACGGGGATATCCCTCATCCCGGATATCAGGGCCAGTGCCGCCGGCAGATCCGCCGCGGGGTCCTCTATCCTTATCCCGCCGATGACGTTCAGGTAGCAGTCGCAGGTCGAGAACCGCATGCCGAGCCGCTTTTCAAGCACGGCGATTATTATTGACATTCGGTAGAAGTCATAGCCCGTTGCCGTCCTTCTCGGGGCAGAAAAGGTGCTTTTTGATACCAGCGCCTGCACCTCAGCCATGATAGGTCTTGTGCCCTCCATAATGCAGGCGACACAGCTGCCCGATACATCGGTGGGTCTGCCCTCCAGCATTAACATCGAGGGATTTTCAACCTCAATAAGACCCTCGTTAGCCATTTCAAAAACGCCTATCTCGTTGGTGGAGCCGAAGCGGTTCTTCACCGCCCTGAGTATGCGGTAGGTGAGGTTTCGTTGACCCTCGAAATACAGCACGCAGTCTACGATATGCTCCATCACCTTTGGTCCTGCGATAGCGCCGTCCTTGTTAACGTGCCCCACTATGAACATGGGTATCTCCTCAGACTTTGCGGTCCTCATAAACAGGTTGGTGCATTCTCTCACCTGTGTTACCGAGCCCTGTGCCGAGCTGATATCGCTTATGCTCATGGTCTGTATCGAGTCTATTATGACTATCTCGGGCTTTTCCTTTACGATAGCTGCGCATATCCTCTCACAGTCGGTCTCTGCCAGCAGATAGAGGTTCTCGTTATTTACCCCCAGCCTGTTGGCTCTCAGCTTTATCTGCCTTATGGACTCCTCACCCGACACGTATAAAATAGTGTGGTCATCGCCCATAGACTCGCATATCTGCAAAAGCATGGTGGATTTGCCGATACCCGGCTCGCCCCCCAGCAGCACCAGTGAGCCCTTTACCAAGCCGCCGCCCAGCACTCTGTCAAGCTCCCCCAGACCCGTTTTATACCTTACCTCGTCATAGCTTGCGTCAACTGCCCCCACGTTTATAATGCTGTCGGATATATCCTTTATCTGGGCAGATCTTGCCCTTGTTGAGCTTCTGGCGGAAACTGTGACCTCCACCTCCTCAAAGGTGTTCCACTCGCCGCACTGGGGGCATTTGCCGTTCCATTTGCTTGTCTCATAACCGCATGACGAGCACACGTATGAGCTTTTTACCTTAGCCATTGTCTCTTAGCTCCGTAATTAAAATTCATAGTCTATGCAGGCTCTGTCCTCCTTGACAGTCGCCACATATGCGCCGAAGTTCTTGTGGGTATCGCTTACCTGATAAGCGTTCAGGTCATCAACGCTCTCAAAATCAAAAATAAGCGAAACATCAAAGTTTGAGTCGGGGGTGCGTTTGTCGTTTTTAACAACGTTATAGCCCTTCAGCTGAGGAATGTCCTTCAGGCTCTCAGCCCTCTCAAAAAACTCCTTCACCGCAGCCTCCTTGTCCTCGCCTTTGAGCTTGAACATACAGATATGTCTTATCATTTTAAGTTCCTCCTTGTTATCAGAATAGTTTATCAGCCTTTACAGCTTTTTATATAAGCTCACATGAGCTTCAAGCAGGTCAAATCCGTTCTTTTTATAAAACCTGTAGGAAGGCTTGTCGCTGTCTGTCTGCAAAAATATGCCTGATATGCCTTTGCTTTTTATGTCGTCCTCTATCATTGCCATAAAACGTGTGCCAAGATTTTGCCCCTGTTTATCGGGAGCTACGCAAAATTCCTCGATATTATAGTTTGTGCCCTCCCACCAGCGGCGAACAGTGCCCACCGACATAGCAATGAGCCTGCCGTTTGATATAAGCCCGTAGTTAAGCGAGCTGCTGCAGCAGGCGATATCCTTGATGTATCCCGTTAGCTGTGTTTGGTCGCTCCAGTCATCATGCCTCGGCTCTCCCGAAAAGGCTGCCTTGAAAAGCTCTGCCATCTGCTCGATATAAGCTTCATCAAGCTTTATGAACTCCTCGGTGTTATTCATAGGCTGCATCTCCTTACTGATATATTATACAACACTTTAACAGGGCTTGTCAAATCTTTTTTTATGTGTTATTATAAATATGACAGAATACATC
>CALCRR010000025.1 GCA_937894495.1 uncultured Ruminococcus sp. | reverse complement strand
AGGCAAGAAATTTTTTAACCCCACAAAGTCTGAAAAGAGGACTCTTGCTTCTTGCATCTAGTTTCTTGCTTCTAGAGGCACAGGTGGGGGAAACACCCCGTCCGGCGAGGACTAATTGGGAATAGTAAACGTAAATTCCGTATATTCGCCCTTAATGCTTTTTACCATTATCCTGCCGCCGTGTATCTCGACTATCGAACGGGCGATATTAAGACCCAGACCGAGACCCTGTGCGTGTATGCCTCTTGATTTATCGGTCTTATAAAATCTGTCGAACACCAGCGGCAGCTCGTCCTCAGCCAGACCCTCGCCGCTGTTTCTTATGGAAACGGAAGTGCCCTCGGCGGACTGCTCGAAGCCGAACTCAATATAGCCGCCCTCATTAACAAATTTTATGGCATTTTCGATCAGATTATACATTACCTGATGTATAAGGTCTATATCCGCATAAAGGGTAACTCTGTCAACGTCCAGCCCCTTTATCTCGATGTGCTTTTCGTCTATCCTGGGCTCAAAGGTCACAAGGGTGTCAACTATCGGCTCCAGCGCCGAGAAGAAGGTCTTGTTGGGTTCAAGCTCCCCTGCCTCTATTTTGGCGAGGTTGAGCATACTTTTTACAAGTCGTGTGAGTCTTGCCACCTCTGAGGATATTATCCTGAGATAATATTTTTCTTTGGACCTTGGTATAGTGCCGTCCAGCAGACCGTCAACGAAGCCGCCTATTGAGGTCATAGGGGTCCTCAGCTCGTGGGAAACGTTGGCTAAAAAGCTGTTTCTCATGGTATCATAGCTTTTAAGGTTGGCAGCCATTTCGTTGAAGGCGGCGCTCAGCTGGTTGAACTCCAACGTAGAATACTCGGGCAGAGTTACCGAGAAATCGCCCTCGCCCAGCTTTTTGGAGATATCTGCTATCTCCTTGATAGGCGCAGAAAGTCTCATCGACATAAAATACACCAGCACCAGCACCACCAGCATAACTGTGACTGTCGATATGAGGAATATCTGCATAATGCTTCCTGTATAGTTATCCTGCACCGATCTTGCCGCATATGACAGTATATAATACCTGGGACCGTTGGCGGTGAAGCGCACGCCCATTATGTGGCAGGTCTCTTCAAAAGCTCCCCCAAGGTCGCTGTAGGTATACCTGCCCTTTTCGTCAAAATCCGTCAGCTGCGAATGCTCCACCTGCTCTACAGGCACGCCTGTTGCGGCGATGACATAGCCGTCCTCGCTGCACAGTATATAATCCGCATTGCTGCCTATGGCATAGGTCTTGAGCTCCTCGCTGACGTCAGCCTTCCACCCGTCGGGGGCTTCAAGCATTTTATCCTGCGTATACAAAGCAAGAGCCTTGGCATCTTTCAGCATAAGGCTCTTTTTCTCGTCTAAATAGTACCTGGAAGAAACAAGCAGTAATACTGTTCCTAAGCATATGAAGCTTACCAGTATTACTGCCGAGGATATCGCAAAGTACCTTGAAAATATACTTTTGCCTTTATTCATTATTTTCCGCTACTTCAAACTTATAACCGACGCCCCATACTGTTTTGAGCGCCCACTTGTCCGAAACGCCCTCAAGCTTCTCACGAAGTCTCTTGACGTGTACGTCAATGGTCCTCGAGTCGCCGTAGTATTCAAAGCCCCATACCTCGTCAAGCAGCTGGTCTCTGGTATATACCCTGTTGGGGTTTGAAGCAAGGTGGAACAGCAGCTCCAGCTCCTTCGGGGGAGTATCCAGCACCACGCCGTTTACTCTCAGCTCATACCTCGTCATATTTACAGAGAGCTTGTCATACTTTACTTCCTTTATCTCGCTCTCGCCCGAGGACTGACCTACTCTTCTGTAGACAGCCTTTATCCTGGCGATAACTTCCTTTGTATCAAAGGGCTTAACGATGTAGTCATCAGCGCCCAGCTCAAGACCGAGCACCTTATCAAAGGTCTCCACCTTTGCGGTTATCATGATTATCGGCACGTTGGATTTCTTTCTGATCTCACGGCACACCTGCCAGCCGTCGATACCGGGCAGCATTATATCAAGCAAAATTATATCAGGCTTGAGTGCGTTGAACTTTACAACTGCCTCCTCGCCGTCATGTGCAAGGATAACACCGTATCCTTCCTTCTCAAGATAAAGCCTTAACAGCTCACAGATATTCTTATCGTCGTCAACGACCAAAACTCTTCCCAGCGACATATTCATCTTCCTTTCATTGACCGAGCCGCGACCTGGACTTCGGTACTCATACTTACCTTATGTCATTTGTGTCAGACATCAGGATTTTTTAAAATAAATTAAAATTTCAATTGATATTTACATTATAACAAATTCACAAACACAAAGTGTGTCTAAATCATTAATTTTATATTAACATTTCAAATAAAATTTACTATATACTGACAATGATTAAAAAATAAGCCATGCAAAATAAATTTTTTATTAATGTTTGTTTTTAGATATTCGTAAGATCATGCAATATCCTTTAAAATCTACCGCCATTTGTGGGCACAAAAACATTGCCTGTGCTCAGGTATTCCTTCCAGATCTTATCAAGCTTCATGGTGGACGATGTGGCGTAAGCGCCTGCCGCCACCACCAGATATCCGCCGAACTGCTGTGTAAGAGCAAAAATAACTACAACATTTATCAGCGAATACACAAGCAATATAATAGCACAGGTACGGCTGTATGTAAGCTGTATGCCAAGCCCCAGACCGATAAGAGCAAAAACATCTATAAACGAATAATAATTGCCCGAGGCAAGAGCCACGATAGTGGTTATGCCTGCGCAGATGTAGGCAATAATGCTGCTCGCCACGATGTTGCCCTTTATATTTTTGAGCATGGGGAGCTGTATGAGCTGGTTTTTGGTCATACCCTGCTGACCGTAGCCCATTTGCTGCCCGAACTGAGCACCCTGCTGATAGGGCTGCTGAGGATATCCCATTTGCTGTCCGTACTGAGCCCCCTGCCGGTAAGGCTGCTGAGGATATCCCGTTTGCTGCCCGTACTGAGCCCCCTGCTGGTAAGGCTGCTGAGAGTATCCCATCTGCTGCCCGTACTGACCGCCCTGCTGGTAAGGCTGCTGAGAGTACCCCATCTGCTGTCCGTACTGACCGCCCTGCTGATAAGGCTGCTGATCGTAGCCCCCCTGCTGTGGGAACTGCCCACCCTGCTGATAGGGCTGCTGCGAGTAATTATTATCCATATGACCCACCTACGTTTTGCCAGAGCAGATAATATCTCCAATAAAAAATAATAGTATGTGCTAATTATACCATATTTCATCTTTTTTTTACAGACGTATACTGCTACAAAATTATTCAAATTTTGGCTCGCAAATTGTGCAAATCTACAAAAATTCTAAAAAACAGAATAAATGACTTGAAATTTATAAAATACGTGGTACAATATATTTAGCACTCAAAGAGGTTGAGTGCTAAAAACAAAGCTGACAATAAAAATTAAATTATAAGGAGGATATCTATAATGACTATCAAACCCTTACAGGACAGAGTTGTGATCAAGATGACCGAGGCTGAGGAGACCACAGCAAGCGGCATCATCCTTGCAGGCTCGGCTAAGGAGAAGCCCCAGGTAGCTGAGGTAGTAGCTATAGGACCGGGCAAGGCTGACGTAGAGATGAACGTTAAGGCAGGCGACAAGGTACTGGTATCAAAGTACAGCGGCACAGACGTTAAAGTAGACGGTCAGGAATACACCATTTTAAAGATGGAGGATATACTGGCAGTAGTTGAATAACAGGGCGAAGCCCTGTTTTATTCCCCCACCTGTAGAACTATCGTGTGGTGGACGAGTTTTCGAATCCTCCCCGGAGGGGAGGGGGTGCTTTCGCGGCAGCTATCACTTTGTGACGCTGCGCGAACCTTGTAAACGAGTTGTTGTGCGTTTTACCGTATAATCGGGTGAAACGGTTTTCTAGCCACTAGCACTCTAACCCCTAGTGACTAGCAACTAGCAGAGTAAACAAATTGGAGGTAATCAATAATGGCAAAACAGATAATTTACGGCGAGGACGCAAGAAAGGCATTGCAGTCGGGTATCGACCAGCTCGCCGATACAGTTAAGATAACACTTGGACCTAAGGGCAGAAACGTGGTGCTGGATAAGAAATTCGGCGCACCCCTTATCACCAACGACGGCGTTACCATCGCCAAGGAGATCGAGCTTGACGACGCCTTTGAGAACATGGGCGCACAGCTGGTCAAGGAAGTAGCTACAAAGACCAACGACGCAGCAGGCGACGGCACCACCACCGCTACTCTGCTGGCACAGGCTCTGGTAAGAGAGGGCATGAAGAACATCGCAGCAGGCGCTAACCCCATGATACTTAAAAAGGGCATGGCTAAGGCTGTTGATACCGCAGTTGATGCGATAGTTGCAAACTCCAAAAAGGTGGAGGGCAGCGCAGATATCGCAAGAGTAGGCGCAGTTTCGTCCGCCGATGACACCATAGGCGAGCTTATCGCAGAGGCTATGGAAAAGGTAACTGCCGACGGCGTTATCACTCTTGAAGAGTCAAAGACTGCCGAGACCTACAGCGAGGTAGTTGAGGGTATGCAGTTCGACAGAGGCTATCTCTCACCCTACATGGTAACAGATACCGATAAGATGGAAGCTGTACTTGATGACGCTCTGGTGCTCATCACCGACAAGAAGATCAGCAATATGCAGGATATACTCCCCCTGCTGGAGCAGATAGTAAAAATGGGCAAAAAGCTGCTCATCATCGCTGAGGACGTTGAGGGCGAGGCACTTTCCTCACTGATACTCAACAAGCTGAGAGGTATCTTCACCTGCGTTGCAGTCAAGGCTCCCGGCTTTGGCGACAGAAGAAAGGAAATGCTCCGGGATATCGCTATCCTCACAGGCGGCGAGGTCATCTCCTCAGAGCTGGGTATGGAGCTGAGCGAGGCGCAGCTTGAACAGCTGGGTACTGCAAGACAGATAGTTGTTCAGAAGGAGAACACCATAATCGTTGACGGCGCAGGCGACAGCGGCGATATCAAGGCAAGGATAGGTCAGATCAAGTCGCAGATCGAGACCACCACATCTGATTTTGACAGAGAGAAGCTGCAGGAAAGACTTGCAAAGCTCTCGGGCGGCGTGGCAGTTATAAAGGTCGGCGCAGCTACAGAGATCGAGATGAAGGAAAAGAAAATGCGTATCGAGGACGCTCTGGCAGCTACAAAGGCAGCTGTTGAGGAGGGTATCGTAGCAGGCGGCGGCACAGCGCTTATCAACGCAATGCCCGCAGTAAAGGAGCTTGTTGACACCCTCGCAGGGGACGAAAAGACAGGCGCACAGATAGTTTACAGAGCACTTGAAGAGCCTGTAAGACAGATAGCAGCCAACGCAGGTCTTGAGGGCAGCGTCATCATCGACACCATAGTTCGCTCGGGCAAGACAGGCTACGGCTTCAACGCATATACCTCTGAGTATGTTGACATGATACCCTCGGGCATTGTTGACCCCACAAAGGTAACACGCTCGGCACTGCAGAACGCAGCTTCGGTAGCAGCAATGGTACTGACCACCGAGAGCCTTGTAGCCGACAAGAAGGACCCTGCCGCAGACGCAGCAATGGCAGCCGCAGCAGCAGGCGCAGCCGGCGGAATGGGCGGAATGTACTGATAGAAGCAAGAGGCAAGAGGCAAGAAGCAAGATGTCGGGGCTGCAGCTTTGTGATATCTGTACTTGCTTTGTAAGATCTTATAAGATAATGTTTACAGGGAGCAGAAAATGCTCCCTGTTTTTGCGTTGTATGGTTTTGCTCAAAACTTTATACCTCAACATCTTGCTTCTTGCCTCTTGCTTCTGAATATCTAATTGTAAAAAAAATATTAAATTTCTGAAAGTATACGTTTACATCAACTTTTAAACGTTTTCTGAAAAAAATAGGGGCTTGAAAAATTTCGTAAATCGTGTATAATAATATTAAGAAGAATTTTATGGTAAGAATATAAAAGCTTCTTTGTAATTTTCTTTGAAGATCAAGAAAAATCGAAAGGTGGATCATTAAATGAAAACAGAGATCATCAACGGCGTTTCACTGCCTAATATCCCCTGGCAGGACAAGCCCGCAGACTGCAAGGACGTTATCTGGAGATACAATGCTAACCCCATTATCCCAAGAAACCTCCTGCCTACATCAAATTCAATCTTCAACAGCGCAGTTGTTCCCTTTGAGGGCAAGTTCGCAGGCGTTTTCCGTGTGGACGACAAGGTCCGCAATATGGAGCTGCACGCAGGCTTCTCCGAGGACGGTATCCACTGGAATATAAATCCCGACAGGATCGTTTTCGAGCAGGCTGACAAGGCTACCGAAGAGGTGAACCAGTGGGGCTACGGCTATGACCCCAGAGTTTGCTGGATAGAGGACCGCTTCTGGGTAACATGGTGCAACGCTTACGGCTGGAAGCCCACCATCGGCGTTGGTTATACCTACGATTTCAAGACCTTCTATCAGTGCGAGAACGCTTTCCTGCCATTTAACAGAAACGGCGTTCTGTTCCCGAGAAAGGTCAATGACAAGTTCCTGATGTTCTCAAGACCCTCCGACTCGGGTCACACACCTTTCGGTGATATGTATATCTCACAGTCTCCCGATATGAAGTATTGGGGCGAGCACAGACACGTTATGGGACCCCTGAAGGCTTGGGAGTCCAAGAAGATCGGCGCAGGTCCTATCCCGATAGAGACATCTGAGGGCTGGCTGTGCTTCTACCACGGCGTTCTCGAGAGCTGCAACGGCTTTGTTTACAGCTTCTCCGCTTGTATCCTCGACAAGGACGAGCCCTGGAAGGTCAAGTACAGATGTGCTGAGTACCTGCTCTCACCCCAGGAGATCTATGAGTGCGTTGGCGACGTTCAGAACGTTACCTTCCCCTGCGCTACACTGGTGGATAAGGACACAGGCAGGATCGCTATCTACTACGGCTGCGCAGATACCTGCGTTAGCATGGCATTCACCACCGTTGATGATGTTATCGACTATGTAAAGAGCCATTCTTCTGTTTGAAATTAAAAAGCTTTACAGACCCCTTGCTTGTTTTGCGGCAGGGGGTCTTTTGTTGAATGTGCTTTGTTTGGGCACGGCATTTCGCTGAGATTTGTGGATAACGCTAAAAATCACAAGGCGATATTGACAAATCTGTGATTACTGTGTATACTCTATATATACAGTTTAGAAAAAGAAAGGAGCGTGCAGCTTATGGCTCAGTCTGACGGTATGGAAAAGGTGCTTGAGGTCAAGGGGCTTTCAAAACAGTATAAAAAGGGTGTGTATGCCTCGGAAAAGGTCAGCTTTGAGGTCAATAAGGGTGAGATATTCGCCCTGATAGGACCAAACGGCGCAGGCAAGACCACCACTATCAGAATGATATCTACCCTGCTGCAAGCCACCGAGGGCGACGCAGTGGTGGCAGGTCACAGCATACTTACCGAGCCCGATAAGGTGAGAAGGTGCATAACCTATCTCCCCGACGAGGCAGGCGCTTATAAAAATATGACAGGCATGGCTTATCTGAAATTTATGGCGGAGCTTTATGCGGACAATAAGCAGCAGGCAGAGGAGTATGTTCAGAGAGGTGCCGAGATATGCGAGCTGGGGGACAGGCTGAAGGATAAGATACAGTCATATTCAAGAGGTATGCAGAGAAAGCTTCTGCTGGCAAGAGCCTTTATGTCAAAGCCTGCGCTGGCTATACTTGACGAACCGACCTCGGGGCTCGATATAATCAACGCCCTTGAAATAAGAAGAATGATCAAAAAGCTGGCAGACGAGGGCATGAGCTTTCTGCTGAGCTCACATAATATGCTGGAGATAGAGTATGTATCGGACAGAGTGGGCATTATCGCCAAGGGACACCTGCTTGAAACAGGCACCCCTGCCCAGCTCACCGAAAAATACAATGCCAAAAACCTTGAAGAGGTGTTTGAGAGGGTGGTGGCTGAACAATGAAATTCAAGACCTTGTTTTTAAAAGAGCTGAGAGAAATGCTGAATGTGCAGACCATCATGATAATGGTGCTGTCTGTGTTCGTGCTTTCAATGGCAGGGCAGATGCTCACCAGCGAGATGGAGGAGTCTGCCGAGACCGCTATGGACGTTACCGTGTGCGACCTGGATAAGACCGACCTGACCGAAGCGGTGCTCACCGTTATGAAGGCTAACCTGGGGGCTAACGGCGGCAAGGTGAAGATAGTAGAGCTTAAATCGGAGGACTATGCCGCAGAGCTGGACAGGCTGAATGTTAAAAGCGTGCTGCTTATCCCGGAGGGCTTTACCGAAAATGTTGAGAATAACGAGCAGGCTCATGTGAGATTTGTTCAGCGCATGACCTCGCTGGCTGCATTCTCAAACCTCACCACAGGCTCTGACGGTGCGCTGCAGTGTATCGACGCTGCGGTGAAAAACGTGGTGTACAGCGCTAAGGTGTCCTCGGGCAAGCTGAGCAATAAAGAGGTGCAGTTTATAAATGAGCCTGTTGTGCTTGACGAAACTACCGTGGTCAACAACAAGTCGCAGGATATTTCCAGCAGCATAGTGCTCTCGCTGTGCTCAGCCCAGAATATGATAGTGCCTATACTCATGTTCGTGCTGATAATCTATTCATCACAGATGATACTCAACGCTGTGAGCTCGGAGAAGATAGACAAGACCCTTGAAACGCTGCTTTCCTCCCCCATATCAAGGCTTTCGGTGATAACCGCAAAAATGCTGGCAGCCGCAGTTGTGGCAGCGCTGCAGGCGGTAGTCTATATGATAGGTATGCACCAGATGATGAACGGCATATACGACCAGGCAGAGAACGCAGAGGACTTCACCAGAGCTATAAACGAGCTGGGGCTCTCAATGGGAGCTGCACAGTATGTTATGGTGGGCGTACAAATGTTTTTGTCCATACTTATCGCCCTCTCTATCTCGCTGATACTGGGCGTGCTGGCAAAGGACGCAAAGTCGGCGCAGACGCTGACAATGCCTATAATGATGATGACTATAATACCCTATATGCTCACCATCTTCCTTGACCTTAAAGACCTTTCGCCTGTGGTGAAGTATCTGGTATATGCAATACCATTCACCCACGCATTCACAGCGTCGGGCAATGCAATGTTCGGCAGCTACGGGGATTATATCGGCGGTGCGGTCTACCAGCTGGTGTTCTTGGTGATATGCCTGACGGTAGCTCTCAGGATATTCATGAGCGACCGCATTTTCACCATGAGCATAGGCGGCGGCAGAAGAAGATCAAAGCAGAGCAGCGATGAATAAATAGTATTTCTTGCTTCCTGCCTCTGAGAGCGAAGCGTTCTTGCTTCTAAATGCACAAATATTGTGCAAACAGGTAACACAATATTTGTAAATAGGTAAAAAAAGTTTCAAAACCCCTTGACAAAAGGGGTTTTTGGCTTTATACTAGAGTTGTAGTATTATGTTAAAAATAATTTAACATAAAATAAAGTGTTATGGAGGTATATAATATGGGTTTTTGTCCTAAGTGCGGCGCCCAGATAGCAGACGGCATGAAGTTCTGCGGAAGCTGCGGCGCAACTATCGAAGAGACCATGCAGCCCGCAGGCTCAGCTGTTCCCGGTAACGGTCAGCAGTTCGGTCAGGGCTATCAGCAGCCCTACCCCAACCAGCAGCAAGGCTTCCAGCAGGGTTATCCCCAGCAGGATTATCAGCAGCAGGGTTATCAGCAGGGCTACCAGGGTGCGGCAGCTGCCCCCAAGCAGCCCAGCGCATTTGGTCTTAAAGTAAAAAGTATCGTTAACAAGGTGAAGGCTAAGCCGATGCTGGCTATCATTCCTGCGGTGCTCCTGGTGGTGCTCATAGTAGCTATCATCATCATCGTGAATGTCACCAAGTATCAGAGGATCGACGCTAAGGACCTTTTCAAGTTCGAGTATGACGGTCTTGACGGCTACGGTACTGTAGAAGCAAGCTTCAATGCTTATGACGACTATGTATATTCCATAAGCTCCGCTAAAAGCAGCCTCAGCTCACTGGCAGGTATGTCAGGTCTGGACGCTGACGATCTTGATGATCTGGAGGACTTTTATGACGAGCTGGCAGAGGAGAGCAGCAAGAGCGGCGAGAAGATCTCCCCCTATTTCTCACTGGACGAGAAAACCCTCCTTGGTGCATGGACAAAGGCAAAGACCAGGGACGAGGCTCTGGAAAAGGTAAATGCTCTGCTTAAAAAGAACAAGAAGGGCAACTACTACATCAAGTGCAAGTTCGATAAGAAAAAGAACCTGAAAAACGGCGACAAGGTAAAGGTCACTGTTGAGTATGACGAGGAGTATCTCAAAGAGTACAAGATCAAGCTGAAGAACACCGAGTTTGAGGTGACAGTAAAGAACCTTGACGACGGTATCGAGTACGACCCCTTCAGCGAGGATAACTTTGAGGTAACATTCTCCGGCGTTGACGGTCAGGGCAGAATGGATTACTACAATAACAGCGATATCTACTATTTCGATATCAGCTATGATAAGTACAGCGATCTTTCAAACGGCGATAAGGTAACATTCACAGCTGAGTATTACTACGGCGACCTCAAGAAGGCAGGAGACGCTTACATCTTCGAGTATGACGATGAATATTACATCATCAAGGACAAGAAGATCACCAAGGAGTATGAGGTAACAGGTCTTACAGAGGTACAGGAGATCGACCCCTTTGAGGGTATCGAGTTCGAGTACAGCCTGGCTTCACCTTTCCTGGAGGTAGACAGAGTAAATACAGATAACCTTGATGAAATGCTGCAGAACTATGTAAGCTACAGCATTGAGGGCGACGCCGATAACCTCAAGGTGGGCGATACCTTCACAGTAAAGGCTTACGATTACTGGGGCGACCTGGCAGACGAGGGCTACAAGCTCAAGGGTGCAGACTCTGACGGTTCTGTTACCAAGGAGTTCACAGTTGAAGATGATGTGCCTAAGTTTGTAACACAGGCTAACGGTACCGATGCATACAATTCGCTGGGCTCAGTTGTTGATGACAAGATCACCGACCTGAGAAAGGATATCGCTGACGGCTATATCTACGGCGTTGATATCGACGGCAAGATCGACTCTATCACAAGCTTTGAGCTCACAGACGTTTATGTGGCATTCACAGACAAGTCAAACTACGACAGCTGGGACGATACAAATATTCTCTACGGTCTTTACAAGGTAGAGGTCACCACCAAGGACAGCGATGACAAGGCAGGCAAGACTGCATTCTACGCTATCATCTACACAGATGACGTTGTTCAGGACGGCGACACCTACAGAGAGAAGAACGGCGGCGATTACTACATCAGAACAGATTATGTAAAGAACATGGAAGCATTCAACAGCTCTTATGTAGATATTGAGGGCTACACAGTTACAAAGTGCCCTAAGGCTGGTGCAGCAGGCGGCTCTGACGTTGAGGAGGAGACCACAACTACCACCACCACAGCAGCTACAGAGGCTGAGACCGAAGAGGCTAAGACCACAACCACCACTGCAGCAGCAGAGGAGGAAGAGGACACTGCCGAGACTACAGCTGAGACCTTAGCAACAAGAGGTGCTCCTACCAAGATAGGAACCACAACAGCCGCAGCTGAAGAAGAGTAAGCGCAGGCGCGGTAATATAGTGTTTTTAAGGCACTTTTGTCAGGGTACTGATGAAAGTGCCTTTTTCTGCTTTGATCAGCTTGCACAGGTAACACAAAGGCACTTCTGTCAAAACCTTGACAAAAGTGCCTTAAAACTTCTTTATCGCTTCTTTGCTGCTTAAAAATTATTTGCAGTAGCAGTCGATGTATCTGTCGATACAGCTCTCGATAGTTGCCCTTGCCTCGTCGGGACCCTTTACATCGTCAATGACAGTATCCTTGTTTTCAAGGGCTTTGTAGACTGTAAAGAAATGCTTCATCTCGTCAAAAACGTGCTTGGGCAGCTCGTTGATATCGGTGTAGACATTGTATGTAGGGTCATTAAAGGGTATGCAGATTATCTTTTCATCGGCTGCACCGTTGTCCATCATCATTATCATGCCGATGGGGTAGCAGTCCACCAGCGACAGTGGGTGCAGTGTCTCGGAGCAGAGCACCAGCACATCAAGGGGGTCGCCGTCCTCGGCAAAGGTGCGGGGTATAAAACCGTAGTTTGCAGGGTAGTGGGTCGATGTGTAAAGTATCCTGTCCATTTTCAGCAGTCCCGTGGTCTTGTCGAGCTCATACTTTACCTTTGAGCCCTTGGGTATCTCCACAACAGCTGTGAACCTGTCCTTGGAGATCGCTTTTGGTGACATATCGTGCCATACATTCATATTCAGTTCTCCTTTCAGCCTAAAAACCAGACTACCCTTACCGCAGCAGGCGGTGAAGGCAGATCAAAGCTATTCACTTTTTGCCATGCCCTCTGAGCTCAGGGCAATGGGGATATCAAAGACGGTCTCGCCCTCAGCTTCAACACTGCTGAGACTGCCCTCGTTATCATCACTTAGCAGCGCCCATACAGAGTCGGGCTTGTCCTTTTGCTTAGCTCCCAGTGAGGTGAGAAGCTTTTTGACCCCGGGGACATTTTTGGTGTAAATGCAAAACTCCTGAAAATCGGTGAAATATATCTCCTCATCAGTTTTGTGAGAGCCAAAGCCGAACCGTGCCAGACCGTCGTTTATGAGCAGTACGCCGTAGCGCTTCATTATAGCCAGTGCGACCTTGGCGGTGCAGTTATCAAGATAATAAACATCATATTCCTCAGAGCCCTCTCTCGGCAGCTCCAGAAAGAAAAACACAGGTTCATCAAGAAGCCTGATAAAGCCCTCGGCACAAGCGCCGATAAGCTCTGCGCTGAGCAGACCGTTCACATTGCTGCCCTCAACACAAAAGCTGCTCTCAAGCCCACGGGTGTTCTCTGCAAAAACCCCCTCACAAAGCCTGAACCCTGCCATTGCCGCACCTCCTTAACAAGAATTATTCTTTGAAGTAAAAAACCGCAGGCGAACAGCCTGCAAGCAAAGCTGTACTCTGTGACTTTATTATAACATGAAGCCGAACGGTCTTGCTTGCAAGGGACCTGAGGCGAAGT
>CALCRR010000024.1 GCA_937894495.1 uncultured Ruminococcus sp. | reverse complement strand
GTCGGTCCAGGACTGATAGCCGTTCAGGAAAATGCGGTCTCTGGCGGTGAAGATATACTCAAACTGAGCTGAAAGCCGCAGTATCTCGATAGGGGTCTTAGTCTTTACCGTGGCGCTGAGCACGCCGTCCTCGTTTTTGACCTCAAGGGTAACACGCTGGTTAGACACCGTTTTGTCGGTAGTGACCGAAAACACCTTGCCGTCAACAAGATATGCAAATTTTACCGTCTGAAATCTTACCATTTAGTTTTCCTCCTTATCAGAGCCGTCAGCGCCTTCAATGGTGGAGATGACCTTGTTCTCGTTATATCTCATGAAGATAAAGCCGCCTATAAGGCAGAGCACTGTAGCCAGCACAGCGGTTATCCTCAGACCCAGACCAAAGCCCGACTCGCCCTTGGGAACACCTGAATTGATGGTTTTTATGCTTGTGAAAAGAAGCATTGCCAGCGACTGACCCATTTTGAATGCAAAGGTCCTTGCCGCATAGAACATACCCTGTCTGCTCTCCCCTGTCTTTATCTTGTCAGCCTCCGAGATATCAGCGACAACTGCCTGGGGGAGTATGCCGAGAATAGCCATAGGCACTGCTGCCAGCACTGCGATCATAAAGCCGCAAACTATGCCCGGGATAGGTGTGAGACCTGCAAAGGCAGTTACAAGGAATGTGACCGAGAAGAACATGAAGGCAAAGGATATGAGCTTTTTCTTGCCCATCTTCTTAGCCAGAACATTGACGGGCGCATAGCAGATGAGCGATACAAAGGTCATAGCTGCAAACATATAGAAAGCCATGCTCTCGGATAGTCCCAGAAGTGTGGTGATATAGAATGTAAGACCTGTCTGGAACATGGTAAGGCCTATCCAGTAGAATATATCGGAAGCCACAAAGGTGCGGAAATCCTTGTTTTTAAAGGTAGATACCAGTGAGCCGAAGGCTGTGCCCTCGGTGGGGGTGGTATCGGCATAAGCCTGCTCGTCAATGAGGAAGGCAGGTATCAGCATACAAACCACAGCCACTGCCGCAAGTATGCCCACCGTCAGGCGAAAGCTGTTGGTATAGCCCAGCTTTGACTCAAAAATTCCTGCGATGTTGGGCACAAGATAGGATATGCCCGAACCGAAGAAATATGTTACCGAGATATATGTGGAAAGATTTATCCTCGTCTCCTGAGTTCTGCCGAGCTCGGGGATAAGGGCGTTATAGGGGGTGCAGTATGCGGTCATGCACAGGTAGAAGAGCATACAGAACAAGAACAGAAAACCGAAGTTGCCGTAGCTCTCGCCCTTAAAAGGAAGAACGAATATCAGCACAGTCATAACGCCAAAGGGTATAGCAGCCGCTCTCATAAAGGGTATACGCCTGCCAAGACGGTGCTTTAAGCCGTCCGACTTGCCTGCGATGTAGGGGTCGGTCACAGCGTCAAAAAGCCTGCCCACTGCGGTTATAACTCCCAGCGCTGTCAGCAGCCCCAAAAATATCCTGCCCTGGGGAGTAAAATAGCTGTGCCCCTTTGGCAGCTCGTCAGGCTCATAAAACTTTACCATCCAAGTGGTGATTATACCCGCAAGGGTAGACCACCCCAGCTGACCTATGGCGAATATCCATAATATCTTATTGCTGGCGATCTTCTTCTCTTCCATAAACTTACCTCCATTGTAGAATTCGTAATTGTAGATCTGTAATTTAGTTGCTAGTCGTAAGAGTGCTAGTGGCTAGAAAACCGTTTTATCCGATTATGTGGCAAAGCGCACAACAACTCGTTTACAAGGTTCGCGCAGCGTCACAAAATACTAGCAGCCACAAAAGCACCCCCAGCCACTAGAGGCAAGATGTCAGAAGCAAAAGGCAAG
>CALCRR010000023.1 GCA_937894495.1 uncultured Ruminococcus sp. | reverse complement strand
CAATCTTAAACCGTGTAGACGGAAATAGGTTGCGGCTCCTTTTTTATTTTACATACACTTTCTTCTGAGGGTATGTAATCTTATAGCGCTTGTTGTAGAAGAAAAAACATTAGAGTCAACAACAAGGTGAATTAGCAACTCGTATAGTTGCAGAAAGGTTAAAATGAAAAAATCAATCATAAAAACTGCTTTTATAGCGGTATTGACATTTTTAGTATGCTTTTTTACAAAAGCAACTGAAACACAAACGATAACATATTTATCTGTAATTACTTATTGTGTTTTATTTATCACTGCTTGTTTTAAATCAATAAAGCATAGGAAGCGTGAAATAAACACATTAATAAATCTGGTATTATGCCTGATTCCTTTTATTTTTTGCTATTCAACTAACAATATAAGTTATCTTTTTGTTCCTTCATATTTATTGATCCTTTACTTTGACATTATTGTCAATATGAAAGTTTACAAGAGAAAACTTTATTTAGAAGAGCAAAAGGCGATAAAACGTAAACTTACGTTTATTCGTAGACGTAAAGAAGCTGACGCATATAATCAGTCAATGCGGAATTTACACCACGAAAAAAACGGGAGACAGTTTTATATGGCGGATTTTTAATAGGAGGTTCTTATGTGTAGATTAACAAAAGAACAGTATCATCTATGCACACTATGTCGAGATGATATGAAAGAACTATTAAAAACTAAAGAGCCGGATGCTGTTTTAGACGCACTGTTAGAAAAATACAATATCAGAATTATTGACTTTGTATTAACGGCTACAATAAAAAACAATGGTAATATAAAAGGAAATTTCAGCTCACAAACAATTAAGTGGGCAGAAAGATACTATAATACTATCGGTTTTTTAGGTGAAAACATTAAGCTTACAAATGCTTCAAAATTTAAAGTAGAAGCTCTTTGTATGCTTGCAAAAAGGAGAAATTAACATGTATGAATTATTACTTCAACTAGACGATGCAGACGAATCCATAATTCAAGACTTGTTGATTTCAATTAATAAGGAGGTACTCATTAATGAAAGCTGTTGAAGATTTCCTGAACCGATATCACCTTAATGAAAAAGATATAGGCTATTGTGAAATCTGTATGCAAGAAGAATGTATATTTCATAATATCTTTATCCATAAATGCACCATATTAGATTATGTTGATGATTATGGAGAGGATTGTAGTTTTTATAAAACTAGAAAACAGTATAGAAAAGAGAAAATAAATTTAAGAAAAAGACTTAAAGAATTATCACAGCAAGATAATGCTGATTATATAATTCGAAAATTTCTCAAATACAATCCTGAAATCAAAGAAGATGGCTTTTTTTATGACTTAATAAAAGATTATATTGAGGAGGAAGCGTCTTGTTTGGTATAAAGATAAGAAATAAACCTGAAGTCTGGAATGTGGAAAATACGGATGAATTTTTCTCATATAATTCTAATTTTATAACAGACGGAAAAGTTTATATAAAAGGTAATAAAAAACTTGAATTTCGAGTTTCAAATTCAAGTTTCGTATATATACCAAAAAAAAATATTTTATTTATTAAAAAAGGAGATAAAAACATGTTAAACAGAGCAATTTTAATGGGACGTTTAGTATCAGATCCCGAACTTAAAACAACTGCTTCAAATGTAAGCGTATCAAGTTTTCGAATCGCTGTAGATCGCAGCTATGTAAAAAGCGGTGAAGAGCGAAAAGCAGATTTTATTGACATCGTTTGTTGGCGGCATACTGCCGAGTTTGTTTGTCGTTATTTCAGCAAAGGCTCGCTTATAGCTGTTGAAGGTCAGCTTCAATCCCGAACTTATCAGGCTAAAGACGGTACTAACCGTTATGTTGTAGAAGTTGTTGCCGATAGTGTGCATTTTACGGGAGAGAGAAAGGATGGAGCAAATAACAAGCAAACTCCTTCTCAGTCTCAGCAGAATTATGCTCCACAACAGCAAAACTATCAGCAGGAACAGGATTTTTATGACGAGCTTCCCGCTGATGATGATTTACCATTTTGTGCGACACGTTCCTAACTGAAAAGGTTAGGCACTAATAAAAGAACGTAAAGTTCACTAATTTATTAGGAGAACTGATAGTCCGAAAGGTGGAATGACGGAGTAACGCCCTGAAACGCCTTCCCTGATACTCCGACTGGCGTTTGTATTCGTACAAGGGTCAGAAGCTCGGTGAAGTCGGCAGAGAGTAGTCCAAACAGGTTAAGCTGTGGAAAGTGTCCCAGAGGTGGAACATGCTACCTATATGCCGGGGGTCTATAAAATAACTATGGTGAGAATGAGTAGAGATACTCTGACGAAATTGTGAATGTACGGGTCTAAAGCAAAAAGGCATAGAAATGTGCCTTTACCTGAAAATGGTAGTTAGTGTGGTAGAGTAAAATTAGAATGTATGAAATACCATATAGTGTTAAAGGCACTATCCAGCTAACAGGCTCATAGCAAGAACCTACGGTTATATATGTACAGATAGGGCTATCGGAACGTGGAAAGCAGTCTAACACTACATCATTAGTAGTGGTGGTGGCGAATCATATAAGCACCTTTAATGACTGTGAGAGTGGTGGCATGACCTATGAAACTGCGGATAATAAGCAGTGAAGGAACAGCCACCAGTCATAGTTATACAAGTAGTTATAGGTAGATAAGTTCATAGCTTCGAGTATGACAAAGAAAAACATTCCCGAAAGGAGTGTTGCCTATGACAAAAGTTGCAAAGCTACGCCATAATGAGTATTACGATATGCAGTCAATCTTTGATGAACTGTATGCAGACAGTCAAGAGGGCAAAATATTCCAAAATCTTATGGAAATCATTTCTGCCCCTGAGAACATTCGTTTAGCATATAGGAACATTAAAAAAAACAGCGGCAGTAATACAAGTGGCACTGATAAAGCTACAATCAAAGACATACAGACTATACCAATAGATAAGTATGTTGAGATCGTGCAAAGAAAACTAAGCTATTATAAACCAAAACCTGTAAAACGTGTTGAAATTCCAAAGCCTAATGGTAAGACCAGACCACTTGGAATCCCTACTATCATGGACAGATTAGTACAACAATGTATCCTGCAAGTGTTAGAGCCTATATGTGAAGCTAAGTTCCATGAACGAAGCAACGGCTTTAGACCTAATAGGTCAACAGAAAACGCTATGGCACAATGTTATCGTATGATACAACAGCAAGGATTGCATTTTGTGGTAGATATTGATATCAAAGGCTTTTTTGATAATGTCAATCACTGCAAGCTAATCAAACAAATGTGGACTATGGGAATTAGAGATAAACAACTAATCTGTATTATCAAGGCTATGTTGACAGCACCTATTGTTATGCCAAACGGTGAAATAGTACGTCCTGCATACGGAACTCCGCAGGGCGGCATACTATCGCCCCTGTTATCCAACATTGTACTCAATGAACTGGATTGGTGGATTTCCTCCCAATGGGAAACTATACCTACCAGAAAAAAGTACAAATGCAGAACAATGGCAAATGGTACTATTGATAGAAGTAATATACAAAGAGACCTGAAAAAAACAAATCTCAAAGAAATGTATATTGTACGATATGCAGATGACTTTAAAATCTTTTGTAGAAAGCGCAGTGATGCTGACAAAGTATTCATAGCGGTAAAACTATGGTTACAAGACAGGCTGAAACTCCAAATCTCAGAAGAAAAGAGCAAAGTTGTAAATCTCAAACGTCATTATTCTGAATTTCTTGGTTTCAAACTCAAAGCAGTAAAAAAGGGTAACAAATATGTTGTCCGCTCACACATGAGAGATAAGGCTGTAGAGAGAGTGACCGAGGAACTTATAGAGCAAGTTAAGAAAATCCAACGACCAAAAGATAAAGGACAGGCTGTATTTGAAATACAGAAGTTTAATCAGATGGTTGAGGGTGTTCAAAACTACTATAGGTATGCAACACATATCAATATTGATTGCAGCATAATTCAGAG
>CALCRR010000022.1 GCA_937894495.1 uncultured Ruminococcus sp. | reverse complement strand
TTGTTAATCTTGCGATCTGTTTTTGGAGCTTTTGGGGTTAAGTGATTGACAGTGACATATTATTCGTTTTCAATTGAACCTGAAAAGCTTCTAAAGATAGGTTATGTTTTACATAGATCAGAAGCTCACCAGAACATGATGCCAACCTACCAAAGAATAATAAAGAAGAAGCGTCTACAAGATGTACGAAATTTTATAAATAATGGAGGATACTTTCCAAACTCAATTATAATATGTATAGATACTAATGGTAAAGGGCTTGCATTTGATCAGTCGGCAACTAAAGTTGAAGGAACTATTTCTAAAATAGGAATTCTGCATATTCCTAAAAGATACAGATCGGCATATATTATTGATGGACAACATCGATTATATGGTTATTCTGATTCTGATTATGCTTCAACAAATAGTATTCCCGTTGTTGCTTTTGTAGATCTTGAAAGAACTGAACAAATCAAGATATTTATGGATATAAATGAGAATCAAAAAGCAGTTCCGAAATCATTAAGAGTCACTTTGAATGCAGATATGCTTTGGGATTCAGAAGATCTAAGCGAGCAAAGACAGGCACTCAGATCTAAAATTGCACAAATGCTGGGCGAAGAATCAACGTCACCTCTTCATTCAAGAGTTGTTATCGGTGAAAGTGAAATCACTCCTGATAGATGCATTACTGTTGAAGCAATACAGTCGGCATTAAAGAAGTGTAATTTTTTCGATGCTTATGGCAAGAAAAACACTTTACAAAAAAGCGGAACCTTTGATTGTGGTAATAATCAAGACACTTGTGATCTTTTCTATCCGTTTATTGAAAAGTGCCTTCTGTATATTAGGGATAAATCGCTTAGTGAGTGGGATAAGGGAGATAGAGATAACGGAATGCTCACGATGAATCGTGGAATTCAAGCTGTAATACGTGTTATCAATGACATTGTAAATATGCTTGTTGAGAAAGGAATCATTTCTCCTAAAACTCAGGATATTAACGATATGTTCAGCTTAATAGAATATTATCTTAAGCCATTAACAGAGTATTTAAATGCACTTACACCTGAGCATCGTAAGAATCTTAGAGGTTACTTTGGAGGAGGTGCCGATACCAGATTTTGGCGAGCATATCAGAAAGCCATAGCTGATTCAAGACCTGATTTTAATCCGGAAGGATTGAACGAATACTGGCAAAATGAGTCAAAAGAATATAATGATGATACAAGAACTATGTTAAAAGAACTCGAATCAAGAATTAAAATGGTCATTTCATCCAAGCTTGAAGACTACTATGGTGAAAGTTGGCTAATAAAAGGTTTGCCCAAAAGCATCTATACTAAAGCAAAAAATGAAGCAGATGAAGCAATCTATGAGAGTGTAGCCAATAATGGTGACGAAATTGATATCCCTATATGGGATTATGTTCCCTTATCAGATTGCAAACAGATTATTATAAACGGTAAGAATTGGTCAATGCTTTTTGAAGATATTTTTGTCCGTCCGGAAGAGGAGAAGATTTCGGGTGGTAAGGAAGCTAAGACTGAATGGGTAATTAGATTAAATACTATTACCAACAAACTTCAAAATGATAAGTATAGTGTTCCGGTTGATGAATATAGTTTTGTTAAAAACGTTTATGATTGGTTTATGGGTATTTTGATATAAAAAATTGCAGCCGCCCTTTGTGGGCGGCTGTAGCTCTGGTATTATATTGTTGACCAAATGATAGTTAACTCAAATAATATGCAATGTATTAATAGGATATCAACTCATTAAACAGCTTTACTGCAAATCTGTCCGTCATTCCAGCTATAAAATCAATAATAGCCTGAGCGTATATTTCTTTACTATCTAACATTCCATATATTTTTTGATTTTCACAACAAAAAGCTTCATTCCTTAATTCACCTGTTGGTACGATATTGGTTTCGCAGTATCTTGATAACCATTTTGCAAATGAAGCAACTAAAGTGGGATAATATTTCTGCATCGAATTCAGACTGTCAAATGAATGCTTGCCGTCATAAGTTGAGTATAATGTTTCAAATAGTTGTGTTAATACTAATTCAGAATACTTTTTAAAAGCTTCAAATCTTTTATTATAGTATATCTTATCATAATTGAATTGTTTTATGATATTTAATTGCTTAAGAAATTTCTCACTAAGACAAATCCCTTTTTCAGGATCACTGTTTTGACATACATCAATAATAAGATTATGCATGATCACAGTTGTATTAATTGCATTTTGGTCATTTGCTTTGGCCATTTTTCTGAGTGTGTTTTTAGCTTCATCATCAAGGAAACCTAGCTGTATTGCATCTTCTATGTCACGTCCGACATACGCAATCTTATCTGATAATTTGACTATGCAACCTTCCCATGTGGCAGGAGAAAACTGACCTGGCCTTTTAAAATCGCTTTCTAATACAATAAGTTCATCTCTGGGTTTTAAACCATTTTCGTCTACTTCGCCGCAGTGTGAAATTATACCGTCTCTAACTGCATATGTGAGATCGAGATTTTTGTAATTGTTATAATTATCCGCCAATAATTCAACACAGTCTACAAATCTTAACCCGTTCTTTTCGTGCCAGAATGTCATATCATCGGAAATATACTGTTTGCATAGATTTGTTATTATCGTTTCACCATGATGACCAAACGGAGCATGACCTAGATCATGTCCCATAGCTATAGCTCTTGTCAACTCTGTATTTAACCCTAAATTATTAGCGATAGTATTACTTACAGACTCAACATGAGAAACATGTTCCATACGAGTGCAAATATGATCATTATCAATATTAAAGAAAACCTGCGTTTTGTGTTTTAATCTTCTATATGCCATTGAATGAAGGATTCTAGTATAATCACGAGCAAAGGGACTTCTAATATCATCAGAACGATTATAAAGCTCTGACGGTCGTTGTGTCATATCACTCCACTTGGGGTTAGTAGGTGTCATAGAAACATCATTAAATAATTGCTTGTTTTTCTTTGCCATAGTTTTCCCTCCATATCACATCATAGTTATATGTATTTGTGCAAGTAAGTCTACTTGTTTCCAAACCTCTTATAATATCTCTCCAGCTTCTCCTCACAGATTTCCATGATCTCCGCCTTTTCCTCCTCGGTCAGGTTCTTCCAGACAGTCGGTTCGACTTCGATGATACCGAGCGTTTTTGTGTGCCTGAACATCTGCATATCCTGAAAGCGTTTGAACGGGTTTGAGAGGATATTACGCTGGGCTTCTTTATCGGTGTAGCCGCCCTTTGCAAAGATACTGTTGGGCTTTTCGACTGTCAAACCTGCGCTTCTTCTGCCTTCGTAATAGCTTCTGAAATATGCAACGATATCGTCCAGCTTGACTCTGCCTTTGCTGTCTGCGTGGGTAAGAACAGCCTTTATCAGCACGGGCTTGTAGGAATAGCTCATGTCCATCTGACGGATCATTTCCATGAACATATCCTTGCGGTTGTCATCATTGATGAGCTGCCAGCCGTACTGCTTAGCTGCGGCTTCAAGAGTTTCTTCCTTGAAATATTTGAAGGTGCGGTGTTCGCTCATGGGGACTATCAGGTCGGGGATTATTTTCCCTTCTCTGATATAGCGTTCGACTGTTTCCGACTGCACATCAACACGGCGGATAAACTCCATCTGCGAGATCATGCCTGCGGCTTCTTCCTGCCAGTTGAAAACATCTACCGCTTCATAATCTGTGGCATCAATTGGGAAATCTACGATCGCATCGGGCTTTTCACCCTTTGCATAGAGCTGATCGTCCGCTTCCCTTTGCTGTTTTGTGCCAAGCACAAGTTTGCCCGGCTTGTAGTCTTTCAGCTGAAAAAGTCTGTGCATAGAATAGGGCATATTATACTGACTTGCATTATCCACAAAGTCAAAAACAATAAGACTCTCTTTGCCGTCCGCAAGACGCATACCTCTGCCAAGCTGTTGAGTATACAGCACCTTTGACATGGTGGGACGAGCCATAAAAAGCACCTCTGTTTCGGGACAATCCCAGCCCTCATTGAGCAGGTCGCAGGCACAAAGTGCCTTGATCTCACCCTTCTGGAATTTAGCGATATACTCCTTACGTTCGCTGGGCTTCATGCTTCCCGAAACTGCCTGTGCATTTGCACCTCTTTCGCATATCATCTTTGCGATTTCTTCTGCGTGCTTGACGCTTGCACAGAAAATTACAGTACGCTTCTCACTGCAATACTCCATAAAAGTATCAGCGATAAGTGTATTGCGTTCTGGAACGAATATCTTGCTTTCAAGGTCACGGATATTGTACTGAACGCTGTTGAATCGCACCTTTGTCAGGTCAACGTTTGTATGTATGCGTATGCAGCGCACAGGGACAAGTTCGCCTATCTCCACGGCAGTCTGAATATCCAGCTTGTGAGCTGTATTCTTAAAGATGTCAAGAATATTTTTATCATCAGCACGCTCGGGAGTTGCAGTAAGTCCCAGTGTGAATTTCGGCTTGAAATATGCAAGTACTTTCTGGTATGTGTCGGCAGAAGCGTGGTGTGCTTCGTCGATTATCAGATAGTCAAAATCATCGTCCTTAAAACGGTCAAGGTTCAGTGCAACGCTCTGGATACTTCCGCAGACAACGTGTGCATTTGGCTGCTTTATGGTATCGACATATTTCCCGACAGTGACGCTTTTCCAAAGCTCTCGGAATGTGTTCGCTGCCTGCTCCACAAGCTCGACGGTATGAGCAAGGAAGAGCGTTCTTCCGCCCATTCTCTTTGCATCTGAAACAGCGGTTACTGTCTTTCCGGTTCCTGTTGCGTGATAGAGCAGAGCGATAGTTTCATGATTTAAACGCATTGTTTCAAGGGAGTCAAGAGCCTGTTTCTGATGCTCTTTCAGCTCCAGATCAAAGCCCTGCAAAGCCTTTCCACGCTGTACCGGGAGATAGTTCTCCACCTCACGGAACATGGTATCGCTGCCTACAAAAACACGCAGCTCGTCCTTTACCGTGTCGGGCTGGACTTGAAGCTGTTTCACCGCCCAGCGAAAAACGTCCCAGCCGAGATGTACCATGCTGTTCTGCTTGAGCAGATCGTCATAAAACTTGTTCTGTGAGATGTGCAGCTTGTTGTGACTTGCTTCATCGTCTATCTCAATAGCGATCTTTCTTGCTCCGCTCTCAAGGAAGAAATCTGCAAATCGGTCATTCTGATAGATATCATAAAAGTGGAACTGCGAATAGAGATACCCTGCTTTTTCAGCACCGAAAGTATCGGTGAAAAGCTCGATAAAAAGGTCTTCCGCACTGCTGCCCGAAGCCGCCCTGTACTCACTCATCGTCATTTACCCTTTCAAGAAATATCCGTCTTTCAAACGCACCTCGCTTTTCAGCCTTTTCCCTGCGGACAGCTTCAAGTTCAGATACCGACCAGCCTCTTGCTTCGGCGATAGCGTACATGACTTCAAGCATATCCGCAAGTTCTTCAATGCTTTTATCAGCCTGGTACTCGGCACACTCCTCATTCAGCTTTTTGTCAAGATCGGTCATGTATTCTTCTTCAGAGAGGATATGTGTGTAGGCTTTCTTGCCTGCTTTTTCTATTATCTCGGGAATCTTGTCACGGACGAGTTTGTTGTGGTGCTTGGTCATTTTATCACGCTCCTTAGCAAAGGCTATTATTTGTTTAAATTATACCATTTTATATACTAAATGTCAATGAATATATAGTTGTGATTCTTACGATTTCAATAATTGCACATATGTTTAAAGGCTCCCAGAATTACTCTGAGAGCCTTGCTTCATATTTATGGATAACGGAACGAATGCCGTCACCGAAAGCTGCTATAAACCATTTCCGTTCGCCTGAGAGCATACCGTCTACACCGTCAAAAAAGCTGCCCTGAATCAACGTCTACCTTGACAGCAAATTTGTTTTGAAAGTGCAGTTCCTCAACGATGATAACTGCGGTATTATCAGGAGCCTTCCTGAGCGAACCAACAAATGTAATAATCCCACCTTTTGAGTAGAGGAAACTCACTGACTTAGCGTTATCATCAAAAGCAAGGCAGGTGAACGTATCTGTCTCAATGGTATCACTGCCGTTGCGTTTTGGCTGATCTACGGCGATACTGAATTTGCAGTAGCTGTAATCTTCCTCAGTTACAACGGTCAGATCGGTGGTGATACGTCCTGTCATCATTATTTTGTTCAGCATAGTCTACTGCTCCTTTCATTCCTCGTCACTGCACTCGTCCAGCCCGTGCAGGAGCTGAATGTATACGCACTCTGCTTGTTCATGTTCCTCACCGTCGGTGGACATCATAAGTTCCAGGAAATATGCTTTTGCTTCTTCGTAGTCCGTCCAGACCTTACGTTTGCCATTGCATACGGTAGTGACCTTGTTTGTTCTCGGCATTGCCAATTCAGGTGTTTTCAACATAATCGTTACCTCCAAAAGTTTTATCGTGAATCCATTATATCCGATAAAACTACCTGAGTCCAGCTCTGTGGAAGGATTGTAATAATTCTTGTGAAAAGCGCAGCAAAATGTGGTTTTTCCCCGGTGCATTGCGCTGTAATGGCGATTGACTTTTTCCCCGCTATGTGATATGATATTATAAACTACAGCACATTGATTGTGAGGTGAAAACTATGGGACAATATTACTGCTGGGTGAATGTCGATAAGAAAGAATACTTATGCCCTGATGATTTTGATCTTGGAAACAAACTCCATGAGTCCATGGGTGCAGACAATGCGTTGCTTCGTGCCTTATGGGAACTCCTCTCGGCTGAGTGGAAAGGCGACCGTCTGGTATTCCTCGGAGACGAATGCCACGCTCTTGATGAAGTGTCAAATGAGGTGCTTAATATTCTGGTAAAACATCAGGCAGAAAGCGGAATTTCAGGCTACTTGTTCGACAATGTTTATGAAACATATCGGAATGTAAGTGGTCTTTTCAAGTCAGCGGAAGAGTCTGTCCGTGATGAAATAGCTTTTTATCTCAATGTTGTGAGATCAGATCCTCCGATCAGTCAAAATGTTTATGGTGTAGATATCAATGATCCATACAGAGGATTATTTCTCAGAAACTGCAAATCGTTCGAGTATATCATCAACCGCACAAAGAAGGTCTGCTATTCAAATGAGGAAACAAAGATCCTTCTGAGTGATAACAGCAAATTAGATCATGCAGATCCGCTTCCTGTTCTTATGGCATACGGTGGCAGAAGATGTGATATCGGAGAATGGCTCGGAGATATAATTGATGTTAGTGATACACTGCCGGAAGACTGTAAACTGTTAACGGAGATCCATATTGATTGATAGCGCAGGAAATCGGGCGCTCTGACAGCTATCAGCAAGCGGTTTAAGGGGACATTATTTCAGTGACAATAGATGAAGATCAATCAAGGACAGGAATTGCTTTTTCCTGTCCTTTTTTCGTTCTTGTTATAGGAAGAATGGTGGCTGTCATCAGAACTTCCAGCACATTGTATTCACAGTTCTTGTGTACACAATGTGCAGAGCTTGCTGGGTGTGATTTTTGACCTTGTAGGCATCATATTTTTTCTGACTGATCGTTCCAATTTTTTGCTCTTGTTTACTCAGAGGTATGGGGAAGTTTCCCTCAGCAAGCATCGTGTATTGTTTGCACAGTTCTTGTGTACACAATACACCGAGCTTGCTGGGTGTGAATCTGAGAATAAATTTTTGTTTTCTTCCGAGCTGTTTAGCTCGGTTATTTTCTCTTTTTGATGTTCGGGGTCCAAGGGGTGGAAATCTCTTGCAAGCTGAGTATAGGAGCATTCAATTTTCTAAAATTGTAATGCGAGGATACCGTGCTTGCTGGAATAGAATCGCCACTCCGTTGGCGAGGTTACTTTTGAGTTGTATGCTCTGTTAATATTTGCATAATATATTTGATATTCTTGATTTAGTTGCGTTTCCAAATGCAGACCTTTTTCAACATTGGATTTTAATAAGAAATAGGACATATTTTTAGTTCATAGATATTCATAATAATTTGAGGTAATGAGTATGAATATCGATCGTTTTCACGCAAAAAATATCATATAATGAATCAGAACGTAAAATTGTAATGTGATTTTGCGAAAATCATGCAAAATCATATTGACTTTTAAGCCGATATATGATACACTAATATCAAGGGATTTTGCAAAATTTATGCAAAATGGAGGGCAAATTTATGCTTTTAGAATTCAAAACGAAAAATTACAAATCATTTGTAGATGAAATGAGTTTTATTATGTCTCCTGCACCAAAGCAGAAAGGGCTGGATTACAGTGTTCAGACCACAAAGATCGGAGCAAAAAATTACAAGTCTCTTTGTTCTGCGGTCGTGTACGGTCCGAATGCTTCCGGAAAGACCAACATCATTGGTGCGATGGATACAATGAAGTCGATCATTATGCGTGGGAATATACGCAATGCAGATGTGCCAATGTCGATGAATGCAGCTTCTTCATTACTGGAACTTATACCAAACTGTGATTCAAATTCTGCTCCCGTAGAATTCTCTATCAGGTTTATTGAGAACGATATGCTTATCGACTATTCGATGATCGTTGATCTCGGTGGTTTTCTTGAAAAGGATCACCCAAGAAAAATTCTGGAGGAAAAACTTGCTGTAAATGAAAAGCCAGTTTTTATCAGAAACGATAAACTCGAAGTATCTATCCCCTCCTGCATCAAGCCTTATCTGAATTCAAATATCAAGAGCGTTAGTCAGCAGCTGAAGGACATCTCCGTAAACAGCCTCAGCGATGATGAGCTTTTCCTTAACAATGGCTTCAAAAACATATTTGCAAAACAGCTCGTTGCACTTATCCTCGGTTGGTTTGAAAAGAAGTTTGTGGTAATAATCCGTTCAGATGCGATAAAGATCATGAAGAAATTCTCAGACACAAGCGAGAACACAGTTTATGTTGAGAAAACACTCACTGATGCTTCAAAGATATTTGGCATCAACTCTAATGCGCTCGGATACAAGACAGTTGCTGAGGGCGACGATGCTGTTCTGTGCTCAATTTTCAAAGACAAAAAAGCAATTATCCCTGCTGAACAGTTTGAGTCATACGGCACGGTAAGATTTATAAATGAGTTTCCGCTGGTGATAAATGTTCTGAAAAATGGCGGTACACTTGTTATGGACGAATTCGATGCTTCCATACACCCAATGGCTCTGATGAACATCATCAATATTTTCCATAATGATGAGATCAATATCAACAAGGCACAGATAATTTTCAATACCCATAATCCGATATTCCTTGATGCTTCTTTGTTCAGACGTGACGAGATCAAATTTGTTGAGCGTGACGACGATACCAACCACAGTGTTCATTATGCACTCTCAGACTTCAAGACTGCTGACGGTATCCGCAAGGGCGAGGATTATATGAATAATTATTTTGTCAACAGATATGGTGCTATCAAAGAAGTCGATTTCTCTGATTTTATCGAGCAGATGATAAAAGGTAAAGAGGTGGCGGCAAATGATTGAGAGAAAGGAAACAAGACAGTACACCTTAACCGTTGAGGGCGAGACTGAGAAAATGTATTTTGAATGGCTTCAGAAAGAAATAAACACTTCTGAAAATGCAAGATACAAGGTAAAGATCAACGCAAGTATTCAGCAGTTCCCACTTTCGTATATCAAAAAGCTCAACACCAAGTCTACGCCTTCTGTGGTTCACATCTGTGATGTTGAGGGTAAATCAGCTGAGGATATTGAAAAGTTTCATAGTGTGCTGTCACAGTTAAAGGAAGCCAAAGAGCAGAAACACGTAGAATATAGACTTGGATATACAAACCTGACTTTTGAACTTTGGATGATACTGCATAAAAAAGATTGCAACTCTCCTTTTTCAGACAGATCACAGTATCTTGCACCGATCAATTCTGCATATAACGAAAAGTTCAAGTCCTTGAAAAGTTATAAAGAAGAACGCAATTTTAAACGGTGTCTCTCAAAGCTTAGTCTATCTGATGTAAATGATGCTGTCAAGAGAGCAAAGAAGATCACTCAGAATAATAAAGAAATAGGAAATCCTCAGAAAAGCTATAAGGGCTTTAGGTATTATCAGGATAACCCCTCACTATCAATTTGGAAAATAGTTAATGATATACTTAACGAGTGCATACAATAGCATATCACATAGCAGTCCTTTCGGGGACTGCTTTTTTCATATTTCCAGTGCAAATTACACCGGGGAAAAATGAAATTCGACCTAAAGTTCGTGCGCATTGAATCTGGACTTTTAGCATCGTTGCGCGCTATAATATTATCAGCCGATTGAATTCGGCAGAAAAACAGAAATATAAAAAGATAGAAAGCAGGGGAAGTACCTGCTATGGAGGGACAAAATGACATCTGAGAAAAATAAAAAGAATGTCACACAGAACGCAACCAAACAGGAAATCGGGGCGGCTTTGAAGCTCATCGAACTTCTGTACGAACAGGGTGAGATACCCAAACACGTTTACCGCAATATCTGCAACGAGTATTACGGCAAAGGCCTTGACAAGGTTGCAGATGCGCGCTATACTATATCAAACACAGAAGATAAGGAGGCGGTATGATGTACGGATATAATGCGGTGGCTGTGCCGAAGAATGTGGTCATTTATGCGAGAGTTTCCACCGATGTCGACCACGCTTAACACACAATTTACTCTCTTTTTAACTCTCTTATATTTTCAAGTTAATAGTAACCTCTCGTTCGCCGTTATCATCGGCAACACCGACAACAACCGTATCAATAAACTCCTCCGCAAGCTGACGAGTAAGCTCCGTTACTTCGGAGTATTTTTTTATCAGATCACTGCGGTATTTGCTGTTCTGTCTGTGCTGACGAACTTTATCAAGCTTTTTTTTGATCTCTGCAAGTGTAGTTTCAAGCTCGTGAAGCTCCTCGGAAAACTGTTCCTTGTAATGCAGATACTCGGACGCAGTAATTATACCATCAAGCTTATCTTTATACAAGCTATCGAGCCTTTTTTGAACCGTTGCCATTTTATCGCTCAGCTGCTTATACTGCTTTTCGACTTTTGCTGCATTTTCCTGCTGCATCTCGTCGAACTTGATATTGTCGGTATCGCAGTATGCTTTGATAGCATTGTTGATAGCTTCAAGAACTGCTGGCTTTAGATACTTGAAATTTATCCTTCGCGTGTTAATGCACGTTCCTTTGCCCTTGGGAACTTCGGGACATAAATAAAATCCAACAGGTATACGTTTCTTATCGCATTTCCTGACATAGCTGCTGACGTGCCTGCTCATCGGTTTGCCGCAATATCCGCAAATAACCTTGCCGGATAAAGGCTGGATCTCCTGAGTTTCTCTGCTCGCTCTTGCATTCTGCGAGTACCTTGTACGCGCCTGTTCCCACAAATCCTTTGAAATTAGCGGTTCATGCGTGCCTTCGACTCTCACCCACTTTTCTTTTGGAATAGTCACCTTTTTCTTGGAGCGATAACTGACCTTTTTGCTTCTGCCCTGAACGGTATTGCCAATGTAGACCTCTCTCGAAAGCATCGTCCTTAATCCATCGCTGCTCCAAACATCATCCTTGTAGCGGCTGTTATAATTGGGATACAGAGTCGTTTTGTAAGCTGTCGGACTTGGGATACCCTCGGCATTCAGCATTTCCGCAATTTTCCTCAAACTCATACCGCCGACATAACTTTCAAAAATCCTTATAACTATATTCTTGGTGTTAGGGTCGGGGACGAGGTGATATTTATCGTTCGGGTCTTTCATGTACCCGTAGGGTGCCGAGCGATAGTACTTTCCCTGTTTTCGCATAATGTCATTTGCAGCGTTCTCTTTCTTGGAAATATCACGGACGTACCACTCGTTAAAGAATCCCCGTAAGCTCGAATTGTCCATGAAGTCGGGGCTTTCGCTGTCAACATTATCGGAAAGCCCGATAAACCTGACACCCCACATCACAAACTTTGTATGCAGATACTCTTTTATGATAACATCGTCCCTTGCAAATCTCGACTGATCCTTGCAAAGGACAATATCTATCAATCCGGCTTCGCAGTCCTTGAGCATTCTCTGGAACTCGGGTCGCTCCCGCTCCATTCCTGTAATTCCGTCGTCAACGTAAAGGGTGTAGTTTTCCCAGCCCTGTCTTTCGCAGTAGTCGATAAGAAGCTCCTGCTGATTGATGATACTGCGGCTGTCCACATTTCCATGCTTGTCCATGTCCTCGACCGAAAGTCTTGCATATATACCTACGCTGTTCATAAATTTTACCTCCTTAAAAATACAGCGAGGTACAATTATCCTAAAATAATTATATCTCGCTAACGATATATTGTCAAGCATTACTCCGCATTTTCATCTCATATTTTATATATCGCTTAAATGCTTCGGTCACGTTTTTCCTTCGCTCTTTATTGTCAGCAGTTTTATAATTGACTTTGATTTTTATTATTTCTTTTTTCAGTAATATCAACCTCCGTTTTTATTATACATGATTCCGAGTTCGGTGTTCAAAAGCAAAACTGTCTCCTGTTCGGTTTTACCGAGATACTCCGCAATCTCAGTTATGCTCACGCCGGCGAGTATCATTTCGCTTTTTATCCTTTTGTTAGGCATCTATTGTCCCCTTCCTGCCTTTCATTTCCTTTCTGATGAAGGTGATGTACCTTCTGCGTTTACCGCCGATACGTTTTTCCGGGCGGTATCTCATATCCTTGCGCA
>CALCRR010000021.1 GCA_937894495.1 uncultured Ruminococcus sp. | reverse complement strand
TCAATATCCAATAATAGCAGGGGACATGACCGATTCCGAATTTCTCCTTCAAAAACTCGCTTACTCTGTCATTTGTCGCCCACTGGTGTATTTGATGAACATTTCGCAGTCCGCAGATACTGCCAAGGATCGCTATTGTGATGATATCGGGAACACTGCAAAAATAGCCGTCATATTCCTCATAAAGTTCAACATCTTCAAAATACTCGGTTATTCCATTATTCATGCTATTATTATAACATTTATCTGCTGACATGTCCAGTAAATTGTACACTTTGTAATAATTTTGTGATTTTTAGTACTCTTTATTTTGAAAATTGATTTCCGTGGCGGACGGGTCCTCACCGGACGGGGTATTTCCCCGTCCCGTGAGGACAATTATGAATTGAACTCATACCCCATCTCGGTATATTTAGCGTAAAGCTCCTCGGCTGCTTCCTCGGCGGTGCATTTGTCAAACAGCAGCAGGTCGCAGGCGCTGATAAATTCCTGGTAAAGCTCAGCGTCCTCAACGGTGGAGTTCATGGGGCTTATATACTCATTGTTCTCCATTACCAGCGAGGCTTCATACTGTATGCCCTCCAGCTGTCCTTCCTTTTCGAGATAATCCCTGACCGAAAGGCTTACGGGGATACCCTTTTCAAGCCCCTGCAGCTCTGCCCACTCGTCACTGTTGAGCATATAGTCAAGCAGCATGGCAGCCTCTTTGGGGTGCTTGGTATTTTTGCTCAAGGCATAAAGGGTGGCAGGCTTTGCATACCAGCCCACGCCGCTCTCAATACCCTCAGACACGGTGTAATCTCCTGCGATTATCTCATTGCCTGCTTCGATGGGCTCTTTAAAATAGTTCAGCGCATCGCTGACCCATGCCACTACTCCTGCATACTCGCCGTTGTCGATGTTAAAGCGCTGAAAATCCTCCACCTTGGGTATAACGCTTTCGTTCACCAGACGGCTGTAAAATTCTATCATGGTCTGCAGGTCTGCCTTGTCGAAGCTGAGCTTGTTATCGTCGGTAAAAATATGCTTGCCGCTCTGCTGCTCAGTATAAGCTATGGTGTATAGCCATATGCTCTTGTCAGCTCCCGAAAGAGGGTAAACGCCGTCCTTTTTCATGACCTCGGCGGCGGCAAAAAGGTCCTCCCAGGTCTTTGGCAGCTCCAAGCCGTATTTGTCGTAAATTGTCTTGTTGAAATACACCGTCTCGGCATTCATAGCTATGGGTATGGCGTTCAGCACGCCGTTTCTTCTGCCGTAATCCAGCATCTCCTCCGAGAAGTTTGAAAGGTCCACCGTATCCCCCAGCTGCTCGATATCATAGTAGCCCTCGCCGTCAGGGGAATACTGAGAGAGCCAGCCCACATTTATCTGCATAACGTCAGTTTCGGTGCCCGATACCATTCTCACCTGGTTCCTGGCTTCATAGCCCGACCACTCGGAATAGCTGCACTTTACCTTTATATCGGGGTGAGCCGCCTCAAAGCGAGCAACTGCATCCAGGGTATACTCGTTTCTAGTATCGTTGCCCCACCAGGAAAGTGTTATCTCGGTCTGCTCTGCCTGCTCATACATAACGCTCTCGTCGCCGCAGGAGGTCAGAAGCAGCAGCACAGCTGCCAGGATAAAAGCTTTGATGCGTCTTGTCACTGCTCTCCCTCCCCTTCCATATCAGGGCTGTATAAGGTATAGGAAGCCTTGCCCGATTTTTTAGACCTGTAAAGAGCCTTGTCGCAGGCAGCATACAAAGCCTTGAAGCTGCCGCCGTTCTCGGGGGAAATCGCCGCACCTATGCTGCAGCTCACCCTGAAATCCTTATGACCGTCAAGCCCTATCTTGCTGAAAGCCTCACAAAGCTCGCTGCATTTTTTAGCCGCATAGTCGTGATAGCTGCCTTCATCGGCGCTTGAATTAACCAGCACGCAGAATTCATCGCCGCCGATACGTCCCAGATAGTCATCATCGGTGAACACCTCTCTTAGCACTGCGCCTGTGCTTTCAAGCAGTCTGTCGCCTGCGGCATGGCCCAGGGTATCGTTTACCTTTTTAAAGTCGTCAATATCCAGTATTATCAGCGCTCTGTTCTCAGTCTCCAGCGAGCTTTCGATACAGTTTGAAGCAAGCTGTTCAAAGCTGAGCTTGTTGAGTATACCCGTAAGCTGGTCGGTATGCGCCATTTCGTCCAGGTCAGAAACTATACTTTTAACAGGCTTTATCAGCAGGTAGCTCAGATACCAGCCCACCAGCGCCGCGATAAGGGCAGCTATAAGACCTGTCATATAAATATACCTGGTCATCTCATTTTTCTCGTTTAGTATTATTTTTGTGGGGATAGAGCACACAACATACCAGTCGCCGCACTTGTTTACCGACACAAGATAATCGCTGTCGATAGATGAAACCGAGGACTGACCCAGTATACGCTGTTTTATCTCCTCAGGCAGAGCCTTGCCCACCTCGCCGCCGGTTTTTGAATAGAGTATATTATGGTCCTCATTGATAAGCCTTATCTCCATATCCGAAAGGGTCTCTGGGTTATCGAACACCTCATTGAGCTCATTGGCATAAAAGGAGATAAAAAGTACTGCATTCTCATGCACTCTTTTAACGTAATAGATACGCCTGAAATCGTCATTATACCCTGTAAACCAGCCGTCCTGCGCCTGCTCGTCGGTTATCATTTTGCCAAGCTCATCAAACATCTTCTCACCGAACAGTGTCGATGTGCCGTTTGATATCTTGCCCACCGTGCGGTTATTGCGGTATACTATGCCGTAATCCACAAAGTTCTCCATGATACACAGGCTGTACATCTTCTCGGTGATGAGCTTCTCGGTATTGATAGCCTCAAACTCGTCATTATCGGGGTCGGCAGCGTCGTAGGTATATGCGTTCTCCTCGCCGAAGGCAAGGGTAGCAATAGTCTCCATACGGGACATATAGCTGTCCATATTCAGCTTCATCTGAACGCTCAAAGACGATGTCAGCGAGATTATTTTATTTTTCAGGACCTCATCGGTCTTATCCACCGCAAGCTTAGTGACCAGGGCGATAGCAAGAGCAACTATCAGCGCATAGCCCACTATCATCGAGATCTGTATCCTGACGATATTTTTCAAGCTTTGCTTTTTCTCAGACGATCGTGACATCAGCTTCTCCTTTAAAAATCTACATAATTTCTCAATTTATAGTATCATAAAACCCCACAATTGTCAAGTTTTTCTGTTCCCCCCACCTGCCGCACTATTGTGTAGCAGGCAAAATTCCGAGTCCTCCCCGGAGGGGAGGGGGTACTATTGTGGCGGCTCACACTTCGATACGCTGCGCGAACCTTGAAAAATGATAACTTTGTGCGCCTTACCGCATTTTGATTAGGATTAATTTCCCCCACTAAAGCTTTGTGGAGTTTTTCCCAGACCTTAGCATTTGTGTATTTTATCACATAACTTTTGTAAAACGGTTTTCTAGCCACTAGCACTCTAGCGACTAGCAGCGCATAAAGTAATCATTTGGCAGGGTTGGCGCAGCCATCAAAATACTAGAACAAAAGCACCCCCTCCCCTCCGGGGAGGACTCGAGTACCTGCCGCCCACATAAAAGTACGAAAGGTGGGGAAATAAATCTTTACTTTTGTGGATTTATATGGTATACTGAATTGAGGTGATGTATATGGATCTCGATGCAAAGAAGATAATACGGATCATAATACTTATTATCATCATAGTGGCAGCTGTAGCTTTCTACCGTGACAGGGCAGGAGTAAGACGCTCGGTGGCAGGCATACGAGCGCCTATACAGGAGGAAGCCAAGGGCGTTACCAAAACCACCGTCAAGGGCTGGAACGTCAGGATAGAATACCAGTATTCCTACGATATCGAGGCGCTGGTGGTGCATACCAAAAGATACAGCGGCTCGGGTCTGGGCGACCAGCTGGCTCCCGTTGATGCTGCCCTGGCATGGGGCGATGTGGCTAAATATAACGACTCCATTGATTTTCACTGGGGTCAGGCAAGGCGCTGGTATACCTGGAAGGTGAACAGCTATGAGGAGCTTGCCCCAGTGGGCGCCGAGTATGAGGTGGGCATACAGTCCTCAAACAACCACCTTATCCCCTCCACCAGGGAGCTTGAAAAGCAGGTCAAAAAGCTGCGCACAGGCGACCATGTGCGCATAAAGGGCTACCTTGTGAATATCGACGGCACCAAGTCGGACGGCAGCACCTTCTGGTGGAACAGCAGCACCACCAGAGAGGACACAGGCGACGGAGCCTGCGAGGTGTTCTACGTGACCGAGCTGCAGTGGCTGGACTGAGCTAAAAGCTTACCTGCACCGATCTGTTGAAAATTTTGAAACAGAGCAATTAATAGCTAAGAATGATCTTTAGGGCACTTTTGTCGCAGCACGGCAGAAGTGCCTTTTGTTATTTTGCCGTCGACTGCGTCGGTGAGAAATCCGGCAGACTTTACAGCTCTGCAAAAATATGCCGTTTGCTTTGAGTTTACTTCTTTTTGTTGAATATCACCAGTATGAGCTATGCAGTTTTGTGAGTTGTCACAAAGTTGTAATAATCATATTGACAAGTAGACGCAAGTGTGCTATACTGTGTACAGTGAAGATGTAACAAGCGGCGTTACAAGTTTACAAACCCTAAAATTTATGTTATAATCAGGAGGTACACATTATGAAAATCGCAGTTGTTTGTGCAAACGGTAAAGCAGGTCAGCTCATAACCAAGGAAGCTGTAAACAGAGGTCTGGACGTTACCGCCGTTGTTAAGGGCGAAAACAGGTCTGCTGCCGAAAAGGCTGTTATCAAAGACCTTTTCGATCTGACCGCTGAGGACCTGAGGGGCTTTGATGTTGTGATAGATGCATTCGGCGCATGGGCACCCGAGGTGCTGCCGCAGCACTCTGCGTCATTAAAGCACCTGTGTGATATACTTTCGGGCAGCGATGCAAGGCTTCTGGTGGTAGGCGGAGCAGGCAGCCTTTATGTTGACCCCCAGCACACTGTACAGGTAATGGACGGTCCCGACTTTCCCGATATATTCAAACCCCTTGCAGCAGCTCAGGGCAAGGCTCTTGCAGAGCTTCGCGAGCGCAGTGACGTCAAATGGACATTTATCAGCCCCGCAGGTGATTTCCAGGCAGAGGGCGAGCGCACAGGCAAGTATATCCTCGCAGGTGAGGAGCTGACTCTTAACAGCAAGGGCGAGAGCATTATCAGCTATGCGGACTATGCCATAGCAATGGTTGATGAAGCGGTCTCGGGCGACCATATCAGACAGCGTATCAGCGTTGTAAGAGAGTGAGATGTTTAAGCTATGCAGATAGCCAGTAAATTTACAGTAGCTGTCCATATCCTGACTTGTATCGACATTTTCGGCAGTGAGCGCAGAGTTACGAGCGAGTTTCTTTCGGGCAGCACGGGGGTCAACCCTGTTATTATCCGAAACGTGCTTGCACAGCTCAGAAATGCAGGGATAGTCAGCACCCGTCAGGGCAGCGGAGGGGCGCATCTTGCAAGGTCTCTCGATGAGATCACACTGTATGATATTTACATGGCTGTCGAGTGCATAGACAGTGATGAGGGCTTGTTCCACTTTCACGAAAATCCCAATGCAGACTGCCCTGTGGGACGAAATATCCACAAAGCAATGGACGGCAGGCTGGCAGCTGTACAGCAAGCTATGGAAAACCGACTGAGAGCTTCTACTCTCGCCGATGTGGTGAGGGATACAAGAGCTATCATTGAAGCGGAATAAAAAAGAGTGTGCAGACAGTACCGTCTGCGCACTCTTTTACTTTTTTATACAGGCAAAAAACAAGCCCTCGTCGCATTAGCGACGAGGGCGTTTCTGGTGGGAGAAGATGGATTCGAACCATCGAAGCTAGAAGCAACAGATTTACAGTCTGCCCCCTTTGGCCGCTCGGGAATTCTCCCATAAATTCACCCGGAATATTTCCCGAATGAATTTCAAGCTGGTGGACGGACTCGAACCCCCGACCTGCTGATTACAAATCAGCTGCTCTACCAACTGAGCTACACCAGCTAATATAAATTAGCTTGCCGTACCTTTCGTACAACATTAATATTATATCACAAAGTGCTTACCCTGTCAAGCGAAAATTTCAATGTTTTCGATTTATTAACAATTGCTCTGCACATTCAGTGATATATCAACTGCCGCAAGAGCCGCAAAGCGACCCTTACAGCAGATCAGTCGAGACGACAGGACTTGAACCTGCGGCATCTTGGTCCCAAACCAAGCACTCTACCAAACTGAGTTACGTCTCGTCAGCTTGTCTATTGTACCACAACACGCCGCAAAAGTCAAGCATGGCGGCGCATTTTCGGTATTTTGAACAAATCGCAGCAGGGTTTTTCTAAACAGTTTCTATACTCGCCTCTGTTTCAAAAAATCCATTAGATTTATTTATTTTGGAGCAGAGGGGAGTATATTATCTGTAATGGCTCATAACAGACCTTCCCCCGCCTGAGACGGGGGAAGAAAAACTGTCTTATATTATTGCCAAAAGCTTATCTTCTCTTGAACACCGAAGCCGACAAGGGCGGACAGCATACATAGCCGCTCATGTCATCGCAGCACACATTTCCGTTCTCGTCAAGGCGCTTGTAGAATATGCCCCAGGGCAGGTTGAAATATCTGTCCTCATGGTAGGGGTTGAGGGCAACAACGTAGCATTCATGCTCGTTTTCCAGCTTGAAAACTATGAAATTCCAGTCGCCGCTGTCGAGAAATTCCAGGTGGTTCTCAACATCGCCCTTGGTTGAGAGCCTGAAAAGCGGGCTGCCCCTTCTCAGCTTTATAAGCGCTTTATAGTAGTTGAAAACATGGCGGTATTCGTTCTTTCTGTCCCATTTTATGGAGTTGGTGAAATCGGGGGCATTGTAGCTGTCGTGGCTGTAGATGTTCACGCCGTTGGGCTCCTCCCCCTCAGCCAGTATCCTCGGCTTGCTCCTGAGAAAATCCTGACCCAGCTGTATAAAGGGCATACCCTGAGACAGTATTATTATGGCAGCCGCCAGCTTGTCCATTTTAACAAGGTCGCTCTCGGGGAAATGGCTGCCCGATATCTTCAGCTTGTCCCAGAGGGTGTTGTTATCGTGAGCCTCGCAGTAGTTCACCGCCTGGGTGGGCTCAAACGCCCAGCAAGCCTCTGCCGCATCGTTAAGCTGTCTGTGGGGTACCGAGCCTGCTATTCCTCGCCTTAAAACCGAAGCCGTGTTGCGGTTGCCGCTGATAAAGCCCATGTCATAGGGGTTAAAGGTGCCGCCCTTTACCGAGTCTCGGATATTGTCGTTAAAAAGCCCTACCCTGCCGAACTCGTAGGAGTTCCACTTATAAGCCAGCTTGTCCGCAGACAGGGGCGACTCTCCCCCCGTCCAGCCCTCACCGTACATCAGAAGCTGGGGGTCCAGCTTGTTTAGCTCGTCCCTTATAATGTTCACCGTTTCGATATCGTGCAGCGCCATAAGGTCAAAGCGAAAGCCGTCTATCTTATACTCGGTCGCCCAGAATTTAAGGGAGTCTATCATGAATTTTCTGAACATAAGGTGATCGGAAGCCGTCTCGTTGCCGCAGCCCGAGCCGTTAGAAAAGCTGCCGTCCTCTCTCACCCTGTAGTAATACCCGGGGAAAGCCTTTTCAAATGAGGACTCCTCGGTGTGATATGTATGGTTATACACCACGTCCATGATGACCCCTATGCCGTTTTTGTGCAAAGTCATCACCAACTCCTTGAACTCCCTTATCCTCACCTTGGGGTCCTCGGGGTCGGTGGAGTATGAGCCCTCTAAGCAGTTATAGTTTTTAGGGTCGTAGCCCCAGTTATACTGGGCTTTTTTAGGCTTGCTCTCATCAACGGTGGCATAGTCAGCCACAGGCAGCAGGTGAACATGGGTGATACCCAGCTCTTTAAGGTGGTCAAGGCAGGTCTCCGACACACCGCAGCGTGTTCTGCTCTGGGTAAAGCCCTTGAACTTGCCCCTGTACTCAGCCACAACGCCCGAGCTCGGGTCTGCCGAGAAATCCCTCACATGGCACTCATACACCACAGCGTCGCAGGCATTTGCGCACTTTGGTCTCTCCACGCTGTCCCAGCCCTCGGGGTCGGTGGTTGAAAAGTCAACGACTGCGCCCCTGTTGCCGTTTACGCCGCAAGCCTTTGCGTATATATCTATAGTTTCGTTTTTATATCTGTTTTCAAATTCATAGGAAAAGGTGTAGAAATATCCGTCGCAGCTCCTGAAAAGCTCAACGTACCAAACCCCCTTGTCCAGCCGCTCCATAGGCAGAGTTTCCACCTTGTTGTCTCCCTCGCCGTCAAGATAAAGGTTAAGGTAAACGCAGGTGGCATAAGGCGACCAGGTCTTGAACACCGTCCTGTCCTTATCCTCTCCCACCAGCGCCGCACCTAAGTCGTTGCCGTCATAATAAAATTCACTGTCTATCTGTCGGATATTCAGCTTTCCCACAAATTTTCACCTACTTTTTTATACTAATGCTTTCCGCCAGCACCTCGCCCTGCCGCACCTTGGTCTCATAGCCTTCAAGAGTGTTCTTTATCAGGTCGCCGCAGGCTTTTGCCTTGTCTTTTTCCAGCAGCAGCACTATGGTGGAGCCGCCGAACTCGAAATAGCCCTTTTCTTCACCCTGAGCTACCCTGTAGCCGCCGTGGGGATTATGGTTGGTTATCTTTCCCACCATAAGGGCTCCCACCTCCATCTGTATTACGTCCCCCAGCTTCGGGGTCCTTATCATGCAGTATGTGCGTGAGTTTTCCTTATAAACGCTCACATATCTGTTAGCCACGGGGTTTACCGTGTTCAAAAAGCCCTTTATGCTCCTGTCACGGCTTTTTACTCCCCTTACGGGGTATATGTAGCGGTGGTAGTCATCAACGCTGAGCCTTATTATCAGCGCAGTGCCGCCCTGATATTTTTTAGCCAGCTTTCTGTCTCTGAGCAGACTCTCGATACTGTATACCGAGTTTTTTATTACAAAAATATTCGAGTGGGTTATCTCATAAGCCGACACCTTGCCGTCAGCGGGAGACACCACCTTGCTGTCATCGGGAGTAAAATGCCGTCTGCCCGGCTTTATTTTTCTGGTAAAAAACTCGTTGAAGCTTGCATAGGTCTTGTCCTCATAATCGAACATATCTATGTTGTTGCTCTCGGCAAACTGGGGTGCAAATCCCCCCGAAAGCCTGCTGCCGAGCACCGCTCTGCCGCATTTTGAGAAAAACGGCAGCGACAGAAATTTAAGCAGCCCCCGTCCCAAGGGCGAAGCATAAGCATTTGCCAGAAACCCGTCCTGTGATGTGGTAATATTATACTCATTACCCTGCCTGTCCCTGTATTTCATCGTTAAAATGACCTCCTCTGCCAGAAGCAAGAACGCTTCGCTTTTGATGCAAGAGGCAAGAGTCCCTCTTACTCACATCGTGTGTTACAGCACAAAGTGCGTTTTATCAGCAGTTATGAATTATGCATTATGAATTAAATATAGTGGTTCATTTTAAGGTAGCCCAGCAGGATTATCACGCCTGCGGTGAGCAGTGTGAGCATACCCTTCATAGAGAGCTTGTTCACCTTTATCTTTGAAACGAACAGCACCGATATAAGTATCATAAAGCTGTGGAAAACATAGGGGTATACGCTCATGGGGATATTGTGCCTGCCCATGTATATAAGCGGCAGTATTATAGCCACCGTGGTAACGGGCATACCCTCGTATTCCTTGCGGTTTTCGTCGGTGGTGCGCTGTCTCTCCTCCTCCATAACGTTAAAGTAGCCCAGCCTTATCACCGCACCCAGAACTATCATTATGGCGGCAGCCAGTCTCAGGGGGTATACCGAGTTATAGTGATAGCCGATCACCGCAGGGAAAACTCCAAAGCATACCAGGTCGCACAGCGAGTCAATCTGTATGCCGAATACCTTTTCCTGATCGGTGCGGTTTTTCATGCTTCTTGCTATCTTTCCGTCGAACATATCGCATATGCCCGAAAGCACCAGGCATAAAAATGCTATTGACTCATGCCCCTCGAATATCTGGGTTATGCCGAACACCGACGAAGCCAGTCCTATATATGTAAGTATTACCGAATAATTGTAAAAGCCTATCATAATTTATCCCTCTTAAATTTTTATCCTCATTTTATATCTTCCTTGGGAAGATTTATCTCCTTATCGCTTTTAAGCACCTTTATATGAGCTATAAAGGTCACGATACCGCCTGCTATCAGCACGAAGTAAAAGCTGAGCCCCCTGCTCAGCAGCAGCGCAGGCTTTACAAGCTCACCGCCGAAAATGTTGGTGAAAGCCAGCAGAAAGCAGCCCTCTGTGATACCTGCCGCACCCGGCAGCGGCAGCATCTCCACCGCTATACCTATCATCACCTGCAGGGTGACAATATCAAGGTAGCTGACGCCGCTTAGCCCGTATGCCTTGTATATCACCCATGTTACCGAAAACAGCGACATACGCTGCAGCACGGTTATGGCAAATATCTTCACCGTGGTCACAAAATTCTCTCTTATATATGATGAGCCCATAGTGTAGGTATCGCATATCCTGGCTATTTTTGATACATATTTCTCGTTGTTCTCTTTCTTGACTATCCGCCAGCCTGTGAGCATATTGACTATCCTTATGCCTGCACGCCTCGCCCAGTTGGGCTTGAAGAACACAAATGCCAGTATTCCGATAAACGCGATATTAAGCACAAAGCCCAGCACCAGCAGCCACTTCATATCGGCAGCATAGGTGTTCACCGCCTTGAAGTCTATCGCCATGAAAAGTGCGCCCAGCCCTATCAGCACCGATTTATACGCTATGGTGATAAGCAGCATTATCAGCGTAGAAAAGCCTATCTTTACGCCGTCCTTTTTCATATAATACATCTGCGCAGGCTGACCGCCCGAGGAGGACGGTGTTATATAGCTGAAAAAGAACCCTATAAACGAATACTTCAGACACCGCCGGAACACTGTCTTTTGTTTAAGTATCCTGAGCATATAATGGATTATCCATGACTCTCCAGCTACAAAAAAGAATGACAGAGCAGCGCCCAGCGCTATCCACTTAGGGTCGGCAGAGTGAAGGTCCTTCACTATCTCCGAAAGCTCCTGATCCTTGAAAAGCAGCCTGAAGGTCAGCCACAGGATAAGCCCGATAAAGCCCACGTCCAGTATATACTTTAAGTTTTTCTTTATTATCTTTTTTATTTTCTACCACTCCAGTTAGAGGTTAGATATCAGGCGAAGGAGCTTATTCAGCCCCTCACCCTGTCTGTTCTGTTGCCATGCCCTTTCGGACATATCTTTAAAACTACTTGTTCCAGCTCACAGCTGCCATATACAAAAGACCTATGATCAGCTGTATTATAGCAAAGCGTGTTACCACCTGGGTATCAGACCAGCCCTTGTTTTTTCTCTGGTGGTCGTGTATGGGTGTGCGTATATTCTTCATAAAGCCTTTGAGCTTTAAAAAGCGTATGAATGACACCTTTATAAGTCCCAATCCGCCGTCGATGATGATAACAAGGCACATGGGTATAAAGCTGAATGGCGAACCGCTCATAAGAAACAGCACCGCCAGAAATACTCCCAGCGCTCTTGAGCCTGCATCGCCCATAAGCATTTTGCTGGGTGAGCAGTTGAACCACAGATAAGCCGCCAGCACTGCCAGCATTATTATGGGGGTAAGGTTGCCGAAAATATCCTTAATAAAGCCCGACATCAGGGTGAGCACCACAAGCACCACCATGACCAGTGTAGCACACAGCCCGTCCACACCGTCAGAGCAGTTGGTCACGTTGATAGAAGCCCACACCAGAACTCCCGCCAGTATAATAAATATCACCGCAGGTATATGCAGCTTGTCTATACCGAAAAGGGCTATCCTTATATCCGAACCGTTATAGTAATAATAGGTCACAGCCACGCCCAGAGCTATCACCAGGTCAAAAAGCCCTTTTTTGAGGTTGCCCCAGGGCGTCTCGGCAGCGTCGTCAAAATAGCCCGTAAGCATAGCGCCGTAGATACACACAAGGTAAATAAGCGTTTCCAGCGTCAGCGGCACGAACAGCGCCGTACACAGCGCAAAGGCAGTTATAAACAAAATACCGCAGCCCCTGGGCTTGCCCTCTGAGAGCTGACCGTTTACCGCAAACTCTCTTCCCTGGTCCTTGGGCAGCACGCTTTTAAGATATTTCAGCACCAGAAAGGTCAGCCCGAAGGAGACCAGCACCACCAGAAACAAAAGCAGCGAATACCTCTTTGAAAAAGCCCTGCCGAAAGCCTCGATATCATTGGCGTACTTTCCCTTCAGTGCATTTTCACACAATAGCCTGTAAATCATTTACATCTTCCTTTTTGCTCATTAATAAAAAATAATCATACACTATATATTATACTACATTCATTGATAAAATGCAAATTTTATATCATGTCATTTTGCACAAATTTTAAGAGCTGAGCTTTACATGGGGGGCTTTTAGAGGTAAGAAGTAAGAGATAAGAAAACGGTTTACTCAATTATGTAGTGAACCACACAAATAAAAAGGTCTGGAAAAAACTCCACACGGCTTTAGTTGGGGAAGATAGATACTTAACAAAAAGCGGTAAGACGCTCAGAGCCATCATTTCCCAAGGTTCGCGCAGCGTATCGAAGTAATAGCTGCCACAAAAGCTCC
>CALCRR010000020.1 GCA_937894495.1 uncultured Ruminococcus sp. | reverse complement strand
AAATATATCCTACAACAAAACATTCCGTGCAGGAGTAACGCCCCTGCAACATTGAGCCTATGCGTGTAGAGATAGATAATCGCAGGCGGAAAGGAGAAAATTGCAGAAGAAAGAGACACTTGCTGAAAAGGTGGAGCGATACAAAGACAAGCCTACCGATACAGCGACTTATGAGATCGAGGGACAGACTTTTATTGTCACCGCACACTTTGTCGGGGAGAAAAATCTCGACAAGGTAATTTATGACCATGCTTTTCATAGAGCAATGGAAGAACCCGAAACGGCGTAGTCCTTACTGCCATATTCGGTATTCCATGCTCTTTGAGATAAATATACCGAATATGGCTGCTTTGTTTTTATCAGAAAGGAGTTTTTTATCATGACAAAGCAGTCACATTACAACGTGGGTATCTATGTACGTTTATCGCAGGAGGACGAGCGTGCAGGAGAATCCATTTCAATAGAAAATCAGAAAAAAATGCTGACGGAGTACGTCAGCCAGCAGCCCGATTGGAGCTTGGTAGAGATATGCGAGGACGACGGCTATTCGGGAACAGACTTTAATCGTCCGGGTGTCAGACAGCTTCTCGATGATGCGAAGTCGGGAAAGATAAATCTCATCCTCTGTAAAGACTTGTCCAGATTTGGTCGTAATTATATCGAAGTCGGTCAGTATATCGACTACATTTTTCCTTCGTTCAATATCCGCTTTATCGCCCTGAGCGATAACGTGGATACTCTTGAACGCAACAGCACTGCAATGGACATGATGCCGATCATGAATTTGTTCAACGAATGGCACGCCGCCAACACCTCAAAGAAAATCCGTGCGGTCATGGTGTCGAACGCAAAGCAGGGCAAATATCACGCTCCTGTCGCACCGTTTGGCTATCTTGTGGGCGACACAGAGGACAGACTGCCCGTAGTTGATGAAACAAATGCTCCCTACGTCCGTATGATGTATAAAATGCGTTCCGAGGGTGCAAGTTCTCCGCAGATTGCTAAGGCTCTCAACGCTCAGGGAGTTATTACGCCGTCCGATTACACATACAAGCGTTTGGGCAAGCCGAATCCCTACATTTCCAATCACCTGTGGAATGCCGCAATGGTGCGTGATATTCTCGAAAATCCTATTTACAAGGGTTGTGTTGTCAATCAGAAATACACCACTATTTCATACAAAAATCACCAAAGGTATATCAGGGATTCCGATGAATGGATCGTCATTGAAGATGCCTTTGAGCCGATTGTTAGCAAGGAGCTTTGGGACAAAGTGCAGGAGGTCAACAAGTCGTGCAGTCACGGCAAGGTCACGAAAAGCGGAGTGATACTTCCTCTGACGGGGCTTATGTACTGTTCTGATTGCGGTTCTAAGCTGAAAAATAACACAACGTTCCATGAATCAAAAAAGCGTGGGAAATACAAGATTGTTTCTTACATCTGCAATAAGTATGCCAATCACGGCAAGGCGGCTTGTTCTTCTCATCATATTTTACAGCGTGTTATTGAGGGGCTTGTGCTTGAGGATATTCGTGCAAGGGCAAATCGTGTGATCGAGGACGAGGACGGCGAGAGACAGCGTTATCTGGCTATCAAAGCAAGTCAGCGTAAACAGCAGACGGAGGACGAGAGCCGACTTCTGAAACAGGCTGAGACAAGGCTTGCAGAGCTTGACACGATCATCAGCAAGACCTACGAGGAAAGAATGCTCGGCAAGCTGCCCGAAGATCTGAGTGCAAAAATGCTTGAAAAGTATACTGCCGAACAGAGGGAACTTACCGCTCAGGCAGAGCAGTACCGCAAGGCAAAAGCGCAGGAACAGCAGGACGAACAGGACGTTGAGAGATTCATTCAGCGTTTGAAGAAGTGGAGAGATGTGGAGAGCCTTACCCGTGAGCTGTGTATGGAGTTGATCGAGTTCATCGTGGTCTATCCCCTCCCCGAAAAATACGGCGCACCTCGTCACATCGACATCTATTACAAGTTCATCAATGCTCCGCTTTCAGACAGCAGAAGTCCATTACTTTCGCAGAATAGCGTGGAAATTCATCATTCGTAAACGGTCGTCCTTTTGGGTGGGTAACAACCGATACCCAATTATCAAAGTGCTGTAAGCCGTGGTCTTTCAGAAAATCATACTCCAAATATCTCATCATGGTGTGCAGTTCAGTCACGCTGTTGCTAAGAGGAGTTCCTGTGGCGTAGGTAATACCTCTGCCGCCTGTTTTCTCATCGAGATAACGGCATTTGAGGAAAAGATCGAGAGCCTTTTGCGATGCGGAGTTTGAAATGCCCGCAATATTCGTCATTTTTGAAGGCGTAAAGAGGTTCTTGAATTCGTGACACTCGTCCACGAACAGCTTGTCGATACCGAGCTGCTCAAAGGTCAGCGTTTCGTCCTGATTCATCTTCTGGAGCTTGTCGAGCTGCTTTTGCAGACTTTTTCTTGTGCGCTCCATAGCCTTTATCTGGAATTTAGATCCTTCGTGCTTTTTCAGTTCTTCGATACCCTCTAAAATATCGTCTATCTGAGACTGTATCGTCATGGTCCGGCGTTCTTTTGATACAGGTATCATGCCAAGCTGTGAGTGACCGATAATTACCGCATCATAATTGCCCGTGGCTATTTTTGCAAAAAGCTGCTGGCGGTTTGCTTTCTGAAAGTCCTTTTTTGTCGCCACTAAAATATTAGCAGACGGATAGAGCCTTTGGAAGTCATCGCCGATCTGCTCCGTCAGGTGATTCGGTACGGCGAACAGGGATTTTGTACAAAGCCCGAGACGTTTCGATTCCATAGCGGTAGCTATCATCTCGAACGTTTTGCCCGCGCCCACACTGTGCGCAAAAAGCGTATTGCCGCCGAACATAGCGTGTGCGATAGCGTTTTTCTGATGATCGTGCAAATGGATACTGCTGTTCATCATCGGGAAAGAAAGAGAGCTGCCGTCGTACTCACGGGGACGAACGGAATTAAAAAGCTCATTGTATCTCTGCACGATAGCTTCACGGCGCTCGGGATCCTTGAAGATCCAAGCCTTGAAAGCCTTTCGCATTTCTTTTGCCTTTTTCTGAACGACACGGGTGGCATCAATATCCACCACACGTTTTTCTTTTGTATCTCCCAAACCGTCGGGAACTTCGACTGTCTTGTATACCTTGGGTTCTTTCAGGTTCAGCAGATGTTCAAATATCTCATAAGCGTTCATTTTCGGACTGCCGTATTTCTGATTAACAAGCACCGACCTGTCGGCTTTCTTGTTGCTGATGAACCACGAATTTGAATGTTCGGAATACTCCGCTTCTATCAGCTTCGGCTTGAACCACCTTGCATGATACTTGTCGGCTCTGTTGCTGTCATCAGTTCCGAGCAATTCATACATGAACTGATTGTAGTATTTCGGATCAAGCCATGTAGCACCTATCTTTACATCAATGTCACCGGCTTTCAACGGCTCGGGCATTGCTTTCTGCAAAGCGTTCACGTTGATATTGAAATCAGAGTCATACTCCGCAATTTCCTCCGCTTCACGCAGTTTCGCACGAATATCGCCCGACAAGTATTCGCTTGCCGTCTGATAAGTGTTTTCGGTATGGGGAATTTTGAAGATCTCGCCCACAAGCTCCTGTTTCAGCTCATCTTCCGACATTCCCGTGAGCTTCGACATATAGTCAAAGTCCACTTTCGCTTTTTCAGCCACCGAAAGCGTGAGGGCTTCCATTGCTGTCTCCACGCACTCAACCGCCTTTGGAGGGCAGATTGTGCGCTTTGTGAAAATATCCGACTTCTCGACAAGTTTATCCTTGTCGATTTTCTTTTCTAAGCCTGCAACAAGGTTATACGAAATATCCTCATTAAAATATCTCTTGTTGGTCTTGCTGTGGATAAGCCCATACTTATTATAGAAGTCATCGTAGGACTTGCCGAGTTTTGCCTGCAAATCAGCAATAACGCTGTCAGGCTTGTTAAGCTCCTGAGCCTGAATAAGCTCACGGGTAATATCCCTCAGTTCGATAAAAGCCTTGTATCTGCTGAACTGTGCGTTTTTCTTGTCAAACCTCTGCTCAAAAGAAACAGCGTTTTTCTTGAAATAGACAGCATCGTCCTGAATAAAGAAACTGAAATTACGCAGATCGGACGGAATCTTCACCGCAAGCCCCTGTTCGGTCTTAGCATAAACGTCACGGGCTGTGTCATGGCTGATCTCCGCAGACAGCCTGTTGACTGCTTCGTGCAGAGCCGATTTCAGGTCAAAACCGTCCTCGGCAACGACCATTGTGCCTGAGCCGTAGAGCTTGTTGCCCTCGACAACCTTGCCAAGCACCATATCGGGATTATCTGCAAAATACTGATTTATAGGCAGTCCGTCCTCAGTCTGACCGATATGCACCCAATCGGGAATATCGGTCATTTCGGCAACAGACTTGCCCTCATGCTTCTGCAAAAAGATAATATCCGTCGTTACGTCCGTACCGGCATTGTCATGAAATGCACCGTTTTTACCGCCCGGCAGACGGATAGCACCGATCAGGTCAGCCTTGTCAGCCAACATCTGACGAGTGCTTTCATCATGCTTGTCGAGCGTTCCTGCCGAAGTGACGAAAGCGACAATGCCCCCGTTCTTCACTTTCATAAGCATTAACAATGGGGAGTTTCCCAAAAAGACCTTATTCCGATAAAAATCCAATAAAGCAAAAAAAGAGTATCAATCTCCAATCACACGGAGACTGATACTCTTTTCTTTTTGCAGATTATTCTATTTTGAAAGAACCCTCAACAAGATAGCTTGAAAAAACAAAATAGCCGAAGTTAGGGCAACACCTGACCTCGACTTTTCGCAAAATTAAGAATTTGACGAGAAAAGGGCATTTTGCTCCGATATTATTCAATTTTCAAGATGCTGATTGACGGCATTTTTACGTTACCCTGACGGTCGTGCACACTTGGACAGCAGGCTCATGCAGGTACGCTTACGCTCCATATCGGAATGAATGTAGCGGTTTAACGTGACTTCTACGGAAGAATGCCCCAGAATTTCAGACAGCGTTTTCACATCGAAGCCCAGCTCGACACACCTTGTTGCGAACAAATGTCTGAGTGAATGGTAATGAAATGACGGCAAATCTGCGTTATGTAGAATCTTAGCAAAGCGGTACTGCATTGTTCTCGGCTCGACAGGCTTCTTCTTACCGGACACCACATACACCTCGCCGTTATCCCTGAACTGTTTGAGCAGAGGGAGCAGACAATCGGGGATAGGGATAGTACGCTTTGAGCTTTCGCTTTTCGGCTCGGTGATGATGAGCTTGGTGTGCTTTGCTCCCGTCCTGCACTGTACCCTCTGAATGGTCTTGCTGACGGTCAGTATACGTTTTTCAAGGTCAATATCTTTCCATTGCAGAGCGCAGACCTCGCCTATACGCAAGCCCATATACATCGAAATGGATATGCCCACGCTCGTCACAGACGGGCGCTTGTCCAGATACTTTTCAAGCCTGAGCTGCTGTTCCTTATCAAGTACGGCAATTTCAGGCTTATTCTTTTTGGGGAGAACGATGCCGTCAAGTACGTTACGGATACGGTATTCTCTTACAGCATAGCGATAAATGGACTTAAACAGCACAATAATATCCGTGAGATAACGTGCCGACAGTCCCTCTTTGAGCTTACGTTCGATAAAAGCATATATATCTTTTGCTTTCAGCAGACAGCACTTTATCTCACCAAATGCAGGGATAAGGTGCTTTTCTGCTTTCATGGCATAGTTGGCAGCCGTGGATTCCTTAATGCGTGATGCTGTGACATGAAGCCACTCGGTCACAAGCTCTCTGACCGTCATTTCCGTTACAGCGTAGTCCTCATCAGCCTGCCCCTGTGCGATCATAGCCTTGTATTCGGCTTCTTCACGGCTCTTGCCGTAGAATGACCTGAATACACGCTTTCCGTTATCATCTTTCCCCATAGAAATACGGCACTCCCAGCGTCCGTCCTTGCGTTTATATATTGTTCCTTTGCTCATTTCGGAAACCCTCCTGATATATAATTTGTTAAATGTAACGAATTAGGACAAAATTTTTCTTTATATCTTGACAAAGCGCACATAATTTGGTATACTGGAATATAAGTATATGATTAGTAACGATGTATTGTCGGCTGTCTAATTCATAATCAATTTTACCATATCGTCAAATTCTTAATTTTGCGAAATCTGATTTGATGATTAACAAATATGTACAGGAGGGAATGAGGTGGGAAATGTCAAACGAAAGAGAAAAATATTGATTGCCTTGATAGCTGTTGGCGTTACTATTCTATTATATAGTATTTTTCTCTGGAATGTTGCCAAATCTGATTTTAATTCTTTTACCGACACTTCCCCACAGTATGCCGTTAAGGTGTTTACTAATTTCGGTGCTGACGATCAATCCCTCGTACCGGGTAAGCCTGTGACAGAGGAAGTAAGCATTAGCAATCTTGGAAATTATGATGCCTATGCCCGGCTTTATCTGCAAAGCATTTTTGATGTTACATATCCCGACAGCGTGAAAAACATAGCGCTTGCACAAACAGCGGAGACAACTCCGACAGGCACTATCTCCCATGAGTTTGTCAGGAGGAATGATGCGAATACCGATTGGGACTCTGCTCCGTTTGAGATCGGCGGTGCAACACATCTCCGTGTGACCTACGATCCTGATGGCACAGCCGAAACAGACTATACTGACCCGAACACTCGCAATAACATTATTCTTTACGTTGCTTTCGGTGATTATGCGGCGGAGTATTGGGAATATGTTGGTGCTGACATTTCGGACGAAAAGAAGTCCGGCAGTAAATTCGGTTGGTTTGTCCTGAAAGATACGCTTCATGCTGAGGAAGTTGCGCCCTTACTGATAAAAACAGTCACGCTTGGCGAGGAGGTCATACCTTATTACAGTAATCTAATCTGTGATTTGGACTATCAGCTTGAAAGTATGCAGGCGATTGATGGAATGGACAATCTGTATTTATCAAAATGATTTTCTCTTTGAGGTGATGAAATGTACAGGAGCTTCAAAGTCGAGATAGACCCGACACCCGAACAGATCATAAAAATCAACAAAACAATAGGCGTATGCAGATTTATCTATAACCTGTTTATCTCACAGAACAAGGAATGGTACGATAACGGCGAGCCGTTCATGAGAGGTCACGCTTTTAACGTATGGATGAATCATGATTTTCTGCCAAACAATCCCGAATATATGTGGATAAAAGATGTAAACACCAGTGCTGTCAAGCGCAGTATCGACGATGCCGACCACGCATTTCAGAAGTTCTTTAAGAAGAAAGGCGGGTTTCCGCAATTCAAAAAGAAAAAGGACTCCGATGTGAAGATGTATTTTTACAGAAAGGGCAGCCGTGACTGCGAATGTGAACGGCACAGGCTGAAAATTCCGTCTCTCGGTTGGGTACGGCTCAAAGAAAAAGGCTATATCCCTACAACAGCTTCGGGGGTATGGGTCAAAAGCGGAAGAATTTCCAAACGTGCAGGACGATATTTTGTTTCCGTTCTGCTCGATATGCCGGACGAACCTGCGATTGCTCCTGCCGAAATGACGGACGGTATCGGGCTTCACCTCGGTATCCGTGAGCTGGCTCTCACAAGTACAGGAGTAAAATTCGAGAATATCAACAAAACCGATACGGTCAGAAAGCTTGAAAAGCGGCTGCGCCGTGAGCATAGGCGATTTTCAAGGAAACTGGAAAATGAAAAGCACGGCGGTCAGACACAGGGCAGAAACATTGAAAAGCAAAAGCTGAAACTACAGCGGATATACCGCAGGATCAGCAATATCCGTGACAATTATATCGACCAGACAATAGCGGAGATAGTGAAAACCAAACCGTCTTATATCGCTATTTCGGATATAAATGTTTCTTTGCTGATGAAAAATCACTATGTAGCGAAGTATCTTTTAGGTCAGAAGCTAAGGCGGTTCAGGGAAAGGCTCACATCAAAATGTCATGAGACTGGCATTCAGCTCAGGATAGCGGAAAAGAGCTTCCGTTCGGCGAGTATTTGCAGTTCATGCGGAAAGCTGAACAAGAACGCTTCCATTTCGTCCGATAAGTTCAAATGCTCATGCGGATATTGTGAGGACAGGTCTCTGAATGCAAGCTATAACCTGAGAGATATGGTCATATACACAACAGGTTAAGAATAATATAAATACCGCCGGTCGGACGGGAATTTACGGCTGCGGAGTGTACCCGAACTTGTGATTAGCGGTGAGAGCCGTGAAAGCATACACGGTGAAGCAGCAAGAATGTCCCGTGAGGGCTTCAATTCTCTATTTATAGAGCGACAGGTACTTTGTTGTTCCGATTATATGATCCGATAAGGATATACAATACAAAAATCAAGTTTGACAGAGGGAGTTGAAAAAGTTATGAAACGGCGTTTTATGCGGTCAGACTATACATACACAGGCATTTTCTGCGATTCGGCAAACGACATCTTTGAGCGTGGATTTCAGGATAGCTCCTGAAATGTAAACACCTATCCGACAAAGGAGCGTGATGCCTATGGGTGACAGCGTGAGTGAAGTCACCAAACCGACACCGCCCAAAAAGCCGAAGAAAAAGCGGACGGCTAAAAGCTATGCGATCTCTTTCTTTATAAAGGCGGCAATAACTGCAATTGCCCTGTGGGTGCTGCTTTACTGGATTGCAGGCGTGTTTGTCTGCCACGACAATTCGGCTTACCCGATGATCAAGGACGGCGATCTCTGTATCACATATCGGCTCGATAAGCCCGTACAGGGCGATGTGATAGCCTATACGGTGAACGGAGAAATCAGGTTCGGACGGGTCATCGCAGCCGAGGGTGACAGCGTGGACATCAGATCCGACTATGTGACCGTGAACGGTTACGGCATTTTTGAGGATACGCTGTACCCCACCACCTCAGAGGGAGCAAGTATCACGTTCCCTTACACAGTTTCAGAAAACTGCGTTTTCGTGCTGAATGACTACCGCAGCGACATATCGGACAGCCGGACATTCGGCGGTATCGGTCTTGACGATGTACAGGGCAAGGTAGTATTCGTTATGCGGAGACGCGGCATATAGACCCTATTTTCACACAGGAGGAATTTTTAATGAAAAGAACGAAACGTATCGCAGCCGGCGTGGCTTCGCTGGCAATGATCGCTTCTATGGCGGTTGCTATGCCGTTGGGAGCGAGTGCGGCAAATACCTATGGAACAGGTACACTGAATAGCACAGATATTGCGGCTAATGCAGATGACAAGTACGCTGATAATAAAGGCACAGCAGTATCTGCAATTCCGGCTTCTGTAAATACTACCGTATTAAAAAAGGTGTTGGAAGTAGATGATGATGCAACTATTCCTCAGTGCAGTTTCACAATTACTGCAAGTGCTGGAAATGCTCTCGAAGGTGATGCAACACACTTACAGGTTTTTGCGGGTGTTGGTTATGATAAGATCGTCTGGAACGATATGACTGTATCATCTAATGCTTTCTCTACTGCTGAAACGTCATCTACAACTCAGACTTCAAGTGATACAATTGCATATGCCGCAAATAGAGTAACAACCGGCGTAACCGATGCGCAAATTACCAGTACAACAGCTCTTTCAACTACGACTGATAAGGTTGTTATTTCTAAGGGTGGAGATAACACTTATTATGCTGAAAAGGAAATTCAGCTTGATTTCTCTCACTGCGGTTTCACTGAGCCGGGCGTTTATCGTTACACCTTAACTGAGACAACTACTGCAAGTTCGCCTAACACTGGTGTAACAAATGATACTAATGATAAGAGAACTCTCGATGTGTATGTTGCAGATGCTTCGTATTATACGAGATCTGGTGATGAAGGAAGTTATGTGTATACTCTTGTTCCTCAGCTTCGTATTGAAGGTTATGTAATGTACGTTGGCGAGGTAAAGGGCGCACCTGTAAGCGGCGTTAAGTCAGCAGGCTCAACTCCCGAAGGAACTCTTGAAGATGGTACTGCTTTCTCTGCTACAAAGGGATTCCAGAATGGTGCGGAGGCTACGATAGCAGAAGAAAATACAGGAACCATAGCAACAAAGTCTGTCGGCTTTAAGAATGAGTATCATACCAATGAACTTAAGATCAGCAAAACCGTAACTGGTAATCAGGGTTCAAAGGATAAGTACTTCAAGTTCACACTTAAAACAACAACTTCTGCTACCAATCTTCCCGATGATTCTGTGTTTTACATTAGTCAGGATACAGAAAAGACGAACTATAGCAGAACTTTAACAGGTACTGACAAGCCCAATTCAGCAACAGATTATACGAACGGCACAATTGGAACTGCAAACACACAAACAGCTAATAGTGATGGAACTTTCAGCTTTACGGCTGCTCAGCTTAGAACAGGTATTGATCTGTATCTGCAACATGATCAGTTTGTGACAATCACAGGCTTACCTAATGGTATAAACTACACTATCACAGAAGTGCCTGAAGATTATACTGCTTCTTATACTGCTGGTGGTGTTGATACTATTACAGCTGATTCGGAAAGCGGTGGAACATGGAGTGGTACAGCATTGGCTATCTCTAATAATGCCGTGACTGATTCCTATCTGCACGGTGATGCGGAAGCTAAGTTTTCTAATGATAAAACCGGCACTATCCCCACCGGCATTCTCCTTTCCGTTGCCGCACCTGCCGGAGTTGGCATTGTTGTGATCGGCGGTATCGCTTATCTGCTTATCAAAAACAAGCGCAGAGAAGCCGAGGAAGAATAATCAGCCTTGCTGAAATTTTGGAAAACAATGAATATCCTCTATGAGCGGCTCGTTATGATCGTGCTGGTGCTTGTGCTGCTGGTCGTGATGTGGTGTATGTACGACAATTATTATGTGTACAGTCACACACTCGGCGATGATATAGCCAAATACAAGCCCGTTCAGAATGCAGCCGTGCAGGAGGATTCCCCCATATCCGATGATATGGTCGCTTGGATCACCATTGACGGCACGAACATTGATTATCCCGTCATGCAGGGCAATGACAATGTGAAGTACCTCAACACCGATCCTTTCGGGAAGTATTCCCTTTCGGGGAGCATTTTTCTCGACAGCAGAAATGCTCCTGATTTCTCCGATGATTATTCGCTGATATACGGACACCACATGGAGTATGGGCGAATGTTCGGCGCTCTGGACGATTTCTTAGATGCGTCCTATCTGAACAGTCATTCATCGGGTACACTAATGGTAGGCAAAAATGCCGAAAAGACCTACGAACTTACTGTATTCGCAAGCATGAGGGCGAGTGCAAAGGACGAAGCTGTATTTGACCCCGGCAAGGGCGATATACGGCAGTTTATCAAGGAACATTGCGAGACTTACACGGCAGATGCAGGTAAGCGTATCCTTGCGCTGTCCACCTGTGCGGAGGGTGACTCCGTGACGAGGACACTTGTATTCTGCTATATTGATTGAAAACATTATGAGGAGAGTGAGTTTATGAGAAAAATAAGGAGTTTGATAAGCCTTATGGCAGTATGCTTGCTCTCCTGTTTTGTTTTTCCTTTTTTGGAGATAAAGGCTTTGGCGTATGTAACGCTTGAAGCAGAGATACCCGTCACCTGTCTGGAGATACCGGACGGCAAGACACATATTTATCAAATCATTATTGAAGCCGAAAACAATACTTCTCCTATTCCGAAATCCGATATTCTCGAAATCACTGAGAACGGGACGGGAAAGTTTGAAATAGATATTGATGAGCCGGGTACATTCGTGTACAAGGTCTATGAAAAAGAGGGCAATGAGCCTGATATTAAGTATGACAAGAATATTTATGACGTAACAGTATTTGTTGAGGACGTTTCAGATAACACGCTGAAATATGCGGTTGTCGCTAAGATCGAGGGAAAAGACGAAAAGCCCGATAAAATAGAATTTGAGAACGCTGTTGAAGCTGAAACGGATATTGTCACCACAACTACTACGGATTCCGTTCCGACAGAAACTACTGTCACAACGACTGATACGGATAGTTCCTCGGACACATCTACGGACGATTCCGAAAGCACGACAACGAAAGTGACTACAGCAGTAACGACTACAACTGCTGTAACTACCTCAAAATCCGATAACACAGGAAATCCGATTACAGGATTTATTGACAGCGTTCTGACCGGAGACAGCTTTCCTGCCCATACGATTAGAATGCTTATGCTTTCTTCCATTTTGATAGCAATTTCTACATTCCTTTTCAAACGGGATAACAACGAGGAGGAAGATAAGAATGAAGAATAAATTTAATGGCATTATAAAGCGAGTTGTCAGCGGATTGTCTGCAATCGCTATGATGACAAGCAATATTATGCCTTTTACGCCGCTTACTGCAAGTGCAGAAGCGGCACATACTATAAATATATTTGATATTGACTTAAAGGCAGGTGCAGATTATTACAGCACATATTCGCCCGATGATCCTGCAAGCGGAGGACAATCGAGTTTAGACGGCGTATATGTATGGCAGGCTGACAGCTCAAATGCTGGACATAAATTTGTTTACAATATCAAGCTGTCAATCTCCGGCGAGGGAAATAGCGATAACGGAGAAATGACAGAGGAAGGGTTTATAAAAATTCGTATCCCTGAGCATATTCTAAAATTCAGCAATGGCAGTTCCGCTTCTGGTGAAACTGATACTGTTGAAATGCCTGTGCCGAAAATAGATCAGATAGAATACAAGATAGTAAATGGTGTAAAAGTTTATGCAACTGATCATCAGTTTGTATATGATTATGATGCAATAAGTGCGGAATATATTATATATAATATAGCTCCCGTCTCTGCTGGTGTAGTGTACGAATTTCCTGTTGCTTATGTAATGGACAAAAACACTTGGGAATATCAGGATCTGGGAGCTTCCGAACCTTTCAAAGCAAAGGTTGAGATTGCAACATGGGAGAAAGGTACAAACGGCACGGGTTCATCTGAGCCGCTTAAACAAACTACAAGAGAGATTCCAGTATACGTTGACACAGGAGCAAAAATCACCAATACCGTCAAGAAAGCTGATGCGGTGCTGATTGATGCTGATGAAGCAAAAACAAAAATGGGACTTTCAAGTGATCTTGACGAAGATTATAAATATGTTGTCTGGTCTGTATCCTCTGACATTTCTGATGTAACACAGAGATATTCTTTGGAATTATCAGATGTTACTTCAAACCTCACCGGAAATGATGCTGACGGAACACCTCACACTATTACTGGTGAAGTAGTAGCAGTAAAAATGGGAAGCCGGTTCTTTCAGGATACAGCACTCTCAAACTGCGAAATAACAGGACTTACGGCATCGGGCAAAAGGACGGACTATGTTCTGACAAGATACAGCAAGTCCGATGTTGAGGACTTGGAGAGTCATAGTAAGCCTGCGGTCTATACAGCTTCAAACGATGTTACCGTTACGCTCACTCCTTCCGACGGACAGGACAGTTCTACCTTAAAGTCCGGTAACGCTGCTTTTCAGTATGAAATAAAAGACCCTGAATGGTTTCCTTTAGATGTTGGCTTTACTGCTGATAAATGGGGACTTTATAATAACGGAAAGAACCGTGTCTCCAATAAAACTAATATTTCAAGCTATACGATGAACAATCTGACATCTGACGGTGAAATGGTTTCAGGGCTTCAATACGAAACAAAATCAACAGCCCACGCTTATGGCAAAACAATTACCGATCTGAACAATGAAATCACAGCATTGGTGACCACAGATAATGGCGATGGTACTGTCACTATTGTAGCAGGTGACAGGACTTATGTTTTCACAACTTCTGATGCTTCGTCTTACACTTTGAATGGTGAGAGCCAGAATATCAGCGGCAGCTATGTCACTCCGCTTTCCGTCCTGAATATGCAGCGGATTGTAGCTCAGGATATAGCAGACCACTATTACGGTCAGAAATCTCTTGATTACATTTTTGATGATAAAACATTCAGTTTAGCTGATGTGAATGATTCATCTGCTGTAACATCTCTTGGAAAAGACGATTATAAAATTGACAGCGTAAGCTATGAGTATCTTGTAAGGCAATATGTCTATGATGCCGATAATATGGAGTTCAGCGCAGGAAAAGATAACGAATACATCAATGATGAAAGTCAGAATATCCTTTATTTCTATGTTTACAAAGACGGTTCTGCCACACCTTTGCCTGTCGGAAGCTACAATGTCCTGACGGATACTCCCACCACAACGGATACGTCTCTTGTAAGCTCGCTGACAGCAGGAAATATTACTTTTGCCGATGATGCCAATATTACAGGCTATCAGATAGCAACTTCAAATAAATACTTTTATGTTGAATTAACTACCAAACCGAGCATAACGCTGAAGGCTTCGGAAACTGTAACGCCTGTTGTTCAGGAGATAGTCGATAATCCTACAACCAAAGAACAGAAAATAGCTATAAACAACACCTGTAACTGGACAGTAAAAAATGACGACACAGAGCTTTTGAATACTGATAGGACAGGTATAGATTATATTGCTGACATTATCAGAACATCGAGTATCAGTAAAAAAGCCCTCGGTGAGAAAACATATATCACAGGGCAGGACGGCAAGACCTATCGCAGCCGTAATGATACGCTGGCAGGTCAATATGAGCTTGCGTGGCAGTCGAAGATTGCCGAGACCGCTGATGGAGTTGAGGTAAACGGCAGATTGGAAAATAATGTTCCCGTAGCCCAGCAGTCCGGTATTTTCTATGATCTTCTCCCCTCACACAGCGATATTATCGAGGGCAGCGTGAATGTCTATGTTGATGCAGCCGGCGATGTTGATGCAAATACAACAGCACTCCCACCTTCTTCATTTGAAGTCCTTGACAGGATAGACGATTACAACGGTTCAGGAAAGAAGCTGCTTGTTATCAAGATCAATGCGCCCTGTAATTCGTCCTATACAGTAACATATGTTACTGTACATTCTCACGAGGATATTCAGGATTACGGCTCTTTTGCACTGAATACAGTCGCTTATCAGACAGGCAATGCTGATATTGGTGACGGTTATCCTGATGACGGCGGTAATTATGCCGTATCAATGTCTGCATATATCAAAGGGCTTGACCCTGACAATGGTACAGCGAAAAGATTTATCTATGCAGAAGCAACTGAGGATATTCTTGCACTTTTCCCCACATCATCGGGTATCTATAAGAAAGTCGCTACTCAGAATGACCCTACTTACAGAAAAACAGGAGTTGTTCATAATGGCGAAACCTATACTTACAGCATTCGTATGCAGAACGATTCCTCGACAAAGGCAACGGATATAGCTATACTGGATTCGGTTGAAAATTACAGAACCGTGGATGGTACAACGATCAACTCAGGTCTAAACCATGACCGTGACTGGAACGGTACGATTGTTTCATTTGATCTTCAAGGTATTGAGGATAAAATGGGTGAAACCTATAAAGATGATTTGAAACTTATCCTATATAAAGGAAGTGCCCCCGTTAACCTTGACAACGAGCAATATTCAGAAGTTGGAGACAGAAAGTATATTCTCTACAAAATTCTTGGTTTAGAGAGCAAGGCTACGGCAGCGGCAACAACCGCAGGTCTTTCAGATGATGATATAGCAGCTTATAATTCGATTGCTGCCAATTGGATTGTTGCTGATAATTGGAAATCACCTACAAATGTTGATTTGTCTGAGGTTACTGCATTTATCGTGTACACGGGAGAAAACTTCACACTTCCGAAGGGAGAGAGCTTATCCTTTACGGTAAAAATGAAAGCACCTGATACTGTCAGCGTAAGCGGAACACCCGATGCAGCAAACGGGGTATTTCTTACTCCACCGAAAACCTATAATAACGTATACCGTTCTTTTACATCTACTTTAGATACCACAAACGTAGATACCTATTTCTATACGCATTACGATTATACTCAGGTCGAATACAGCACGATCGGAACAGTCAAGTTTTCAAAGCGTGATTCTGAAACAAATGAAACAATACCGAACGTGACCTTTAATCTGTCGGGTATTTCTGATTATGGAACAGCCTATAATGAAACTCTTATATCTGACGGCAACGGTGTTGTGACTTTCAAGAATTTGGAGCGAGGAACATATCAGCTGATTGAGAGTATCAGCGATGACGATCATCAGCTTGATACCACTCCGAGGACGGTAATGGTCGATCCACAGGGTATGTTTACATTCCTGAAAATGGACGGCACACCAATGCTCACATTAGACACGAACGGCAATGTTGTTATCAATGGCTCTGATGATGAAGGTATTGAGATAGATGAAAACGGCAATTTCTCAATCAAAAACGATCCGAGATACCACGGCGATCTGTCATTCCGAAAGGTCGATTCACTCAGCGGCGAGGGTATCAGCGGAACAAAATTCACACTTAGCGGTACATCTATCTATAATACTGTTTATGATAATAAAGAAGCGGAGAGCGATGCTAACGGCAATGTTGTATTTAAGAACATTGAAAAAGGCACATATACGCTGAAAGAAATAATCGTTTCTGACGGCTATCTTCCCCCTGTAAACAATGAATATCAGGTCACAAGCTCAGGCACAAGGGATTTGGTATTCAAAATCACTGGTGAGAATGCGGTCAATGCAGGTACGGAGTATCAGATCAGAAATATTCCGACAGCGGAAATGACCTTGCAGAAGGTCGATGCTATCACAAGGGATACGCTTGATGATGCTTCCTTTACGCTGACAGCGGACAGTTCCATAGGCAGCTTGCTTGATGATGCAATACCGAAGCTGACGGCACAAGGCATATCTACAAGCTGGATTAAGAATGGCAGTTCATGGGTTCAGACCGTAAATGGAAGTATCTCCTCCGGTACAGGCAGATATATTTTCAGCTATCTTCCCGAAGGAACATACACATTGGTAGAGACAACTCCTCCGACACACTATGAAGCCAATACGACAGCGTATACTATCAAAGTAGTCAAAAGCACAGACGGCAAAAAGCTCGTGATCGAGCTGCCGTCCGGCAAGAGCGAATGGGAGTATATCAGACTTGAAAACGGCGAATTTACCACAGCAACAGCCGATACAGCACTCTATCAGCGACTGAGCAACAATGAGGTCTATGATGATGATAAGACCATTGTTAAGTCATGGATTGGCGGTGTTGACAACAATTTTCCGTCCTTGCATTTGAGTACGGAGAAGCCGGAGGCGGAGGCTATAAAGGTGACGATACAGTCGTCAGGTACTGCCGGTCTGCGCAAGCTTATTACCGATAAAGGCAGAAGCAACATCAAAGGCTTTGTACGTTCTGCAAATCTGCCGACTGGTGTAACAGTTGACAGAAAAACAAATACAAATACTACCTACATTGATAAGTCTTATTCCGATGAAACGGGAAACTTTTATGCCTGGTATGACACAACAGACCAGAAAATAAAATGGTGGAGCGATGCGGATATTATCTATATGCCGCCGGATTGTTATGCTTTGTTTGAGAATCTGACTAATGCTTCGTTCACAGAGATTGATCTTACTCCATTTGATTTCAGCAAAGTTACCAACATGGGGCTTATGTTCAAATCTAGCAGCGCGCTCCAATACATTTATTTCCCGGATGATATTGATACGTCAAATGTTACAGTAATGGGAGGTTACAATTATAACGGAATGTTTTCAAAATGTTCTTCTCTGATATCTCTTGATCTTAGTGGGTTCGACACAGAGAATGTAACTACTATGGAGGATATGTTCCGTGGCTGTACAAAGCTTGAAACCCTGAATGTCAGCAGCTTCAAAGGAGACAGCGTTACCAATACAAAACAAATGTTTGCAGATGTTGGCTTTAATGCTGTAAACAAAGAAAACTTAGTTATTGATCTGCATAATTTTAATACTCCATTGAACATAACAGCAGAACAGATGTTTTATAAGTGTATAACAAAAAAAATAGATTTAAGCAGCTTTAATACTGCGAGTTTGACCAATGCATTTCGAATGTTTGGAGAATGCAGTGCTGTACAAAAAATTGTTCTTGGCAGTAACTTCAAGCTTGAAAGTGCTTCCAATATAGCTTCACTATTTGAAAAATGTTCAAACCTTACAGATTTGCAAGGAGAAGAATACATTGTAGCGAGCAACGCAACAAGTATATATAGTATGTTTTTGGGCAATTCTGTTCAAACAATTGATATTTCAGCGTTGAACCCTCAAAGCGCTGTCACTATGTATGATATGTTTAAAGATTGCCCTAATCTTACAACAATATATGTCAATGGAGATAATTGGGATCCAGATACTATAAAAACACACGCTACTAATACGAATAACTTTTTTAAAAATTCACCAAATATAGTTGGTGGAAACGGGACCACAAATAAATGGAATAATAGTGCAACTGGATTTGATGCAGCAAGAGTAGACGGAAAAGATGGAAAAGAAGGTCTATTCACCGACATAGCCGACAAGCCGACAACGCTGACCACTGCAAATGCGCCGTTATCGTTAAACTACTCTACAGCAGGAAAAACTGTTTCTAAAGCGCTTTCATTCAAATCATTGTCTTTGGCTTCATCGTCTGAAACCACTTACCCCAACTTCACAAAAATAGGGGACGCTCAGCAGACTGAAAATACCACGGCAACCGCCGATGATGTCGGCAAGACCAGCTTTACCTTTGAATATGTTACCGCTAATACAGCCGTGCCGACAGGCGTAACAGAATATGAGGTCGATGAAACGATCTATATGACCGTAAGTCAGGTCGCCCAGGACGGAGGAACATATTATACAGTTTCACAGAAATACAAGTATGACGGAACGGTAAAGGCAAAATGGTCGGAGGTCAGCGATACTGCTCCTACACAATGGAAGTGTGAGATGCAGGTATTTGATGCCGATGATGATTTCTTTGCGTGGGAGGATACTGTTACAGGCTATACCTCAACAGCAGACGAAAATAACCCCGTTAAGACCGTTGGCAAAAATGATAAGCCTGTAATAACCAATGCCAAAACAGGTACGGAGGTCGGCAATCTTGAACTCTCCAAGATACTCACAGGCAGCAAGCAAAAGTTCAGCAAGGACACATTTACTTTCAAGGTGACAATGTGGACGGATTCGACTAAAACAACCAAATACACCATGCTGCCGTTTGACAGCAATGGGGAAGCGCTCTTTGATGTGATCCCGAATGCTGACGATGATGATAAGGTAATTATCAAGGGTATTCCAGCTAATTATGTCTATGAAGTAGAGGAGGTCGGTATCAACGGCGAGACAAGCGGACTGAACGGAGAATACACAGTTTCTTCTTCGACCGGATTAAGTGGAACAATTACAGCTAACGACACCGAAACGGCAGAGATCACCAATGCAATAAGCACAGCTGACCTGTCATTGACAAAAAATGTTGTTCTTAAAAAGAATACTGCCACTACACCAGACACATACACAGAAGTGACAGACACATCTGATACCGATTACTCCGAGTGGAAAAATGAGGACTTCACATTTACAGTCACATTTGAAAATCTTGTTGTAGGGCAGGAATATTCCTATACAATCAACAATATTCCGCAATATGTAGTGGTAAACGGTTCTCCTGTAGAAGATAAGATAGTCGGTAACGATAAATCTGCCGAAACAGTCAAGACGTTCACAATAAAGGGCGGTCAGGCAGTCGTATTTAAGGATATTCCTATTGGCACAAAGTATACGATTGTTGAAACATCTTCATTTGATGATACGGAAGCAATCACCTACACCACAGAGAACAATAAGGGAACACTCAAATCAACCGGAGAGCAGACACTTTCCGCTGCTGATGCAGTTACGTTCACAAATACTAAGCAGATCGATGAAACACTGATCCCCGAATATGTGGAAGTAACCGTCAACAAAAAATGGTATTCCGAGAGTAGTCTCGAAGTACAATGGCTGAAAAATGCATCAGGAAAGGCAGTCAAATTCAGATGGGACGACACCGCTAATGACTATGTTGAGGACGATGAGAACGGTGCTTATATTCCGTACACAATGGGCGATGGCGGCGCTACCAAAAATTATCTTACAAACTATCCGTCATTTCTGAAAGTTTACCTCGGCAGAGCATTGGCTGTACCGAGAACAGAAACAGAAGGCGGTGTGCAAGTCACAAAGTATACCTACCTTGATGTTGTTCCGGGGTACACAAGTGCCAGCCTGAATGTCAAGGGCGATTGGAGCAGCACCTTCTCTGATTTGGAGAAATACGGAGAGATTGTTGAGTATGACACAGCTACAGGCAATTATGTTACAAGGCAGTATTCATACGTTTATTTTGTATCAGAAGTTGTGCCTATCGGTTTCAGTAACGTTACGGGAAATAATACAGATTCAATTCCTGATGATACAAAAGATGTAAAAACAAAAATTGGCATTGACGAATACTTTGTGGCAACAGGCGTAAATGATGAACTTGAATTTACACTTAAGAACAAAGAGGATGAGACTTTTGAGTTGTCTATTAGTAAACTTGTGACAGGCAATCTGGGAAATAAGGCTAAAGATTTTACATTTGAAATCGAGTTTACGCAAAGTGATGGCACTCCCCTTGTGGGAACAGGATTTACAATGCAGTTTACAGATTTGTATGACAGTACCTATGTAAGAAATAGGACATATACACTTGAAAATGGCAAGCTAAATGTTGATCTTCCACACGGCAAAAAGGTATCATTCCTGAGCTTACCAGCCGGTACGTCTTACAAAATCACAGAAATAAATGGTGACGGATATGAAATTCATTCAGGAACGTATTCAGGTGATGCCCTAAGCGTTGATGTAAGTACGCTTACAGGCGGTGTAATTCAAAGTGATACACTAACCGCCGACACAAGCTACTTGTATGTGAACAATCTGACAGGTGTCGTTCCAACTGGAATAAGCCTTGCAGTTACAGCCACAACAATAATATTTACTCTGATTTCAGGTTGCGTTATATATTTTCTGATACTCAGAAGAAAAGAAAAAACAACTCAATAATCTGTCAAATGCCGAGGTGTTTATTGCCCTCGGCATTTTTCTTTGCGGAAGTATATGTATCACCACTCAAGATGCAATTAAAATGGCTCAGGAAGGGATAGTTATTTCAGACAGCAATTTTCCCTTGTGATTGCCGTGCAAGTCTCTGAGGGGCATTTCCGTTCGTCTGAGAGCATTGTATCATTCAAGGTAATTTCGTTTCTTCCTTTTCTGCTGTTCTTGGCTCTGCTCCTGACAGAGATAATTCTCTATCTCCCTCGCCGCTTCGGACAGCTCCCTCGACCGCTGATCGGCGGCTTTGTATTCAGCGTTTTTCTGTATCCGCCGGGCAGTGAGATCGTCGATCATCTTCTCCATTTTCTCAACGGTCGGAGTACGCCCGTCAGGATACCATTCATGCAGTTTCTGATTGAGCGTATGGAACTCTTGCAGTGAACCGCCGTGTTCCTTTTTGTACTTTTCCTTTTTCCGTCCGCTGAGTGATATATATTCCTGATGTATCGGCTTTACTTCACGGTATTTGCGGAGTGTTTCAGCACGTTCTTCAAGCTCCCTGATCTCTGCTGAAATACGGTTAAGCTCCTGCACAAGTCCTATTCTTTTGTTAAATGCGGCTATGCCGGCTGTCTTGGCTTCATCAATGCTCACACCATACTTGGAGAGGATATTCATCGCTTTGCTTGTGAGCTTCATATTGTTGCGGTCAATAGCGTCCTGAATAAACTTGTTCGGGTTCGTCTTGGGAGTTGTTAGCGTTCTCCTATTTTGTCGTCCAAAAGTGAACGTATCTTGTCAAGTGTAGGTACTGTATTTTGTCAACCATAAAATTTAGCGATATTCGGTCGCTTTTTGTTAGGATGCTCCTGGGAAAACCAATGCGATAAACCCATATTTTAGGAGGATGACAAATTAGAAGAGCACTGGGAGTATTTTTGTACAGTTGAGGTTTCGGCGTTGTGTCAGCACATGTGTGATTTGCACTAACGAGATAGCGAAGCACCAGTCACACTTGTGATATTTTGCCATGAAGTGACAAAATAGAGTGTCTAAACGACAAAATCCAGTCCCTTCTGGATGACAAATAGGGATAGCGTTAACAGGAGTGATAACTTTCACCTTTGTTCTCGGCACATAAGCCATGACACCCTTATACTGCGCAATACGACCTTTTATCTGCTCCGTTTCGTAGAACCAGCCGAGTGTTTTTGCTCTCGTCATTTTGGCTCTCGGATTATGTTCTTTCTGCTCCGCAAGCATAAATTTCAAGTCAATTTTATGGTCGGGATTGTACTCGACAAGTATGCCGTGAGCTGCACATTTTTGAAGAAACTCCTCAAAATCATCACTGTCCTTGACAACCTGATCTATCGCATATTTCAGGAGGTCTTTCCATGACAGACCTTGACGGGACATATCCCACTCCCAATGGCTCTTTCCCTTGCTCCGTTCGGGGTGGTCAATGACAGACAAATAATTCTCCCTGCATATCTCGTCTGCGATACGGCGCACCTCTGCCCATGCACGTTCACTTTTCCTGCCCTGATTATGCTCTGTTTCAAAGGTTTTCCCCGTAATCATATTGGTGTTATTAAAAACTACATGAGCATGAATGTGAGCGTGATCTTCATGCACGGCAAGCACATATTGATACTGCTCCTGCAATAGCCTGTGACATAGTTCCTCGGCTACCCGCATAGCCCGTTCGGAAGTGATTTCTTCGGGCTTAAAGCTGATAATCATGTGCTGTGCTTTGGTGGTGCTTCGTCCGCTGCCGAAACGCTCTCGCACGGCTCGGAAGTCGGCGGCTGCTTTTGCAGGCTCTGCCGAACACATAAAAGCTCCGACAAGTGAATGATCTCTGGTCTTAGCCCCGTCAGTGATGTATTCAACTGCGTCGTAAACTGAACGCCTGACTGCACTGATTTTAGTAACTGCCAAATTTCATCAACCCTTTCTTTCACCTCGGCAATATCATCATCATAAACTCTGCCTGACTTGTTCGCCCTGAGCGCTATCTGATTGACATTCGTTGACAGACCTCTGAGGGACTTCACAATGCTGTCCATATCGCCCTGATCTATCATCAAAACATAGTGAGCCTTGACACACTCACGGACATAACTCGACTTCTTCACATGGAGCAATTCTGCTTGTCGGCATATATGCTCCCACTCCGTATCATTGAAGCGAATATTAAGCGTATGATTACGGCATTGCTTTCGTCCGTCCAGATACTCTTGCTCGTCTGCCGTGAGGTCATTCGGACTGACCTTTTCAAGAACTCCGTCAAGCTCCTCACGCATACCGTCACGAGTGTAATTCAACGAAAGTTCCTCACTGTCCTTGTGACCATAGTCACGCTTGTAGTTTTTCTCTGCTTTTGTCATATTTTCTTCCTTTCGTTCCTGACCGCATCAGCGGTCTTTTTTATTTAGGGGTCTTAGGGGAATTTTCCCCTGACAAGCATCGTGATAAAGTCCCGTTTCTCCGAAACGTGGCGCATATCACCGTGCTTGCGAACTGAGAGTGCCGATTTTTCATCGGCACGGCTTTTACCGCCATTCGGCGGTTTTCTCGCTGTCATAGCGAGAATTGGAGCGACAGCGACTTGTCTCTTTTTATGCCGCCGCTTTGTTCGGCGGTCATATCGCTCACGCTCCGCCGTGATGCCCTCCCTCTGTTCACGATATTATTGTAATAAACCTCGGCGCAGTTATCGCGCAGTCCGGGCGGCAGTCTGATGAAAATATCCTCTCACTAATAAACCGAAAAAATTGGAGTTGTCAACCAAAAATTCTGAAAGATTCATAGAATGTTTACATATCTACATATTCAAATAAAACATCTCTCACCTTACTACCGACAAATTTTGAAAATGGACAAGGATTTTGATAAAAAATTCTTGTCAAAATTCAAAGTTCTCCCTATTGCATAAATTCATCACGGCTGACTTGTTCATTATGAGAATGAAATGATAGAACCGACATTCGACTTTGTGTTCCGCTGACGGTAGTCAAAAACGACTGCCGTGAATTTTTCCCCATAAGATTTAATACTCCCGATACAGCGTTGTCAGCGGTCACGTTGTCAGCATATTCAACAGAATATTCTATTCCAATTTATGCACAACGGAGAATATTTCAATTTCAGGCAAGAAATATCTGAAAATCTTTGTCCAAAACCGAATTTTTTCGGTAGTAAGGTGAGAGATGTTTTCAGGTCGATAGTGTGAATATATCGAATTGTAAATATTCTGTGAACTTTTCAGAAAAATCGGTTGACAAATGCAAAATCCTCGGTTTATATATGGAGGGATATTTTCGGGCTGAAATTTTCCTCGGTCAAATATCACCGGGCAATCCTGAAAATCTCTCAAAAGTTCGTGCGCATTGCGGCTGGACAAACAGCGTAACAGCGCGCTATAATTAGAATATCGGGATACCCACCCGACAGCGACAAGGAGATAACCAAACGAAAGGAAGTGAGATTTATGCTTAGCTATGAAGAACAGACAAAGAAGCTCCTCGGCAGGCGTGAAGCACTGGAGAAGCGTATGCGTGAGGACGGCGCAGAGATCGACAAGATCAATGCAAAGCTGAATGAGCTGCAACTTGCAAAGGTGCGTGATACGTTCGGGCTGTCTCAAAAGGACTTCTTTGAGCTTATTACACAGCACCCCGAAAAGCTCTTAGAGCTGACTGCCCAAAGCGGTGCCGCCGTGAGCGATACAGATACAGTTTCCGACGATGCCGATTCGGACGGACATACCACGCTCTTTGACAAAAAGCGTAACCCTTATGCGGATTGAAATATATCCGCAAAATAGATAGCTGTGGCGGACGACTCTTGCCGTTCCGCACGGCTATAATCAATCACACAACAGAGGGGCAGATAGAGAAAGCGATCCCCTCGCTCTATAAGCATAGAAAGACAGAAGCTAAAGGAGTACAAAGCTATGAAAAATATTACAACTGCCGTAGAAAGTGAAAAGGCAGATAAGGTAACTGTGACCTCCGGCGGTATCAAGGTTATCGTGAAGTATCCGGCGAATGTTTCAGATGTGATAAGGCAAGAAAAAATAAACCATATCTATGACATTCTCACCAAGCACAAATCGGAATAATTTTGTAAAAAACACTTGCAATGAAAGCCGATTTGCGCTATAATTAAATCATAGCAAAATCGGCTGTTCGTTGCAGAAAACGGAGGTCGATCATGAAGAAGAAAGTAACAAACACAAGCGGAGTGACGGCTATTTATGTTCGCCGCTCGGTAGCTGACAGAGATAACAATTCGCTGTCTATTGAATCACAGAAGGAGGACTGTATAAAATATGTAGGCGAGGACTGCGTGTATCGCCTATACTGCGATAACGGTTTTTCGGGCAAGGATACGGAGCATAGACCCGCTTTTCAGCAGATGATGCAGGACGCTCGTGACGGTCTTATCAGCCGTATCGTTGTGAAAAAGTATGACCGTTTCAGCAGAAACTTGCGTGACTACCTAAACGTAAGCGAGGAGCTTGACAAGCTCGGTGTTTCGGTTTATTCTCTCTCCGAACCCTTTAATACGAGTACAAAAGAAGGGCGCATGATGAGAAACAATCTGCTGAATTTTGCAGAGTTTGAACGTGAAACTATCGCCGCCAGAGTTGCCGATGCTTATGATACAAGAGGTCGTGAGACAGGTTTCTATCAGGGCGGTAATATGAATTTCGGGTATGCCCCTGAGCGAATGACCGTGAACGGCAAAAACGGCTCGGTGCTTGTGCCGTCCGAACAGGCTGATGCACTCCGCCTTGCATATCAGATGTATGCAGAGCCGTCAACATCTCTGCGTGATATTATCAAGTATTTCAGAGAACACGGCGATGAGGTCAATTATATTAGAACGGACAGATACGGCGGCAAGAAAGGCGAACACAACGGCAAGCTGAATATCAGCTCACTTTCGTCTATTCTCGCTAATCCGCTTTATGTCCGTGCCGACAAAGATGTTTATGCGTTTTTCCAGAGTAAAGGCTACGAGATAATAGACGATATTTCGGCTTATGACGGCATTCACGGCGTTTTCATTCATGACAATGCGGACGGAGGTAAATATGTAAAAGTCGGCTATCATGAGGGGCTTGTTTCCTCGGAGCTTTGGCTGACGGTTCAGGACAAAAAGAGCAGAAATGTGACTGTTCCGAAAAACAGCAAGGTGGCTAATTCTTGGCTTGTTGGTCTTGTGAAGTGCGCACACTGCGGATATTCGGTGACATTTGACAGGCAGTTCAGAAAGAATAACAGGGTGCATAGATACTTGGTCGATTACGGCTGGATTACGACAAAGGGCTGTCTTGCAAGGTCATTCAAGCTCCATGCTCCCGAATTGGAAGAAGCTGTTTTACAGGCTATGCGTGACCACATGGAAACACTTGAAATTGCCAAAAAGCAAAAAGAAACGCCCGATGCCGAAACCGAGGCGATAGAGAACGAAATTATTCGCATAGACGGCGATATTCGCTCCCTTATGGACAGAATGGCAGGGGCAGATGATGTGGTGTTTGCTTACATTCAGCAGAGGATAAAAGAGCTTCACTCAAAGAAATCCGAGCTTGAACGCAAAATGCAGACAAAGGCTCGCAAGCGTAAGGCGGTAGACACAAAGCCGTTGGCTGAACCTCTTGCAAACTGGGATACTCTTACGGTGCAGGAACAGCACGAGCTGGCGGCAGCAATGATTGATGTGATTTATCTTAATCACGAAAACAAGGAGATTGAGATTCATTTCGGCATATAAAAGTGCCGTAAATAGGTGTATTTTTAGAGTCGTAAGGTGCGCAGTTCGTACTGCTGGAAAAGATGGGCAGCAGGCTTGAGGTGAGCAGCGTCTACGGCGAGGGTTCAGCCTTCAGTTTCAGATTGAAGCAGGAGATAATCGACCTACAGCCTATGGGCAATTATGAGCAGCAGCTTTCAGCCGGAGACCGTGACGGTCAGACAGGAGAGTACCTGTATGCTCCCGAGGCAGACGTACTTGTAGTCGATGACAATTCTATGAACCTTAAGGTGGCACAGAATCTGCTTTCCCTCTACGGCATCAAGTCCGATACTGCCGATTCTGGCAGGAAGGCTCTGGAGAAAATAAAGCAGCGCAGCTATGATGTTATCTTTCTTGACCATATGATGCCGGAGATGGACGGCATTGAGGTCATCCGTGAGATACGCAGCGCTTCGCTTGTAAGCGAGCAGACCGTTATTATTGCACTTACCGCAAATGCCATAATGGGCGCCAAGGAAATGTATATCTCCGAGGGCTTCAACGGCTACCTTACCAAGCCCATTGAGAGCAGGGAACTGGAAAAGCTGCTCAGAAAAACTCTGCCGGAGAGCAAGAAGCAGTTGCGTTCTGTCCCCGCCTCGAAAAAGCGTGGGGAGCTGCCCGCGGAGGAGGACAGCTTCTCGGCTGCAGAGATCAGGAGGCTTTTTGAGCTGTGCCCCGGACTGAATGTGGCTGCGGGTCTGCATAACTGTATGGATTCCCGGGAGTTCTGGATGGATACGCTCGCAGGCTTCATTGAGGCGGATAAAGCCCCTCAGCTTGAAAAGGCCTTTGAGGAAAAGAATTACGAGCTCTACCGCATTACGGTTCACAGCATAAAGAGTGCCGCAAAGACTGTCGGCGCTGATGTGGTCTCCGAGCACGCAAGGCAGCTCGAGGCAGCGGCAGCAGCCGGAGATACAGGATATATCAATGCGAACCACGCTGAATTTATCAAGGAATACAGAGACCTGATTAACAATATTGAAAGGGTGAAGGAATTATGAAGGTGCTGTTTATAGACGATGACCCAATGATTCTGAGAATGTCCGGCTTTATACTGAAAAAGGGCGGCTATGAAGCCCTTGCCGCAGGCTCCGGGGACGAGGGGATCGCACTTATCAGGGAGCAAAGTCCCGATCTGGTATTTATTGATGTGGAGATGCCCGAAAAAAACGGCTTTGAAACACTTGAGGAGATCAGACAAAGCGGTATTGATGTCAGGGTGTGTATGATGTCCGGCAGCGTCAGCAGTGAGATAAGGGATAAAGCTGTTGCCCTTGGGGCAGAGGGTCTTATCGAAAAGCCCCTTAATGCAGCTGATGTTTATTCGGTCATAAAAGGATAGAGAGTGAGGAGATCAAAATGGGTTACTGGGCTGCTGTTGTCGATGACGATGCATCAAATCTTAAGGCAGCAGATAGGATACTGAGCTTTCACGGCTATAATGTGGACTGTCTCGGTTCAGGCGAGGAGCTTCTGGAGTATGTGAAGGATAATACCCCCGATGTTATCCTGCTTGACCTGCATATGGAGGGCATCGACGGCTTTGAAACGCTGCTGCGTCTTAAAAAGGAAAAGTACTGCCGCGATATACCTGTTATTTTTCTGACTGCCGACAGCGATGCCGATACTGAAACAAGAGCTCTTTTAGCCGGAGCAATGGATTTTGTCGCCAAGCCCTTTGTTCCTTCGGTACTTATTATGCGCGTCAGAAATACCATTGAGCTTATGCGCCTGCAGAACGACCTTAAAAAAGAGGTCAGGAGCATGACCAAGGAGATCATCAGGGAGCACAAAAAGAATGAGCGCCTGTCTCTCCAGATCGTCAAGACTCTGACGGGAACAATTGATGCCAAGGATAGATACACCAAGGGTCATTCCTCCCGCGTTGCGGAGTATTCCAGAGAGATAGCAAGACGTGCAGGCTATTCCGAAAGGGCGCAGGAGGAGATCTATATGATGGGCCTTCTGCATGATGTAGGCAAGATAGGAATCCCCGATACCATTATCAACAAGAAATCCGGTCTTGACCAAGACGAATACAACATTATCAAAACTCACCCGACAGTCGGATTTGAGATACTCAGAAATATCACGGAAATGCCGAAGCTTGCCATAGGCGCCAGGTGGCACCATGAGCGCTATGACGGCAGGGGCTATCCCGACGGGCTCAAGGGCAAGGAGATCCCGGAGGAGGCCCGCATTATCGCCGTGGCAGACGCATATGATGCAATGTCCTCAAGGCGGAGCTACCACGACGTATTTGCCCAGACATACATTGTTGAAGAAATCAAGAAAGGAAAGGGCACACAGTTCGACCCCGACTTTGCCGACATAATGCTTACAGTCATTTCCGAGGATAAGAAATACACGATGAGGGAACAGATATCCGAAGAAAAAACGGAGGACGTTAAGGAAGAGGCTGTCGCCGGAGAGAATGTGTTCGGCTTTCTTGCTATGCTGGAGACCGGCGGGCTCAACACCGCAATCGGCATGAAATACTGCATGAACGATATAGATTTCTATGTCGAGATGCTGGACGAATTCGTTCAGATGGCCGATGAGCGTATAGATAAGCTTACCCTCAGTCTGGAGAACAGAGACCTTGAAAAATACAGGATCACCGTTCATTCGCTGAAGAGCGCCTCCAGAACTATAGGCGCCGAAAAGCTCTCCAAAGATGCAAAGGCTCTCGAGGATGCCGCCAAAAACGGAGACATCGGATTTATCCTTTCTCACAATGATGATCTGATCGACGAACTTAAGTCCATCGTCAGCGGTATACTTATGTCAACAAGTATGTACAAGCAATAATGTGACGGTAGCCCATTCTCCGTATAAAGTCTCTGCCCGTGAGGTTCTTCGACTTCCATTTCCCATAGAGTTGCCCGAACTTCGTCCAGTCGATTTCAATAAGCTTGGCATCATTGTACTCGGCGTACTGCTCGTTATACTATTCACGAACTATCGCCATTAAACTGCCCATATACCGCTGATTCGGCAGTATACGGGCAGTATTTATTTTATGCAAAAGTTTTATACATTGTTCAGCTTATTTCAAGGGCTTAATGAGCTCAAGCATAAGCTGTGCTCCCACACGCATACCCTTGGCGAACTCGGAACGAGAAGCAAGAGAGCTCATTTCAATCTGCGCATCCTGTAGCTCGTCATATATCTCCTTGCACTCCGGGAACCTTTTAAGAAGCAGTTTTTCAACTACACAAACCCAAACGGAATGCCGCCTGTCGCTTACCGAGAGGTCTCCATCAACAAGCAGAATGCTGCTTGATCTTCAGATTTTGGGTTTTTCGGACTGGACGGATATTGACAAAACCAGTTTATCCTTCTTAATCTTCCCATCTCCCCCCACTGCCCCCAGCCTCGCACCCTCGCTGGGGCGCAAAGACCCCCGAAAAGATTTCTCAAATCGGGGATGTGGTTGTTTAGTTAACGCGATATATTTCGTCTATCTCCAATTCGTTCAATCAGGTAGCCCATAGCGTGACCAAGGGTGGTAAGCTGTGTGATAAAGATATTGCCGATACAATACTCATGACTTGCGTAGCGATAAAACGACTTTAAACTCCACCGGAAGTATTTTTGAAAATATTTGTTTTGCCTTCAACAAAATAATTATCATAACTAGGCTCACCTTTTTTATGATAAATAACAGTTCTTCCGTTTATGTTAGGATTCATTGTAAATGTGTATTATTACAGCAAATGACAATATGCATAGTTGTTCCTGATTGCAGAATAAATCACAGGGATACTTTAGATCACACGACCAAACAAAAAGACCGACCCCACCGGATCGGTCTTTTCAATTACTATTGCTTTAGGGTTCTTTTCTGCACTGCTTTATTTTGGGGTCAAATTGGGGTCAAATTCAAGTATATGACCTCGCAAACTGCGGTATTACTGCGTTTTTCAGTCCAATGACTTCATCGTCGGGAAACAACTACCCCAAATTTCATACCATCTCAAAACCTCATAAACCCTGTTATTCCGTCATTTCCGCATTTCCACCTACGCCATAAAACCTCTCATTTTCTCACATGATTTCATCAAATGGGCGTAAGTTGGGCGTAAAGTGGGCGTAAGTCAGACGAGAGCTTCGATGATGGTTTTATCGCCGATCTTCAGCTCGGTCACGCCGACAGTTTTGCTCTTGTTAAAGCAGAAGCTGAGCATATATCCATTGTCAATGTGATAGTAATCAAGATACTCGGTGAGCTGCTGTTCGCCGCGAGCGTTGTACTCGTCACCGCGCCATATCTTCATCTCGATAACGAACTGTTCGCCCTTGTAGTCCACTATCACATCAGTGCGGCGGTTGTTCCTCGTCCGGGCTTCAACATAGTAGTTGCCCGTGCCATTGATTATCGGTCGAAGATAGAGCAGAAAATAACGCCTGCCGTCCTCTTCAAGAAACTTTTCAGAACGGTCGCCGTAGAGGTCATCAAAATGTGCGACAAACTTTTCAAGCACAAGTCTCATGTTCAGCCTGCCGTCTGTGATGAACCGGTTTTTGTCGTTCTCACCAAGCTTGCGTATAGGTGATTCCGGATCCTGCTGCGTGAGATACCATTCGTAAAATACCTTTTCAAAGACTTTATTGGCAGGGACAGCCTTGCCATTATCATTCTTTAAAAATCCGTACATGATTGCCGTATTCTGTGAATCATTCATAAGACTAAATGAGTACTCTCTGCCCTCGAAAAGCACAGACCTTACAAGAGAATTCAGCTTATCATCATCTTCAAGCTTGTTTATCAATGAATCAAAAAGAACGGTTCTCTCGCTGGTAAGAATATCAAAGGCTTTGGCAATACCGTTGATCGACCATTCATGAATATCTTCGTCTAAATGCTTACATATTCCCGACACAAGAACTGGATAACCGGACGTATAACCATAAATACACTGCGTGATCTCGTTAATATCCATCCCGGTATGATGATCGTTCTCATACTCATTCAGCATGGTGGAAATATCCGCAGGCGAAAAGCTCATATCAACATCGAATTTTGACGCGATATTCCACGGACTGTTGTGCTTGTGGGCTTCATCGGGGTGTATTTTCTGCTTCAGATTGCGAATGTCATGAACTCCCGCAAGTATGACAGAACGGAACGTCGGTGACACATCACGGTTGATATAATAGCCCCTCAGCTGCGCAAGAAAATCAAGAAACACCTGATTGTTCGATGCCTGATCCACCTCGTCAACTATGAGCACTATCGGCTTATCCGAAACGCCGCAAATATCGTTGAGCGACAGAAACAGATCGACCAGCCCGAAGCTGTCCTTCATATCAGAGATATTTGATCTTATTTCGTCTATTTCAGTCTCAAAGAGCTTATCAATGCCAAGCTGTCTGAACGCCCTGATGATTATTTTCGCAAGTGTGACGGAAAAGATATTTTCGCTCTCGAATTTCTGGCTGCTCATCTGCATCTGAAAATCCAGCGATATTACATAATACTCGTCTGCCAGATACTGCGCCAGCGCACGGAGCGTTGTGGTCTTGCCGTACTGTCTGCCGCGGTTTATTACGAAATACTGCTCGTCATCGACCAGCGCCTTTATCTGTTGAAGCCTGCTTGTCAGGTCAACCATATAGTGCCTGTCGGGTATGCAGTTGCCTGTGATATTGAATTTTTTCGGCATGGTGCTCGCCTCCCTTGCTGTGCGGTTGGTTTGTTATTATTATAGCACATTCGGGGCGGTTAGTCAATAATGGGGTGAAAAAAGTCTGCACCTTTCACGATGCAGACCTTTTCATCACATATTTATCTTGCACTCATACTTCGGACAAGTGCTTATACCATGCGTAGGCAGTCTGCGCTTCTGACAATACTCTGTCGCAAACGGCTCATACTCCCAAACGTCACGGGACTTGTGCTTTATGTGGGTATCGACCCTGTCATTCCAGTATTTGCAGAAGGCGCAGTGGCGGCTGCCTTTGTTTTTCAGATTTGTGTATTGTACAGACATACTTTTTCCGGATATATTACTATACATTTATCTTTTCACGTTTAGAGATATTTTTACGTTCTTTTTTTAGCTCTGATTTAAAAATAGCTTTAAGCTCCTCCTGCCCTCTTGACGTTTCAAGCTGACTTTTACTTATCTCTCCATTATAGACCTTGATCATCAACTGAATATATGACTCACCGAGGGCGGTAGTTAGCAGTCCCGCTGTAGTTCCTGAGATCGTTCCTCCAAGAACGATACCTGCTCCCGGTATCAGTTTAAGAATATTAGACACGGCAGTTTTTCCTAAAATGGTTGCACCTCCAGCACCCAATGTTGATGATACAAATCCTGTTATGATACTTTTGCTTATATCCACTCCAAATATAGCTGTTATTGATGCTATCATAGCGACCTGAGTAGGTACGAGAAGTGATGCATCAGAAAATGGGATAGGCGAAAAGCCTTCAGCAAATGCTACTGTTACCGCTGCTGCCACAGCTGCTTGAGCTGCTTTTTTTTTGGCTTCCAATGACGCTATCTGCACATTGTTTAAGGAATCACGAAGTTCTCTGGGCAATGCCTCTTCCATTACAGCAAGAAGCGTATCAAGTCCAAATGCTTCGATATTTCCTTTGCTTTTGGCTAATACTGGAACGACACTTATTATATTAAGGTTAAGTCCTTCAATATACTTTTTCATTTCCTCCGCATCGTCAGCAAAATAAGATTTAGTAAGAATAACTATGACAGGAACTTGATTTATTTCATTTTCCTCAGTGAATTCTCTAAGCCATTTTTCCTCTTCAGGTTCTATACGGTCAGAGGTTGTATTAACACAATACCAAATACAATGTATATATTGGTTTATATCCCTTGTTGCATTTCGTTTTTGAATAAGTGCAAGCAATTCTTTTTTTACATTATCCTGTTGATTTTTCCCCAACTCAAATCCCGGTGTATCAAAGATCGATAATGGATAATCTTCTTTTGTAATCTCACGAAACTCTTGAGTCACAGGCATTCCTTTACCGGTCTTTGCAAGATCATCCCTGAACATACTATTGATCAATGTACTTTTGCCTACTCCGCTTTTTCCAACAATTGCTATATTAAGCCGTGTAAGATTTTTAATTTTATCTCTGATTGCTTTTATAGCCTCATCTGCTATTTGGTTTGTACTGATTTCCATATTATTCTCCTTTTTTATTTTCTTTTATATTTATCAATTTTCTTCTGAAGATCATAAATATAAGAAGATCCATATTTCAAGTATTTAGGAATCAATATACTTGCTGCGGCACCAAATGCCAGACTTCCGACAACATAACCCACCGTCTGTTTAAATTTTTTCTTCTTGTTTTTTGACATATTTATCCCTCCATATGATTACAGATCCATAAGCATCGGCACATCGCTCTGCGCGCTCTTTGCCTCCAGCTTCAGCATCTGCGAAAATACATTTTCAATATCCTTATCTTCCAGTCCCCATGACTTGCATTTGTCTCTTGCCGTCGTAAGAAGTTCTTCGTCAGGCATAAATTGAGCGAGTGCTGTCATTACACCGTTTTTAAAAAGTTCCGGTTCCTGCAAAAATATTCCTGCGGCTGCAATTGCCCCACCTTTTCCGGTATCTTTTATCTTTTTTCTCCTGATAGCATAAGGGTCAAATTTAGCCATTGCCGAAGCACGGTCTACTATTTTATTGGTGTCTATATTTGGCAGACCGGCTGAAAAACTCGTTATCATTCCTCTTGCCAAGCTAAGATACATCTGATGATCCATAGCTATGCTGTCATAGTTATCCTGATTATCGAGCATGAATTCGTTCCCATATTTTCCGTTAAGATCAATAAGACTGTAGTAATCAGGGAGCAGGAGCTTCCCGGGCTGCTGATCCTCATAAAGCTGTCTGTTTATAACAACCAGAAAATAAGCCAGCGCATTTCTAAGCTCCTTATTCTCGCTGGTTGCTAAGGAGGACACATCGAGCAATTCAAGCGGCGCAGCAATTCCGTTATACTTTTCATACAGCTTTTTCTTCTGCTTTATGTCGAGCGGAAATGAATTGCGTATCTTAGACAGCTCTGTATTTGCTCTCTGTATATTAGCACCCTTTTCAGCATAGGCAATATATGAGTTAAGCACCGCATAGACCTGCTCACAAGTTATAAAAGTATCCTTTTTTGCGCTCCATTCGCCCAAAGCACGCGCACCCATCTTTACTGCACTCTCGGTAAGCAGCTGTACGCCCGTTCCTATGAGCATTCTTTCATTTTCAAGAGCCTGACGCTTGTCCTCTCGCAGATAAATATTTCTTGTCCAGAAGCTCTTCCATTTTTGATCGGGCTTAAAATACTGCTTGTCATACATACCCTTGACTGCTCCTTGAGCAAGCACTGTGCCAAGCAGTTCACCTACTTCATCGATCTTGTCAATATTCCTGTCAATAAAAGCAGCCGTAACTGCATATGCCGACGCTCCACGTTTAACTTGTATCGTTTCCTGAACCTGTCTTGACGAGGCTATGGATACCTCGGGCAAGGTTTGCGTAATATTACTCATTGTTGATCTCCTTTTTTTCATTGATGTTGACACTATTGTTTTTTAAATCAAGCTTCTTCCTTGCTCTATGCCAACCACCTTTGCTGTTATACTCTGCGACTTTTTGCTGATTATCATTGAGTTGGTTGTTAAGCGCTTTGTTCTCACTACTCAACTTGCTATTCTTACTAACTAACGATGCAATTGCTCCAATTATTCCGGAAACAGATGCAACAGCCACTATTGCTGCACTTATTCCTACTTTCTGATCTCTATTTACATCATCAATTCCCTTATTTGGCATTTTACTCTGCTCCTTTAAAAAATCACATCATTTTCAAAATCTATTTCGATCCCGTTATAGCAATCTGAGAGAATGTCTGTCTCATCTTTAATGGTTTTCAGTCTGTCCCGCAGCGGGCGCTTAAACCACATACTGTTATTTCTTTTTTCATCATAAGCCTGAAAAAGAGCTATGGTATCCGAGCTTTCCAACTCCTCCAAAAAGCTGTAAGCGCTCTTCACCGTTTCATCATAGTGATACTTTTTGGATAACAAGCTTATATCGACCAGTATCGTCAATGACTGAAAATATGCCTCCATAGCTGCTCTTGCAAGGTCTACATTGCCAAGCAGATTTGCCTTATTCATAGCTTTTGATATGTTATGCGGAAACTTTGCATTGTCATAATCAAGCAAAGGAACTGCATAGCCTCTTATTTTAGTTTCAAGGACTTTCTTTATATCATTCGCCTGAGAAAACAGATCCCAAGCTCTTTCTTCACTGTCAGCAAAAAGCATTTTTTCTTTGATACTATCCAGCTGAGATGTCAACTCGCCAAGATTCTCGGCTTTAAGTTCAGTAAATCCTGCATTGATCGTTTCAAATGCACCGACCTGTAAGGCAACAATAAATCTTACAAAATTTTCCGGCTTGTCAAGTTCATATTCTTCTACATAAGGTCTGATAGCCTCGTATTCCTCCTTGCTCAGCACCTTCTCAAAAGGGATCCGATAGCGATTGATTTTAAAAACATCATTATTCTGTGAATTAACACGATTATTAGTGATGATCCCTGTAACTGATTTAAGACGTTCAGGAGAGACAGTTCCCGCCTTTTGCAGCAGTAGTTCTGCGGCCTTTTTTACATTTTGGTTTTTGGAAATCTTTGACATGTTTTACTCCTTATATTACAAAAAATCGACAGAAAAAATTCCTGCCGATCATATTATCCGATATATTTTATTCCCATGCACATACCGACTAAAATATACAACCGCACAAGATTACATACTATAGTATAGCACATTTTGTCTATAATGTCAATAGTCTGTAGAAAATTATCACATAATACTATAGACTAAATTTGTATACCCATTTTTAAGGAGCTGACATTATGGATAATATAGTTAAGCTGTTCGGTGAGCGTGTGAGATTGCTGCGCCGTCAGAAAAATTACAGTCAGGAGCGACTTTCCGAGCTTGCAGGGCTTCACCCGACATACATCGGACAGGTGGAGCGTGCCGAAAAGAAATGCACCATTGAAACTGCTAACAGAATAGCGGCAGCGCTGGGTTGTACGCTGTCGGAGCTGCTTGCAGAGCCTACGGAAACTGAGCAAAAAGTTATGCTCGAAACCGATACTGAAAAGCAGCATATCATATCAGAGCTTGTTCAAAAGCTCTTGGTACTTGACACAGATAAACTACGAAAAAGAGCGTCAGTCATATTGGATATGGCTTCTATTGATTGAGCCTTTATTCTATATAATACAAATAGAACTCAGGTCTTTCCAATGCATCGGTTCCAATATATTCAAGATATACAGTTACGATATCTCCGGGGTTTAATTCATAGGCTTTATCCAGAGCATACTCAGTCGCTATTGCACCGATGCCCTGATAATTAGCCCATACGCCCTCATGATCGGATGATGAAATGTACACAGCAGCGCAGGGTTCATCTATGTTAACAAAAATTTCTGTTTCGGCCACTCCGTCTACTTTTACCTTTCCCTTGATGAGGGTGCCTGAATATTTTTGACTCGCTCCGAGAGAGTTGTTTTCAAATGCCTCAAATACCTCTTTCATATCATATTCGGTGAAATCATCGGGCGATATGGCACCGTTATCCTGCTCGGTAGTCTGCTCGGCAGATGGCGCTTCATTATTGTCAGAATCATCATCTCCCCCGCTTGCAAGCCCTACTATCAGCAATATCACTAAGACGATGATAATTCCAATAACGACTTTCTTCAACGGCGACCCTTTTTTCGGCTGCTTTACCACAGCTTCGCTGTTTTGAACTGAAACCACAGCCGTACCGCACTTGTCACAAATGTTCATTCCTTCCGGCAGTTCAGCACCGCAATTTGCACACTTCATAATATTTCCTCCGGTCTTGACAATTTTTGCAGATTTAATTATAATTATTATAGCACATGAAAAGCCGAAAACTTATTACTGCCAGTCATAAGTTTTCGGCGGTTTGTGTGTTATAATGAAGGTGTCTGTCAAAGGGGTGAGCCTGTGTACAAATTCATAAAGCTGCTGAAAAACACAGGCGACTGCCCGACGGTGCTGGTCGAGGACGATAACGGTGTGCGGTATGCGCAAAAGCTGCTCGATGAACGTCAGCTCGGCATTTATGAAAAGCTCATTGAGCTGAACATTCCCGGTATACCAAAGGCGAGGATATCTCCGCTTGATGAAATGCTCCTGCCAGATGTGATGAACGAAATGCGTGACGAGCTTTTTGCAGGCTCGGCTGGCCTGCTGATCGAGGAATACATCGAGGGCAGCGACCTTGAAAAGCTGTCGGAGAGCGGCTTTAAGATGAGCAGGCGTGAGTTTAAGCGCATGATGCTGTCAATGTGCAGAACGCTAACGAGGGTGCATAAGGCTGGCATTGTTCACCGGGACATAAAGCCTGCGAATATTATCCGTTCGGACAGAGGGCGGTATTTCATCATCGACTTCGGGAATGCACGCATACCCGCCGAGAGCAACGCTCAGACACGCATTGTCGCAACTCTTGGCTACGCCTCGCCCGAACAGTTAGAGGGTAAGCAGGCAACGCCACAGTCGGACATCTATGCACTCGGGCGAACGATGAAAGAGCTTATGCCGAAAAGCCGCAGCTTTACACGCATATACAAAAAGGCGACGATGGACAGTCCCCAAAGCCGCTACCGTTCTGCCCGGCAGATGGCACTTGCGATACGCTTTACCCCTGCGGCGCTGGCGGTCAGGGCGGCGGTGATCGCAGTGCCGGCGTTTCTGATCTTCCTGCTGATTATTCCCGAGGACAATACGCCGAGCCGCATCATTTACAAGAACTACGATTCGGCAATGGACAGCGCAGAGATCGCAGACGAGGAGCAGCGGCTGCTGAACGAGATAGCGATAGGCAATGACGGTTATGCGAACTTCATGCGCCTGTCGGAGCTTTATGAGATTCAGGGAGAGTACGACAGGGCGGCGGATATCTTGATAAAGTACGTTGACACGGTGAATGACCGCAGGCTGTATGTTTCGACCTCGCCTATCTATGACCGCTTGGAGGAGCTGAAGCCAAAGACCTCCGTTGACGAGCAGGCGAAAATCCTCGACCTCAACGGCAACGCCGACTACATCGACAGGCTGCTTGACGCAGGCGAGTCTGACCGTGCGCAGGAGGTGCTTGATGACATTACGGCGCATCCGTGCAAGGAGCTTGAACGCTTGGATTTCTACCAGACAGACGAGTATTACAAACGGCTGGAGGAGCTTAAAAATGGGAAAAATAACCGATGAAATGAACCGTAATTTCAGCGAATACAGAAACGGGATAGACGGCTTTGTGAAGCTGAACAACGGAGCGTTTGACACAGAAAAGCTGTCCGTCACACTGAGCAGGATCTATGACGAAATAAATGAAGATCGCAAGGCTCGTGGGCTTGGCATTTTGAAAAAGAACAAGATCGCCGATTACGGCGACCTTACCGAAGCGGTGGTGTACAGTCTGTTCAACGGCGCGCGCGACAATCCCAACCGTGACACGCTCATCAAGCTGTGCTTTGGCATGGGGCTTGCTCCCGATACGGCGAATTTTCTACTGCGAAAGTGCTCGAAAGGTGAGCTTTACATTCGCAACGAACGTGACTGCGTGATACTGTATTTTCTGCGGCAGTTTGAGAGCAAGAGCGCCGAGGAAAGACTGCTGACAGCTTGTAACGGCAAGCTGAAGGAGCTGGGACTTGATGAAATAAATTGAAAAGTTGGCAAAAAAATCACAGCACCGAACGCTGTGATTTTTTAATTTTAAAACCTCTCTCCCACACAAACCCTCGCCTCATCAAGGCACATCTGAAAATACTCCCTGTCACCAAGCATCATTTCGATCTCGTCATCACAGTACCCCATGTCATAAAGCAGCTCCAAGTCCTCCGGCGCAACGCCGAACAAATTGCAAATGTCAAACAGATAACCACTCTGAGTGCCGTAGCCTGCATGGTATCTGCCGTAATAATCATAACAGTAATCAGGCACAAAGCTGTCCTTCGTCAGCACACCATTTTCATCAATGCGGATAATTTCGCCCTCGTCAACCCCGATGATATCAAACTTGTAATTATCAAGAAAAGTACCTGTTATCGCCTTACTCATAATATCCCTTGTCGAAGTGTAAACATACAGCCCCAGCTTGCGAAAATGCAGCAGACACAGCGGATTATCGCCCCTTGCGAGATACAGCGTGTTATCATCATTCAGCAGAGTGAACACGAAATTGCCCTGCACAGTCTCGCACATTTTCGCTATCGTATCAAAGTTCAGATGACCGTACTTATCGATTAGCTGCGCCGCCACATAGCTGTCGGTCTGTATCTTTGTGTGCGGCAGATTCTCTGACCTTTGGAGCACATCATCATTGTACAGCACGCCGTTGTGACACAGCGCAAAAGTCCCGTCCGCAGTCCTGCCTGCGAACGGGTGATTGTTGTAGTTGTACTTTGCGTTTCCCTGCGTAGTCATGCGGGTGTGTCCTGTCAGCACGGTGGTGTTGTCGGGAAAATAGAACCGCATTTTATGCGCAGGCTTCGGCTTTTTATAGATAATAAGCTCACCGTTCTTGACGTAGGCGATGCCGCTGGCATCAGTACCTCGCACCTCAGAAGCCACCGCAAGCCTGTTCACAAGCTCCTTCAAATGCCGCCTGCTGATCGCATGACGGTAATTCACAAATCCAAAAATCGCACACATTACAATTCCTCCTCAATGTCTATCGGCTCATTCACATACAGCCGCTTTTCTTTCAGATATTTTATCAGCTCGCAGTAATCGGGACTGATATTCAGCACAAAATCCGCCCATGATTGCTTATGAATTTCATTGTCGGTCAGCTGAACAGCACTCTCACAAATCGAATCGACAAGTTCCAGCGTTGCCATGAAAGTATTCCATTTGAGCGTACCTCTGAACATACGAATTTCAACTGTATTTGTGTTGGTTATGTTGACACACGCATAGCGCCCTTTCGTGCTTTTCTTAGCCTTTTCAAGAATGTCCTTCGGCTTATCGTTGTAGCCATGCCGAGCCGCCCAATGCTCAACAGAGCTTTCGGAGCGTCTGCTGAACCTGAACAGCTCGTTCCAATGGCTCTCGAAAAAGAACATGATACGGCTGATAACTTCCTCCTGTTCCTCATATGTATCGCCTAGCTCCGCACGTCCGATATGCACATGAAGTCCGCAAGTGTTTGTGTTGTGCGACCTGTAATACAAGCTCACAGCCTTGTGCATAATGTCCGCCCACGGCAGCTCATAGCGGTGATATTTCAGCGAGCAGGGGTGGCTCACAAGCTCCATTCCCTCGTCAAGCGAACCATCCGACTTGATGTATAAAACATCAGCATTTTTATTCGCAACACAGTCGATCTCCTCCGCATTATCATCATCACGTCCGCCCTTGTCGATCTCAAGCTCAACACCGTAATAACGTATTTTCTGTTCCTCACTACACTTGTGAAAAATCGGCTCGGGCTTGTAATAATAATCGTGAATATAATTGTCCTCGTCGTCACGGTAGCACTCGCTGCAATAAGGATAATCGCCGTTCCAGTAAACATCATTATCGTGGATAAGGCAGCTGCACGTCTCGCAGCGGTGATAGTGGTTGTTATAGCAGCGCTGACAAATCATCGTGTTCTCGTCCGACACCGCATTGCGCCCCATAAACCTTTCGCCGCAGCAGTCACAGGAAAAAGTCTCGTTGTCATAGCAATCCTCGCAGAGCATTTCGCCCTCGACCTCTAATGGATCGCCCTCAATTTCGCAGCCGCAATAGCTGCACCTGATAATTTCCATAAAAACCTCCTAAACGCAAAAATGCCCCCGACAGCCGAAGCCATCGGGGGCAAATGTTATGCACTCTTTTGTTTTGATTTCTTGTAGCCGTTGTAGACTACCTCGCCTGTGTCGAAATTGATTATCGTAAGCCCGACTATCTCACGTTCCTCACCGTAAATGATATTGCTGACGGCGAATTTATCATAGCAGACAAACTTGTCGCCCCTGCGCTGGATATTGCACTTCTGCGCCGACACCCACACGAACGGCGCACTATACAGCTCACGCCCGATACCAACCGAAACGCAAGCTCTCTTGAAGCTGTCGGAAGCCTGCCCCTTTTCTTTTTCTGTGTAGCTAACAGTCCCAACGTCCTGCTTTGCTATCCACTCACGCTTGTCTTCGTCCCAAAGCTCTATCGTGCAGTAGAGATTACCGTCAATGCTCTGGTGCGTCCTGCGCCAGCCAAGCACACCGAACGTTTCGTCAAGTATCTTCATGTCCGCACGAGCGTCCTTGTAGAGCAGAAGTGAAAGACCCTTATCGCTTATCGTGCCTATCCTGCACTCGATCTCGTCAGCTCTTAAAAGCCTTATACTTAAATTATTCATGTTGCACCTCCTGTAATTCCAAATCTACGGTAGCTCGATTTCTTGACATACTTGCCGTACAGCTCGGGGTTATCAGCCTTGAATTTTGTGCTGTCAAACCTCGATGAACTGACCGACTTCCATGATATTCTGAATCGTCCGGCAAGTCCTGTCTCGTTTTCTTTCAGCATACTTTTTAGGCGGTTACTAAGCGCATCTTTCTCGGCTGAAAGTGATTCGATCTGTTCCGAAAGATCATTGTATTCCTCGCAGATAGCAATGGTTTCATCAGGCAGCTCAACGCTCTCACCGTTGCTTTCGGAATACCTTTCAGCCAGCCATTCAGCAGTAGCCGCAGAACCGTCACATTCAGGCTCTTTACCGCCAAGTACATTTTCCTCCCAAAATCTGCGCTCCATTTCGATAATGTCAGCAATCATTTCATCATCACGCTCGATAATGCCCTTATTCAGCAGCTTTACAAGAGTTGGTCTGCTTACCCGAAGCAGCTTGCAGGCTTCGTTTAAGGTCAATATCTCATCATCTCGGTTCATGAAAAAACACCTCGCCATACTCCTTTTTAGCCTTATGATAAAGCCTGATTTCTTTATCTGTCGGCAATTTAAATTCAAGTAGAGAATCAATAGACTGAATAAACGGAATAGCCTTACTCCTCATCGTAATGGGTGACACGCTGTACTCGGCATAATGTTTTTTAATATTTCTCTGCCGCTTGTCGCTTGGATAGACTTCATCGAGAGCCTTTTGCAGATCATCATAAAAATACTTGTCCAGATGATCGAGCAGCGTCACCATTCTGCGGCATAAGGCTTTCTTTCCGCCTGTCTCATCAAAAAGATATTTTATCAGCAACTTGCTTGGAAGATGACACAGGCTCGTAGGAAATTTGAAAAGCCTGAGATATATTTCTTCGACCGAAACCTGCATATTGTCATAAGCGTTCAGCAAGGTACGTTTGATATTTTTATCGTCAAAATGCTCATCAATGTAATGCTTATTGCACCGAAGTTCTATTCTTACAGTGTCTTTGTAATATTCCAATGAATCATGATCGTAATGGTTATCCTCCGCAGCTTGATGCTTATTATAGATTACAAATTCGATCCCGCGAGTATCATTAACAGCGTTGAATGAATCTTCTTTGCGAAATTTTTTGTATCTGTCTTCAAGCTGCTCATTATGAAGATAGCCATCATACATCGGCAGACGATAAAGCATTTTGTTTACTTCTTTAATGATATTTTCGGGGATATTATGTACATCACGGGTGATATCCACTCTGTTCAGTATGTACTCATCCACTGTCAATCACTTAACCCCAAAACAAGTCCTCACCCATTATTTTTCTGATTAT
>CALCRR010000019.1 GCA_937894495.1 uncultured Ruminococcus sp. | reverse complement strand
AAGCACCGCTCGCGGTTTTTGAGCGAACCGCACTCCGAGCGGTAGACGAGCGTTTCCAAGTCGCCCACAAAGCCCGTCACCGAACCAAGCCGCGACTCGCGCACGCCCACGTTTGCCGTTTTAAAATTGAATGCCATTCTGTACCTCCTTACCGACCTTTCTTTCATTTTCTGAAAAAAAGCGGATTCACCGCCAAAGTCAAGAAAGGGGAAGGACTAAGGCGGCTACCGCTATATTCCACGTTTTTCTGACTTCCAGTTGTCTGGTCGGTCTGGAGCGCTACGCTTTTTTCTGCTTGTCAAAGCGGAATTTTTCGTTCCGGTCAATCTGAATGATTCTGCCGTTTTCAATCTGGAGCGTAACGGAACCAAACTGAATCTGTCTGACGTACTCCGCAAGGACGTCAAATTCCTGCGGATAGTTTGCATGCTTTTTTAACACAACTGTTTCTGCCATTGCGTACCTCCTGCAATGCGTACTAGATGTGATATTCAACGCTGTCCATCATGCCATGCTCAATCAAGATTGCTTCCAGCCGGTCCTGGGTCATCGGCGTGGGAATGGTGAACATCTCGTTCTCGTCAATTTTTTTGGCGAGCGTGCGGTATTCATCTGCCTGCGCATGGGTCGGCTCGTATTCAATGACGGTCTTCTTGCGGATTTCTGCCTGCTGCACGATATTGTTGCGCGGCACGTAATGGATAAGCTGCGTGTTCAGTTCTTTGGTAAACGCGCGCAAAAGTTCCAGTTCGTTGTCAACGTTGCGGCTGTTGCAGATAATACCGCCTAAGCGCACGTCGCCGCGCTCGGCATATTTTGCGATGCCCTTGCAGATATTGTTTGCCGCATAGAGCGCCATCATCTCGCCGGATGCGACGATGTAGATTTCTTTTGCCTTGCCTTCACGGATGGGCATGGCAAAGCCGCCGCACACAACGTCGCCCAGCACATCGTAGAACACGTAGTCAAGCTCCTCAGTATAAGCGCCCAGTCTTTCCAGCAGACCGATAGAGGTTATGATACCTCTGCCTGCGCAGCCAACGCCCGGCTCGGGTCCGCCCGACTCAACGCACTTGGTGCCCATAAAGCCCTCTTTGAGTATAGCCTCCAGCTCGATATCATCGCCTGAGTCTCTCAGGGTATCAAGCACCGTTTTCTGGTGGAGTCCCCCCAGCAGCAGTCTTGTTGAGTCTGCCTTGGGGTCGCAGCCTACTACCATTACGTGGTTTCCTCTTTCTACAAGTCCTGCGGTAAGGTTCTGTGTGGTGGTCGATTTACCGATACCGCCCTTTCCGTAGATCGCTATCTGTCTTAATTCCTTAGCCATTTCCAATTACCTCCGTTTTAGATGTAAGATGTAAGAGGTAAGAGCCGATGTTTTTTCTCTTCTGCGGCAGTTACCTCATTCTCACCTGTCTTATTAATAAATATTATCCGTGTGAGAAGGTGTCTCTTCTCGATATCCTTCTCAGATATATCCGGTCGCCGTAGTCCTTTTCGCCGGGTATGCCTATGGCGTCAGCTCTGCACCGCTGGCAGTGGGTGAATATATCAAGATAAGGCTCTGCCGCCCTGTGGGCTTCAAATATCTGGTTGCAGGTGGGGGCAGGGCAGTCCTTTAGCTGGTGCTGGGGTATCAGGGGTATTATGTTGTAGATAGACGCCCCTGCCTCGGCTACCGTCTCGGCTATCTTGCCGATGTGCTTATCGTTTATACCGGGGACGAGCACGGTGTTTATCTTCACCGTAATGCCGCCGTCGCTCACAAGCTTTATGCCCTTCAGCTGCTGCTCGATAAGTATCTTTGCAGCTTCAACTCCCTTATAATATTTTTTGTGCCACACAATGCCGTTGTTGAGCTGTGCTTCTATCTCGGGGTCAACTGCGTTGACCGTCACGGTCAGCGAGTCGATACCCACATCAATTATCTCCTGCGCTCTCTCAGCCAGCAGCAGACCGTTGGTGCTCATGCACTTTACCAGCTGTGGGTATTTTTCCTTTACCAGCCTGAAGGTCTCCAGCGCATAATCGCTTGCAAGGGTATCTCCCGGTCCTGCAATGCCTGCCACGGTGATATCGGGGCAGAGCTTTAATGAGCGCTCGATAACGTCCAGCGCCTCCAGCGGAGTTATCACGGTGGAGGCAACGCCCGGGCGCTGCTCATAATCGTTGATCTTCCTGTCACAGAATTTGCACTCGATATTGCAGCTCGGGCTGGTGGGGAGATGTATCCTGCCTGTCTGAGCCTTGTGACCCTGTGCGAAGCAGGGGTGTCTGTAGGTCAGCTCCTTGTATGAAATTGCCATTGATCTTCCTCCCAGGTCTTGTCTGTAACTATCTTTTCAAGTATATCCTCTACCCCAAAGGGCGCCTGATACACCGCTATACCTCTCTGCTCCAAAAATATCGAAGCCCCTGCGCCAATGCGCTTGACTATCACAGCCTGCACATCTCCCAGCCTGTCAAGCACCGCTTCAAATGAAAAGTCCTCGTGCTCGCCGCCGTTACACGGGGGAGTCACATAAGTCTCCTTTTCAAAGGCATAGCTGCCGTTTTGGGTATCTATATCATATATGTAAAACTTATCAGCGTGCCCGAAGTGGCGGTCGATCACCCTGCCGTCACTGCTGGCAAAAGCTATGCGGTAGATCATTTTGATACTCCCTTTAGATGTAAGATGTAAGAGGTAAGAGGTAAGAAGCAGCAGACTTTTTCAGAACAGCCCTGTGCTGAAATATCTGTCTCCCCTGTCGGGCAGCACTGCTACTATATTTCCCTTATCTATGCGGCTCGCTATTTTAAGTGCCGCAGCCACTGCCGCTCCCGATGATGAACCTGCTATTATGCCCTCTTTTCTTGCCAGCTCTCTGGCGGCTGTAAAAGCCTCGTCATCGTTTACCTTTATTACCTCGTCGACTAAATTTATGTCCATAGTATCGGCGATAAAATCGTTGCCGATACCCTCTATGTTATAGTCATGGTGCTCGCCGCCGCCTATGGTGGAGCCGTCGGGGTCTGCAAGAACGCCGAAGATGGACTTATCCTGCTCTTTAAGATATCTTACTATCCCCGAAAAGGTGCCGCCGCTGCCTGCCCCTGCCACAAGATAATCTATATTGCCGTCAAGGTCCTCATAGATCTCTCTGCCTGTGGTCTCATAGTGGGCAAGGGGGTTGTTCATGTTTTTAAACTGCTCCAGCGATACCGAGTCGGGTATCTGCGCTCTCAGCTCTTCAGCCTTTTTAACAGCCCCCAGCATACCCTCCTCACGGGGGGTATTTATTATCTCAGCACCCAGCGCCCTCATAAGCGCCTGCTTTTCGGCAGAAAACTTAGTGGGAACTGTGAAGATCACCCTATAGCCTTTTCCAAGTGCTGTGAATGCAATTCCCAGCCCCGTGTTTCCTGCGGTGGCGTCAATTATAGTGCCGCCCTCTTTTAAAACTCCCTCTCTTTCGGCAGCTCTCAGCATATAAAGACCTGTGCGGTCCTTTACGCTGCCCGAGGGATTGTATAATTCCAGCTTTGCAAAAATATGTACGTCGGGGGAGACCCCCATATTGTGCAGCCTGACCAGCGGCGTGTGCCCTATCAGGTCCTGCATTGAGTCATAGTATCTCATTTTATTTTACCTCGCTCTTTTCAATAGCCTGTTTCAAATCTGCAAGTATGTCGTCGATATTCTCGATACCGATGGAGAGCCTTATCAGACCGTCTGTTATGCCCACCTTTTTGCGTATGTCCTCGGGGATAGATGCATGAGTCATGCTGGAAGGGTGACATATGAGCGACTCCACGCCGCCCAGACTTTCTGCCAGAGTGATAAGCTTTAAGCTTTCAAAGAAAACGCTGATATCATAGCCGTCTTTAAGCTCAAAGGATATCATAACGCCGCCGTTTTTAGCCTGTCTTTTGTTGACCTCATAGCCCTTGCTGCCCTCGATACCGGGGTAGTAAACGTTCTTCACAGCCTTGTGCTCTGTAAGGAATTTAACGGCAGCCTTGGCGTTCTCAACGTGCCTGTCAAGCCTTACCCCCAGGGTCTTAATGCCCCTTATGAGCAGAAACGACTCAAAGGGTGAGAGCACGCCGCCTGTGGAGTTTTGTATAAAGGCTATCTTCTCAGCCAGCTCCTTGGTCTTTACCACTGCAAGCCCCGATACCACATCGCTGTGACCCCCCAGATATTTGGTGGCACTGTGGATAACGATATCAGCTCCCAGCTCCAGCGGTCTTTGCAGGTAGGGGGTCATAAAGGTGTTATCGACTATCACCAAAAGAGAGTGCCTGTGGGCTATCTCAGCCACCGCCCTTATGTCGGTAACGGTCATGAGGGGGTTTGCGGGGCTTTCTATCAGCACCGCCTTTACGTCCTCGGTGATATCCTTCTCAAAGCTCTCGGGGTCGTCGGTCTCGGATATTGTGTAGTTTATGCCGAAGTGGTCGAACACCTGGTTTAAAAGCCTGAATGTTCCGCCGTATACGTTTGAGGATATCAGCACCCTGTCGCCGCTTTTCAAAAGGCTCAGCACCGCAGTCTCGGCAGCCAGACCAGAGGCAAAGGCAAAGCCTGCATATCCCCCCTCCAGCTCGGCGATAAGGGCTTCAAGGGCTTCTCTGGTGGGGTTGCCCGTTCTGGTGTACTCATAGCCCCTCATCTTGCCCAGACCGTCCTGCTTGTAGGTCGAGGTCTGGTAGATAGGCACATTCACAGCGCCCGTTCTCTCGTCTATCGAAATACCGCCGTGTATAAGGGCGGTCTCTATATTATTGTAGTCCCTGCTGTGGCTCATATCCGTCATTCCTTTCGATATTCTATTAATCCTAGTCGTTTGGTAGTATTTTTCTTTGTGCTTATAATTTTAACCTAAATTTACTTTACCGTCAACGCCAAAGTGTGACAACGTTATCACGCACCCTGAAAACCACCGCATTCCCGTGATAAAAACCCCTTGCTTTTCGTGAAATAATAATTAATTAAAAATTAAAACAGCCAAACGCATGATAACGTTATCACCGATAACTGCGTAAAACCGCAGGGTTAGTTAGATATAACCCCTGCTGACAAAGTAAATGCTGTGTCTCATAAGATAACGTTATCATGCCAGGCACTTTTAGATGTAAGAGGTAAGAAGTAAGATGTAAGAAAACGGTTTACCCAATTTTGTGGTAAAGCGCACAATTACAGAAATTTTGAAAAACTCCGCAAAGTTTCAGTGGGGCGAAATTAAGTTTGATCAAATTTTCTGCGGTGCACAAAGTCAACATTTTCCAAGGTTGGCGCAGCCATCAAAGTGCTAGCAGTCACAAAAGCACCCCCTCCCCTCCGGGGAGGACTCGACCTCCTGCCTTTACCACAAAAGTGCGATAGGTGGGGGAAACACCCCGTCCGGCGAGGACAAAAAACCCACCGTGCAAAACGCACAGTGGGTTTAAAATATCAGCTTTCAGTTACCGACCTAAATTATTCCTTATCAAGACCTGTGATAGTAAATGTTACCTCCAGGCTCTTAGAGAACAGCAGGTCGTCTCTGTTGATAGCAGGGTCAGCCTTGCCTACGCCGTACTCGTTGTAGATCTCAAGTCTGTAGCAGTTGTTGTCGTCCTCGATGTTGCCCTTGATGATCTTAGCGTCGTCAAAAGCGATCTCCTCGCCGTCAGCCTTGATGGAGTCAACAGTTACACTGATCTCCTGACCTGTGTACTTGCCTGCGATATCCTTGTCAATGTTAGCGTCCTCGCCCTCTTCAAGCTGGCTCTCGATCTCTTCACCCTCCCAGGTGGTGGTACCGTCGCAGATACCTGTGATATCAACGCAGAATACTGTTGCGCCCGAAGCAGGCCATACAACGCCCAGATCGGGGTCGGGGGCTACCTGTGGGTTAACTGCGCCCAGTACAGGGTCCTCAGCTGCGACAGAGTCAACAGTGATAGCTACTGTGTACTGACCGTCGCCTGTGATATCAGCGTCAACGCCGTATGCGCCGTCAGCTCTCTGATAATCGGGATAGCCCTGACCTGAAAAGTTAGCCCACAGCCACTCGCTGTCAGCAAACATCAGGAAAGCGTCATAGCCCTCAAACTCAGTAACAGGTACGTAATTCGGGTCAGGCACATAGCACTCCTTGCCTGTGTATTCATCAATGACAGGCTCGTCAGCAAAGGGGTCCTCCTCGGTGTCGCCGCCCTCAGCATCTCCGCTCTCGGTATCGCCGCCTTCCTCGGTATCGCCGCCCTCTTCGGTGCTCTCCTCAGCCTCAGACTCCTCAGCCTCGCTTGACTCCTCCTCGGTAGAAGCTGCACTTGTCTCAGCCTTCTTTGAGCTGCTGTCGTCCTCGGTATCGCTGCCGCAGGCTGTGAACACTGCGGTCGTCATGCAAAGGGCTGCTGCCATAGCTAAAAATTTCTTTAACTTCATGATAATGACCTCCGTTTTATCGTTTTGTTTTTATCTGTAGATGTGTATAACTCACTACTTTAATAATAACTAATTTTCATGATTTTTTCAAGGTGCTATTTACACAAATTCCACAAGGGTAAATAGTTTACATTTCACAAAAGCAAGTTAATTTATATTAATTTATTCAACACCTGCCGGTCGCCGGAAAACCGTCTTACAAAATATGCGGTAAATCGCACAAATACACGTTTACAAGCTTAGCCCTGCTTGCGGAACACTAATAATTTGCTTATGATATAATTCAGTACCACCACCACCACATTGGCGGCTATCTTGGTGAGCCAGTAGTTGAAATTCAGCTTTGAGTAGCCTGCCCACATCATGAAGGTCTCCACCAGCAGGGTGAATATCCTGCCGCCGTAGAACGAAGCGCCCTCGGCGATAATGCCCTTAGCCCCCTCTGCCTGTGACTCAAACACCCATATCCTGTTGGTGATGTAGGCAAATGTTACCGAGCATACCCAGGCGATAACGGTGCTGACGTTTGCCACCGTGTCCTTGCTGAGCGCTGCGCTTTCAAGGGCTGCCTTGGCTATGCCTGCCGTCACAAAGCTCACCGCCGTGGTGAGCACCCCGAAGAACAGGTACAGCAGTACCTCCTTGTGGGCTTTGTATACCCCCTCAAAGGGCTTAAAAAGCCTTGCGGACATTATTTTGTCGAAAATATCTTTTTTCTCTGTATCATTCTGCATTTTGCCATTCTCCTGCCGTGTTTGTTTTTCTTTTGAGCAGCCTCAGAAAATATCCTTCTTGTTCTTTATGTGCCGCCGCACCAGTACGAACACTATTATCAGTATGCATATCACTAAAAATGTCGGCATCAGCCAGCGGTTTGAGTTCTCGTCCTCGGCGGATTTCATCTCTGTCCACAGCTTCTGCATCTGTGCGTTGGCGTCGTCCGACAGGTTTACGAATACCGTGGTCTTTTCGGCGATAAATTCGCTGTCGGGGTATGATACATGGCTGTTTTTCACCTCGTCGTCCAGCATATCGTAAGCCGCCTGATGTGGGGTGGAGTAGCAGATGTAATCAATATTCGCATAGGCAATATCAGGCTCGCACATAAAGTTTATGTACATCTCCGCCGCCTCCTTCTGCCTTGCTGAGGCAGGTATGCACATGGCGTCTATAAACAGGTTGGTGCCGCTTTTTGGCACCACAAAATCCAGGTCCTCGTTGCCCTCCAGTATGGTCAGTGCGTCGCCTGCGTAATAGGGAGCTATCAAAGCGTCGCCAGCCTCCATTTTGTCAAACACCTCGTCCATAACATAGCCCTGTACGATGTGCTTTTGCTGTCTGAGCTTAAAGGCTGCCTGCTCCAGCTCCTCACTGTCCTCGGTGTTCAGCGAATATCCCAGCATGAGCTCTGCAATGGCAAAGGCGTCACGGGGGTTGTCAAACATCAGTATCTGGTCCGCATAATCCTCGTTCCACAAAAGGTCCCAGTCTATCTCCTCGGGGGGGATATCCACCATGGTGGTGTCGTAGATAATGCCCACCGTTCCCCATGTGTAGGGCACCGAATATTCGTCCCCGGGGTCATACGCCTGCCCCCTGAAATTATCCATGATGTACTTGAAATTGGGTATATTCCCCATGTCAAGGGGCTGTACCAGCTTTTCCTTTATCATCTTGCTTATCATGTAGTCTGAGGGGATTATCACATCATAAGCCGCTCCGCCGCCTTTGAGCTTTGCATAAAGCTCCTCATTGGTGGCGTAGTTTGTGTAGTTCACCTTTATACCTGTGAGCTTTTCAAACTCGGCATTAACATCAAGCGTGCCCTCGTCAGCCCCTGTTGAGATATACTCGCCCCAGTTGTACACGTTTATTGAGATACCCTTGCCCTTAAAGCGTGTGTAATAATCGGGGTCGGCTACCGTCAGGGTCTGGGCTGCGGTCTCCTCCTCGCCGCCGTCAGTATCATCAGCCTTTGACGATGAAGAGCAGCCCGAAAGCAGCCCTGCGGCAAGGGCTATCACCGTCAGCAGTGTAAAAAGCTTTTTTCTCATGCCTGCTCCCCCTTGACTGCGCCCCCTGCGGACGCCCTGTTCTCGATAAAGCTCTTGACTATGAGCACCGCCACCACCACGATAAAAATAATGGTGGACAAAGCGTTTATCTCAGGCGATACCTTTCTTCTGGTCATAGAATAAATGGTGATAGGCAGCGTCTGCGAAGTTGAGCCTGTGGTGAAGTAGCTGACCACAAAATCGTCCAGCGAATAGGTGAAGGACATAAGAAAGCCGCTGACCACCCCGGGCATTATCTCAGGCAGCACCACCTTTACAAACGCCTGTATGGGGCTGCACCCCAGGTCCTGCGCCGCCTCGTAGATATGGGGGTCCATCTGGTTGAACTTGGGCATGACGTTGAGTATCACATAAGGCACATCAAAGGTGATATGGGCTATCAGCAGGGTAACAAAGCCAAACTCCAGATTCATTCTCGCCGCAAAGAAAACAAACAGCAGCATAAGCGAAACACCCGTAACTATCTCGGGATTGATGATAGGCATATTGGTAATGTTCATCACCACAGCCTTGGGCACCTTTCTCATACTGTTTATGCCGATAGCCGCCAGAGTGCCCAGCACTGTTGAGGCTATACTTGCTATAACTGCAATAATTATAGTGTTCACCAGCGACGAGATTATTATAGAGTTGTGAAACAGCCTGTTATACCAGTCCAGCGTAAAACCGCTGAACACCGAACGGCTCTTCGTCTCATTAAAAGAGAAAACTATCAGCACAAATATAGGCACATACAAAAATGCCAGCACCAGCATCATATATATTTTTCCAAGCTTTTTCAATTTGCATACTCCCTTTTAGAGTTTAAGATGTAAGAGGTAAGAAAACGGTTTTACAAAAAAATGCGGTAAAGCGCACAATAACTCGTTTACAGGGTTCGCGCAGCGTATCGAAATACTAGCTGCCACTAAGGCACCCCCTCCCCTCCGGGGAGGACTCGAGTGCTTGCCCACCACACAATAGTGCGACAGGTGGGGGAATTACCCCGTCCGGTGAGGACAGATCACATCAATACCTGATCGTCCGGGTCGAATTGGTTCATTACGGTCATTATCACCAGGATTATCACCATAAGCACCAGCGATATGGCTGCGCCTAAGTGGGGGTTGTAGGAGTTGCCCAGAAACTGCATCTCGATAAGGTCGCCTATCAGCAGGTTTGAGCCGCCGCCCAGCATTCTCGAAATGATAAACGTGGAGATAGCAGGCACGAACACCATAGTTATCCCCGAGGTTATCCCCGGCACGCTCAACGGGATTATCACCCTTAAAAGCACCGATGCAGAGCTGCACCCCAGATCGGAAGCCGCCTCGAACAGGCTCTTGTCTATCTTCTCCATCACCGAGTAAAGGGGGAGTATCATAAAAGGCAGGTAGTTGTACACCATGCCCAGCACCACCGCCCCCGAGGTGTTTATCAGCTTGTAGGGTCCCAGCCCCACCAGCCCGAAAAGGTGGTTTATTATGCCGTTGTTGCCAAGCAGCGTCATCCATGCGTAGGTCCTCAGCAGAAAATTCATCCACATGGGGAGCATCACTATCATCAGCATTGTGCCCTGCTTGTGCTTGTCCATACGTGATAAAATAAATGCTATGGGGTAAGCCACCACAAGGCATATCGCCGTAGCCACCAGAGACAGCCATATGGAGCGCACAAAAATGTTGGCATACTGCCCCACATCGGATATGTGCTTTATGGTCAAGCCCCCGTCATCATTGGTAAAAGCAAAGACCGCTATCATCAGCAAAGGCACCAGTATGAACACTACCATCCACACCAGATAGGGGGCGGAAAAATATTTCAGCTTCATCCCTGCGCCTCCTCTGTTTTCTTCATTATGTGTATGTCAAAGGGGTCAAAGGTCATGCCTATCATGGTGCCCACGGGCTCTGCCTTGGTGGAGTGTATTATCCACTTGTGGTCAACGCCGTCAACTATCATCTCATAGTGTACACCCTTGAACACCACCGACTCAACAATGCCTGTGAGCTTAGCCTGCTCGGCAGGTATCACCTTTACGTCCTCGGGGCGGATCACCACATCTACCGTCTCATTGGGTGAAAAGCCCTTGTCAACGCACTCAAACCGCTTCCCCGTGAACTCCACCAGGCAGTCCTTGGGCATACAGCCGTTTATTATGTTGCTCTCGCCGATAAAATCAGCAACAAAGGCGTTTACAGGCTCGTTATATATGTCGGTGGGGGAGCCTATCTGCTGAATGCAGCCGTTGTTCATCACCACAATGCTGTCGCTCATGGTAAGGGCTTCCTCCTGGTCGTGGGTGACGTATATAAAAGTCAGCTCCAGCTCCTGCTGAATACGCCTGAGCTCTATCTGCATCTCTTTTCTGAGTTTGAGGTCGAGGGCACCCAGCGGTTCATCAAGCAGCAGCACCTTGGGGTGATTGACCAGCGCCCTTGCAATGGCAACACGCTGCTGCTGACCGCCCGAAAGACGGTTGACCGAGCGCTTTTCAAACCCCATAAGGTTCACAAGCCCCAGCATCTCACCCACACGCTTGACTATCTCCTTCTCAGGCACTTTTTTGACCCTCAGCCCGAAGGCGATATTTTCATAAACATTAAGGTGAGGGAACAGCGCATAACGCTGGAACACGGTGTTAACATTGCGCTTATGGGGCGGCACCCCGTTTATCCTCTGCCCGTCAAAGAAAACATCGCCGCTTGTAGGCTCAAGAAAGCCTGCGATTATCCTCAGCGTAGTGGTTTTGCCGCAGCCCGACGGTCCCAGAAAGGTAACGAACTCCTTATCCTTTATGTCAAGGCTGATGTTCTTCAAGATCCTCTCGCCGTCCTCAAACTCCACGACGATATCCTTCAGGCTGATAATATTCTCCATTATATCAGATCCCCTCTTTCTGCAAGAATTGATGTAACAAGGAATACTCCCAAGATCACAGCGATTTATTATAACACATATTCTTCCATAAATCAACACATTTTTTTTTAATTATTTCCCCCACCTGTCCTCGGGCGGACGGCTCGCTTCCCCCACCTGCCGCACTATTGTGAAGTTGGCAAGATATCGAATCCTCCCCGGAGGGGAGGAGGGTGCTTTTGTGGCGGCTAGTACTTCGATACGCTGCGCGAACCTTGCAAAATGTTGAC
>CALCRR010000018.1 GCA_937894495.1 uncultured Ruminococcus sp. | reverse complement strand
GGGAGCGCAAGCAGAACGCCTGGGAGAAAGGCTATGCTCACGCAAAAGCATATTTTGATACTCACGGCAATATGAACATCAGCACGGTCTATGTCTGTGAGGACGGCTACAAGCTTGGTCAATGGAAACGAGGTCAGCTAAGAACCATTAAAAGAGGCGTGATGAATGCTGACAGGCTGGAAATGCTGAGGAATGTTGGAATCACCGTATGAAAGGCAGATGACGCCAATTGGCTTTGAAATATAAATTGGAAACATTTATAAAGAAGATCACTTCGCCAGTTGTGATTGAGTACAATGGCGAGGTGTTGGAGTTTCCAAACGGCACTGCAGCTTATGAGCAGGAGTTTGCCAAATACATGGTAGTTGACGAAGTAAAGATACTGGACAATAAGATTTGTATTGTACTGAAAGAGAATGACCGCATAAACGATGTAACGTGGTTTGGCGAGGAACAGGCTAATTTTTTCTGATCACAACAAAAATATGGGGGACTTATTTTGAATAAGAAACTTAAAAATGGGCTGATAGCAGCCGGAGCATTTCTCGGAACTGCTTTTACTGTCATGAGCATTATAGCGAAGAAGCAGCGAGATAATGATAAATACAAAAACGATCCTTATGAACAAAATCCTATGTATAAGAAAAGGGTTGTTTTTGTAGAAAATGAGAATGACCCAGTAAATGCGGACGGCAAGAGAGGGCATCTTGAAGCTGTCGGTGAAAGTGATTATACACCGACCTTTTATGAGAAATACATAAAGCGTGGTATAGATATTACACTTTCCTTTGGCGGAATGGTCGCACTCGCACCCGTATATGCTGTGACCGCACTTGCAATTAAAATTGACAGTCCCGGTCCGGTTATATTTAAGCAGAAGAGGATCGCACAGCAGACCGGATACTTTACACTTCCTAAGTTCCGTTCTATGAAAAAATCGAGTGATGTGCCAACTCATATGCTGCAGAACGCAAGCAAAACAGATAATTTCACACGCATAGGAAAATTCATTAGAAAGACTTCTATCGATGAGCTGCCCCAGTGCTGGTCTATCTTTAAGGGAGATATGAGTATTATAGGTCCCCGCCCCGCACTCTGGAATCAGGATTATCTGACAGCAGAGCGTGACAAGTATGGTGCAAATGACATTAAACCAGGTCTTACCGGACTTGCTCAGGCGCACGGCAGAGACGAGCTTGAAATTCCCGACAAGGCAAAGCTGGACGGCGAGTATGCACAGGCACTCAAGAAGTCAAGCTGGTCGGGTCTGAAAATGGATATAAAGGTGTTTGTGGACTCGGTCAAGGCCGTTCTCAAGAGAGATGGCGTTGTCGAGGGCGGAACGGGCGAGATACACAAGCAGGAAGAAAAGGTGTCGGCTGAATGAAGAAAATTCTGATAACGGGTGCAAACAGCTACATAGGTACTTCGTTTGAAAAATATATGGCGCAGTTCGGTGACAAGTATCAGATCGACACTGTGGATATGATCGATGGGACTTGGAGGGAAAAGGATTTTTCCGGGTATGATTGCGTGTTTCATGTGGCAGGTATCGCTCATTCAGACAACGGCAAGATCAGCAAGCAGAAGGAAAAGCTGTACTATGCTGTGAACACAGATCTTACTGTTGAGACCGCCAAGAAAGCGAAAGCCGACGGAGTTAAGCAGTTCATTTTCATGAGCAGCGCTATCGTCTACGGCAACAGCGCACCTATCGGCAAGGGCAAACGGATCACCAAGGATACGCCTGTGCGCCCTGCAAACTGCTATGGCAACAGTAAGGTGCAGGCGGAGAACGGTTTAAGACCGCTTAGTGATGATAATTTCAAAGTGGTTATCCTGCGGCCTCCGATGATCTATGGCAAGGGCAGCAAGGGCAACTATCCGCTGATGTCAAAAATGGCGCAAAAGCTGCCGGTTTTCCCTTACGTCAAGAACAGGCGCTCGATGCTCTATATCGAAAATCTCTGCGAGTTTGTTCGCCTGATGATCGAAAACAACGAGCAAGGCACATTCTGGCCGCAGAACAAGGAGTACAGCAATACCTCTGAAATGGTCAAGATGATTGGTGAAGCTCATGGCAAGAAGGTTAGGCTCATTCATGGCTTTGAGTGGGCGCTGAAGCTGCTGGGGCTGTTCACGGGGATCGTGGATAAGGCGTTTGGGAATCTTTATTATGATAAGAGTTTGAGTGTGTATAAGCAGAATTATAGAGTTGCTGACTTAAAAAAATCCATTATACTTACAGAAACATCAGCGAATTCACATAAGAAAAAAGTTCTGTTTTTAGTAAATCACGATGTTGTAATATATAATTTCAGACTTGAAATAGTCGAGAGATTACTTGCAGAAGGATACGATGTGCATATCTCATCGCCCTACGGTGAGC
>CALCRR010000017.1 GCA_937894495.1 uncultured Ruminococcus sp. | reverse complement strand
GCAAGAGGTAAGAAGCAAGAGGCAAGAAATTTCCCAAACAAACAAAGTCTGAAAATAGGACTCTTGCTTCTTGCTTCTAGTTTCTTGCTTCTAGAGGGATAGGTGGGGGAAACACCCCGTCCGGTGAGGCCCCGTTTTTTCTATATTGACATTGAAGTAATTAAATGCTATAATTATATTGCTGATATTATTCCGCAGTGCGGAAATGAAAGGAAGTAAATTATAATGAATAAAAAGATCACGGTAATAAAGGGCGACGGCATTGGTCCCGAGATAGTCACTGAGGCGCAGAAGGTGCTTGATAAGGTGGCTGAAAAGTTCGGTCATACCTTTGAGTATACCGATATACTCATGGGCGGCTGCTCGATAGACGCCTGCGGTGTGCCCCTTACCGATGAAGCTGTAGCTACAGCAAAGGCTGCCGATGCGGTGCTGCTGGGAGCTATCGGCGGCAATACCTCTACCTCACCCTGGTATAAGCTCGCCCCAAACCTGAGACCCGAAGCAGGTCTGCTTAAAATACGCAAGGAGCTGGGTCTGTTTGCAAACCTGCGCCCTGCAAACCTTTATGACGAGCTGAAATTCGCCTGCCCCCTGAGAAGCGATATCATCGAGGGCGGCTTTGATATGATGATAATGAGAGAGCTCACAGGCGGTCTGTATTTCGGCGAGAGAAAGACCGAGGAGGTCGAGGGCAAACTCACCGCTGTTGATACCCTCACATATAACGAGGACGAGATCAGAAGAATTGCAATAAAGGGCTTTGATATCGCCATGAAGAGAAGAAAGAAGGTCACCTCTGTTGATAAGGCGAACGTGCTCGACTCTTCAAGACTGTGGCGCAAGGTGGTCAACGAGGTGGCTGAGGATTACCCCGAGGTGGAGCTTGAACATATGCTGGTTGACAACTGCGCTATGCAGCTGGTAAGAGACCCCAAGCAGTTCGATGTGATACTCACCGAGAATATGTTCGGCGATATACTCTCGGACGAGGCTGCTATGGTAAGCGGCTCGCTGGGTATGCTGGCATCGGCGTCGCTGAACGATACAAAGTTCGGTCTCTACGAGCCAAG
>CALCRR010000016.1 GCA_937894495.1 uncultured Ruminococcus sp. | reverse complement strand
ATTGCAGTTTTTCTTTACTCATAAAGCAAGAATTTTTTATCATCTGTCATTGTTTTATGCAGCCGTGCCGATTGTTTTCAAAAGGATTTTGTATTGACAGCAGGGCGGTTTTGTGGTATAATAAAGAAAATTATGTAAACTATTTTTAAAAATGCCTTTAAAAACTTTACATAAATAAAAAAATGTGTTATACTATACAAAGCAAATAAATATCTGTTTTATTGCATAAGCGGATCATATCAAGGAGAAATAACTATGGAATACAATAAAAAAACTGCATTTGTCTATTCTCTGCTGAAGGCTTTGCAGTGCGAGTTTTTCGGCTTTTTTGTAATGCTGTTTTTCATTGCGGTGAGAAAAGCTATGGGGCTTTTTGCTAATCTGATGTTCGGTTTTACGGGGCTTATGTGCGTTGTGTGCATTATGGCTGATTTTGGTATGAAGCAGGGCGAAGCCGCCGGAACAAGAGCAAGGCTCCACGGTGATGATATCAAAAAAAGCTTCGGGCTCATGCTGGGTCTGTGCGCAGGGGCGCCCTCTTTTCTCACAGCTGTCATACTGCTGCTTTCAAGGGCGGGGGCTATAGGCAATTTTATGGGCGGCTTCAAGGTGCTCAACGCCAGCCTTTATCCCCTGCTGGACATAGTTGCACACTCGGCAGAGGTGAGCAAAATGCCCTGGGCTGTATTTATAATGATAGCGGTCTATGTCGCCCTCTACCCCGTTTCATGCGCGGTGGGCTTCAGGCTGGGCTATGACCGTGTGGATATCAAGGATAAGGTAATGTATAAGCAGGACTGAGCATAGGTAATAATAACAGGCTGTAAGGAGTAATTATGAGATTTGCACATATTTCCGATCTTCATCTGGGCAGAAGGCTGGGGGGCTTTTCGCTGTATGAGGACCAGAAGCATATACTTTCACAGATAAAGGATATCGCCGAAAATAACCGTTGCGACGGCATTATCATCGCAGGAGATATTTATGATAAAAGCTCTCCGTCCTCTGAGGCGGTAGGGCTTTTTGATGATTTTCTCACGGAGCTTAGCAGGACGGATATGCAGGTATTCATCATCAGCGGCAACCACGACAGTGCCGAGCGTGTGGCATACGGCGGCAGGATAATGGAGAGCGCAAACATCTACATATCCTCGGCTTTTGAAGGCAGCCTGAAAAAGGTGACAGTGAATGATGATTTTGGTGAGCTGGATATTTATATGCTGCCCTTTATAAAGCCCTCTTACATAAAGCATTTCTTCCCCGATGATGAGATAAATGACTACACCGATATGATAAAGGTGATACTAAAAAATGCGGATATCGACTATTCAAGGCGCAATATACTGATGCTCCACCAGTTTATAACGGGGGCTAAGACCTGCGACTCGGAATACATCTCGGTGGGTACGCTTGACAATATCGAAGCCGCAGCCATTGAAGCCTTTGATTATGCGGCTCTGGGGCATATACACGGGGCGCAGTACATCAGGGATAATATCCGCTACTGCGGCACGCCCCTGAAATATTCGGTCTCAGAGGCTTCACATGAAAAGTCGGTGACGATAGTTGAGCTCAGAGAAAAGGGCAGCGTTTCTGTTGATACTGTACCCTTTGAGCCGCTGAGAGATCTGAGAGAGTTAAAGGGCAGCTACAGCTATCTTATGGACAGCGCATTTCACAGCAGCGATAATAATGAGGACTATCTGCACGTTACCCTTACCGACAATGAGGATATACCTAATGTGCTGCAAAAGCTGAGGATGGTATATCCTAACATTATCCAGCTGGATTATGACAACAAGCGCACACAGAAGCTTTCAGAGGTCAGGGCTGTAAGGCATACGGACAGTAAAACTCCCATGGAGCTTTTTGAGGGGCTTTACAGCGAGCAGAACGGCGAGCAGCTGAGTGAAGAGCAGCGCAGCTACATGGCTGCGCTGATAGAAGAGATATGGGGTGACGGTGAATGAAGCCTGTAAAAATAACTATGAACGCCTTCGGACCATATGCCGAAAAGACTGTGGTGGATATGGAAAAGCTGGGCGGACAGGGACTTTATCTTATCACAGGCGATACAGGCTCGGGCAAGACCACCATTTTTGACGCGGTGTGCTATGCACTTTTCGGCAGCGCCAGCGGTGACAGCAGAAAGCCCGATATGTTCAGGAGCAAATACGCCGATGACAGCGAAAAGACCTATGTTGAAATGATATTTGAATACAACGGTGTGAGATACAGGGTCCACCGTGAGCCTAAGCAGCTCACCCCCAAAAAAAGGGGCGAGGGCTTCACCGACCTTAACACAGTAAACGAGCTTTACGACAGTGAGGACAGGGTGATAGTCAGCGGTGAAAAGCAGCTGGATAACAAGATAAAGGAGATACTGGGGCTTGACCTGGGGCAGTACCGAAACATCGCCATGATAGCCCAGGGCAGCTTTGCACAGCTGCTGACAGCAGGTACCGAAAGCCGTACCAAGATACTCAGCGCCATATTCTCAACAGGCAGGTTCTACAGGCTGCAAATGCGGCTGGCTGAGGATATGAACAGGGTGAACAATGAGTACAGGAGCTCAAACGTAAGGATAAAAAATATTCTCGAAGGCATAAGGCTGAGCGCTGACAGCCCTCATATAAGTGAGCTTAGTCAGGCTATAGAAAAAGCCGAGGCTGCCGAGTTTACGCAGCTTACGGATATCTGCCGGAAAGCCGGGGACTATGAAAATGAGCAGACTAAGGCTGCCGAAAAGGAGTTTAAAGCTGCCGATAAGGCTAACAAAAACGCCGCACTGAAATATGACAGCGATAAAAAGCTGAACAGCCTTTTTGAGCGCAAAAGCGAGATAGAAAAATCCTGTGAGAGCATTGCGCCAAGGCTTGATGAAGCTGCAAAGGAAGCTACGAAGCAGCAAGCTCTCAGACCCGAGATAAGCAGGCTGATAGGCGAGATCGCAGCGGAAAAGGGCAAGCTTGGTGACTATGACAGCGCTGAGATACTGCTAAAGTCGGTCAATGACCTCACCAAGGCAGCAAAAGCCTCTGAAAAGGACCGTGCTGTGATGGCGCATAAGCTTGAAGAGGATAAGAACTCTCTGCAAAAAGCCAACAAGCTTCTGGAAGAGCTTTTTGAGGTCAAGGCAGAGCTTGCCGAGACAGCCCACCTGCTTACAGCTCAGAAGGAAAAGCTTGATGAAATAAAGGCTCTGGGCAGCGAGCTAAGGGCTGTTACAGATATGGGCGCTAAGGTAAGTGAGCTAAAGACTGTTTTAGAGGGTAAAAAAACGGACTGCAATAATGCTAACAGCGTTTATATGTCCGTTTACAACGCTTATATCGACAACCAGGCAGGGCTTATCGCCAGGGAGCTGAAGGCTGACCAGCCCTGTCCCGTATGCGGCTCAACCAGCCACCCGAGACCTGCGGTGATACCCGAAAACGCACCCGATAAAAACGATGCCGACAAAGCCTTCAAGAGCTTTGAAAGGGCAAGAAAAGAGCTGGACAAGGCAAGCGGAGAGTTTATAAGGGTAAAAGCCGATTATGAAAATGCCGCTAAAAACGTCAGCGAAAGGTCAAAAAAACATCTGGGCATTGCCGAGCCCGATAAGGCTATCCTTGAGGCAAGAGATAAGTATACCCATGAAGCCGAAAAGCTCAGGCAGATAACTGCGAAGCTTGACGAGCTGCAAAAAAAGCAGAAGCTGCGCAGCGATACCGAGGAGCATATAAAAAAGCTGGAAAAGGACATTGAGCTTTTGAGTGAAAATATCAAAAAAGCCGAGAGCGATGCGCTGAGAGCCTCAACTGCCGCCGAGGAAAAACAGGCAGCAGCGCAGAAGCTGATAAAAGAGCTTAAATATCAAAGCAAGGCTGAGGCTCTAAAAAATATTTCGATGCTTGAAAGCAGGAAAAATGACATGGAAAAAGCCCTGGCAGATGCAGAAAAGCAGCTGAGAGAGCTTGAAAAGACCTCTACCGAGCTTAAAGGCAAGCTGGCGGAGCTTGAAAACCAGACAAAAAATAAACAGCCCCCCGAGTTAGAGGCGGCTGAGAATGAGCTTAAACAGACCGAACAGACAGTCAAGGCGGCGCTGAAAAAGCGTGATGAAGCCAAGGGCTGTCTGGCAAGCTGTGATGACGCCCTGAAAAGGCTTGAAAAGGAGCTGGCGGTAAACACGCAGCTGAGCCGTGAGTTTTCAATGAAAAGTTCACTTAGCCGAACTGCCAACGGACTGCTGAGCCAGAAGCACAAAATAACGCTGGAGACCTATGTTCAGATGGAGTATTTCAGCAGGATACTGGAGCTTGCCAACGTAAGGCTGCTGCAAATGACCAACGGACAGTATGAGCTGATACGAAGTGAGCGCACCAACGGCGGCAAAAAGGTGGGGCTGGATATTGACGTTATCGACCATTTCAGCGCATCGGTGAGAAGCGTTGGCTCACTTTCGGGCGGTGAGTCATTAGATCGGAAGAGCACACGTCTGAACTCCAGTCACGGCTACATCTCGTAT
>CALCRR010000015.1 GCA_937894495.1 uncultured Ruminococcus sp. | reverse complement strand
GTGCGGCTTACCACATAATTTTGTAAAACGGTTCTCTAGCCACTAGCACTCTAACCACTAGCGACTAGCAGCGCATTTGGGCAAGAAAAGGCACCTATGTCAGCCTGGCTAACATAAGTGCCTGATAACTATCAGATTTTATTGAGTGCTTACTCCTCAGTCTCGTCGTTTATAACGGGGACTTCTTCGGTCCCGTCGGTGTGATCATCGGTCTCTTCTGTATCTTCGGTATCGCCCTCGTCGTCGGACACTGTGCCTACAGCGCCGGGCAGGTAGTTCTCGAATACCATAATGGTATCCTCTACCGAGATAAGGTCGCCCTCAGACTTGGTGACTACGCAGATATACTCGTGACCGTCAACATCAACAACGGTCGAGAGGGTGTACATAGCCTCGTCGGTGAAGCCTGTTTTGCCGCCTACTATATCAGCGTCGCCGTAGCCGTCACCGTCAATGTCTATCCAATATCCGCCGAAGCGTGAGTGGAATATGCTGTCAAGCTCAATGCCCTCTTCATGCTGCTTGGTCTTTGATGTGGTGTAGCTCTCAGCGCTGAGCACCTTGCGGCACACATCGTTATCCATGCAAGCCTTTGTAACGGCAGCTATATCCTGTGCGGTTGAGTAATGCTGGTCGTTGTGCAGACCGCTTGCGTTCACAAAATGGGTATCCGAGAGCCCCAGGTCTGTCACCTTCTTGTTCATCAGGTCAACAAAAGCCTCCTCAGAGCCTGCAACTGCCTTTGAAAGACCCAGTGTGCCGTCAGCGCCGCTGACTGTTATGGCAGCATACATCAGGTCCTCCATAGTAACAGCCTCGCCTGCCTCAAAGCCTGCCCTTGACGCATTTTCGTCTATCAGCGGGTCGATGTCCTCGTCGGTGAAGGTGTATGTAGCCTTCATATCGTCGATATTCTCAGCAGCCACCAGCAGTGTGAGCAGCTTGGTGAGGGACGCAGGGTATATCTTCTTGTCATACTTAAAGCCTGCCAGTATCTCATTGCTCTCGCAGTCCAGCAGCACTGCCGAGTTAAAGGTGGCGTCTTTAAGGGTGATAGTCTCATATGTATTAGCTATCTGGGGCAGCACCGATACTGTTGCGGCAGGCACAGGGTCAGAGATGGGCACCTCAGGCTCCTCCTCCTTGACTGTTTCCTCGGGGGTAGTCTCCTTATCGCTGTAGCCGTCGGGCATAGGCGCCTCAACGGTCTTGCTTGACTGTATGGTCTTTCTGCCTGTGACCACCATGAGGGCAGAGCCGACAGCCACCATGATTATCACGATCAGCACGGCAACTATAGCCGCACCGCCCTTACGGTTCATGTTCTTCATTATCTTTTACCATTCCTTTCAGTTTTTGTATGTCTCAGGCTTCGTTCTCCTCTCCATTGAACGAGCCGTATTTTTCCTTATAATTTCTTATGGTATCCGCACAGAATTCAAGTATATCCTTACGGGTGACTATACCGATAAAGATATCTCTGTCGTCGATGACAGGCACAAAATTCTGGTTCATGCTCATCATGATAAGGTCCTCAGCCGTGGCGTAAACATACACAGGCTTCATCTTGAATTTTGCAGGTATCTCGCTTATGGAGCACTTCTCCATCTCACGTATATCATACATACCCCTTTCAACCATGAACCTTAAAAAATCCCCCTCGGAAACGGTCTTGATAAACTGTCCCTTACGGTTTATAACAGGTACGGCGGAATATCCGTGGTTCTTCATTTTTTCAAGGGTCTGTCTTGCTGTATAGTCATCATAGATATATTCTATGCAAGCCTTGGGCTTCAAAAGTTTAAGTATATTCATGATCAATGTCCCGGTCAATATTCGTTATCGTAGCCGTAATTATACACCAGATAAACAAGGTCCTCATAGGATATGTTCTTCAGCTTTTCCTCGCTGAAGCCCTCTCCCTCCAGCTCGTCATCGGTAACGCCTGCGGTGACGAAGATAGCCTTGCAGTAACCCATGCGCTGCTCCTCCGTCAGGCTGTCAAAATCCGTCAGCTGGTCTATAAAGGCGGTGTCTATCACCGAGGTATCCACCTCACCCGGCTTATCCTCGCCGTCGGTAGGTGTTTCATCGCTGTTAATGAAGGCGCTGCGGGGCAGCAGCTCATCAAAGGTCCTTTGCTCCACCAGATCGTCATCGCTCTCAAACAGGTAGGTGGTGGTATATTTTACGGGCATACCCGTGTCTTTATCAAAGCAGATATCCATAACGGCGATATATGTAGCGCCTGTGTAGGTATACTCCTCAACGTCGTAAAGTGCGGCGTCCTCGCCGTCGATATGGGTGGCTGTGGCAGGCAGGTCCTCGCTCACCACCGTCTCTATAAGGCTGTCGAGCTTATCGGCAGAGCTTTTTCTGCAAATGCCGCAGACAAAGTCAAAATCATAGCTCTGCCCGTCTTTTCTTATGCTTCCGCTCTGTCCCACATCATTTTTCTGCAGCTGGTAATAGTTGTCACCGTCAACGACTCTGTAAATATCGGTGTTTTTGCCCTCTGCGTCTGTATATGTCATTCTGAGGCTGTAGCTATCGCTCTGCAAAAAATCGCATAGCCTGGTCATATTCTCGCTCTGTGAAGCCGTCATCAGGGGCATCTGGTCATTTTTCGGGCTGTTTTCCGAGCTTTTATCCTCACCGTCGGAGACTGTTCTTTCCACCGAGCTGTCACTTTTATCGGCAGCCTTTTTGCGTGTGGACTTTTTATCACTGCTGTCGGCGCAGGCAGAACACATAATAAGCACAGCTGCCGCACAAGCTGCGGCTGTTAACCTCTTTGGCACCATTATTGTATCCTTTCGGCATCTTTACACCCATAAAGGGCATAAAGCACATATTCTTTACTAGGGCGTGTTGACACTAAGCCTAACACACGTCTTTTTGGATATTTTTGTCCC
>CALCRR010000014.1 GCA_937894495.1 uncultured Ruminococcus sp. | reverse complement strand
GAGCGACCGAGGGCGCAATCTTGTCGCTATGCGAAAATCGGATATCACAAACCGTGACAGTACCTTTGCAGAGCTGACAGGTGCTATATACAGAATGTTCGGGGCTGATGCAGACAAGTACTGGCAGATAACTCTTTCGCCGCTCTGCATCACTTGCAAGCTCAACAGCAACAAGATAATATTCAGGGGCATGAACGATGACAAGCAGAGAGAAAAGCTCAAATCCATCACCTTTTCAACCGGAAAGCTCACTGACGTATGGCTTGAAGAAGCGACAGAATTTACGCAAGCCGACCTTGAAATAATCGACGACCGTCTCAGAGGTGAACTCCCTCCGGGACAGTTCTATCAGATACGAATGACCTTCAATCCGGTGAACAAAAACCACTGGATAAAGAGGGTCTTTTTTGATATTCCCGATTCCAACGTGCTTACACATCACAGCACATACCTGACCAATCGCTTTATAGACGATGCATACAGAGCGAGAATGGAGAGGAGAAAGCTGGTAGATCCCGAGGGATACAGGATATACGGTCTGGGGGAATGGGGCGAAACGGGCGGTCTTATCTTCACAAATTATGAGGCTGTCGGGGTATCGCAGAACATCAACGATTATGATGATATCTGCATAGGTCAGGACTTCGGGTTTAATCACGCCAATGCTATACTCCTTCTGGGTTTCAAGGACGATGATGTATATATCCTTTCCGAGATATACGAATTTGGAAAAGACACGGGAGAGCTGATAGCCTTAGCCGACAAAAAGGGAATCCCACGAAAAGCCGAGATGTGGTGCGACAGTGCCGAGCCTGACCGTATCAAGATGTGGAAAAAGGCAGGCTACAGGGCAAAAGCGGTTGACAAGGGCGGCTCAAAAGGTTCGGTGAATGCCCAGATAGACTGGCTCAAACAGCGCAGGATATTTGTTTCACCCTCATGCGTAAATACGCTGAAGGAGCTTGCAGGCTGGAAATGGAAGCGTGATGAAAAATCGGGCGAGTATCTCGATCAGCCGGTGCCGTTTTGTGATGATGCGATGGCAGCACTCAGGTACGGTGTTGAGCGCTGGAGAAAAAGAAAGAAGTGGTTATTGTAATGCTAAGTACAAACGAGATAAAATATTTTCTTGACAGTGGAAAGCTGTCAAAGACAAAGGCGAAAAAGGGTGCGGACTACTACGAGGGGCTGCATGATATACTCGATTACCGCATTTTTTACTATAATTCGGACGGCAATCTGATCGAGGACAAGTACCGTTCAAATGTGAAGATCCCCCACCCTTTTTTCGGTGAGCTTACCGATCAGGCGGTGCAGTACATCTTTTCGGGAGAGCGTTTCATACTGTCGGATAATAGCGAGCTCCAGAAAGAGCTTGACGATTATTTCAATTACAATGAGGAATTCACGGCAAACCTGTCGGAACTGCTTACAGGCTGCATCGCAAAGGGCTGTGAGTATATGTTCGCTTACAAGGGTGCGGACGGCAAGACAGCCTTTATGTGTGCTGACAGCCTAGACGTTGTGGAGGTCAGAGCAAAGGACACTGACGACAAGTGCGAGTACATCATCTATCGCTACACCGACCGCATTGATAAGGGCAAAAAGAAGATAGAGCGAATACAGGTGTGGGACAGCAAGCAAGTATGGTACTATGTATCTGTTGACGATGCTATCAGCCTTGACGACAACGAAAAAATCAACCCCAGACCGCATATACTATGCACTGATAGTAGCGGCACTACATACTGCGGAAGCTATGGGCTGATACCGTTTTTCAGGCTGGACAACAACAAAAAGCAGCAAAGCGACCTTTACATGATAAAGCCGCTTATAGACGACTATGACCTTATGGCATCGAGCCTTTCAAACAACCTCATCGACTTTGACACTCCCCTTTACGCCATCAAGGGCTTTGAGGGGGACAATCTTGACGAGCTGCAAGCGAACCTCAAGACCAAGAAAATGATAGGGCTTGACAATGACGGCGGAGTTGAAGTCAAGACTGTGGACGTTCCCTATCAGGCTAGACAGACCAAACTTGAACTGGACGAAAAGAACATTTACCGCTTTGGTATGGGGCTTAATACCGCAGGACTTAAAGACACCACGGCAACCACCAATGTGGCTATAAAGGCGGCATATTCGCTCC
>CALCRR010000013.1 GCA_937894495.1 uncultured Ruminococcus sp. | reverse complement strand
CCAGTATTTTGTACAATTTATTTGTAATCGAACTGTAACTCATGCGTTTGGTGTGGCACGGGTTTTCCCCCACCTGCCGTCCACACAATAAGTGCGATAGGTGGGGGAAACAAAAAAAAGGTTGTGCTTTTATATAAAGTATGGTATAATTGGGACTAAGCATTAAAAACATCGAATTTGTCGGGACAGGAGTGACGGTAAATGCTTTGGATAGTGTTGTTTATAGCTCTTTTTGCAGGGGCTGCGCTGGGAGTTATATATGTTGTGCGCAGCTTTCACAGGTTCAGCTTTATGCAGCGGCTGGCATGGGTCATCAAAAAGCTCTCGAAAAAGGAGCTCAGCCGGGATATAACAGGGGCGGCGGCTATTGTGATAACTGCGGTGTATATGGGCATTGGCTGGTTTTTGGCACACCATGTTTTTGTTACCGAGTACAGCTTTACCACCCACAAGCCCCTTAAAAACGGCTCGCTGAGAGTGGTGGAGATAGCCGACCTGCACCTGGGCATAACCTTAGACGGCAAGGATTTTGAAAGAGAGCTTGAAAAAGCTCAGGCGGCTGACCCCGATGTGGTGGTCATAGCAGGCGATTTTGTAGATGATGACTCCTACAAGGCGGATATGATAGACGCCTGCGCAGCGCTGGGAAAGCTCAAAACAAAATACGGCGTGTATTTTATCTACGGCAACCACGACAAGGGCTATTCAAACTACCGTGACTTCACCACCGAGGACCTGGACAGAGAGCTTGAAAAGAACGGCATTGTTATTTTAGAGGACGAAAGCGTGCTGATAGATGACAGCTTTTACATAACAGGCAGACAGGACAGGTCTGAGGAGACACGCAGCGGCGGCAGAGCAGATATGAAGGAGCTCACCAAGGAGCTTGACAGCTCGAAATACGATATAGTTTTAGACCACCAGCCCAACGACTACGCCGCCGAAGCCGAAGCAGGAGCCGACCTGGTGCTGTCGGGTCACACCCACGGCGGTCACATCTTCCCTGCAGGGTATATCGGCTTGTGGATAGGTGCAAACGACAGGGTATACGGCACAGAAAAAAGAGATAACACCACCTTTGTGGTGACCTCGGGCATATCGGGCTGGGCGATACCCTTTAAAACAGGCACAAAGTCTGAGATAGTTATAATAGACATAACCCAAGAATAAAAAACAGTGCTCATACCTGCATGATATAGCAAGGTGTGAGCGCCGTTTTGATTATCAGTTGTCAATTGCCGATAAGGCTCTGGTCGAACTCAAACAGAGCCTCGTTTATCTGAAAGATATCGTAGTTTTGATGTGTGATGAAATACTTTATGATAAGGTCAAATTTAAGGCTGTTTGACAGTGCAAAGCCTGCCTTTTCCAGCAGCGCCTCGGTCTCCCCCAGGTCAAGCTCCAAGGCTATGGCAAAGGCGCAGGCGGTCTGCTTTTTGGGCTTGTAGTTCACATCGCTGCGTATTTTTGAGAACAGCTTGCGGTCGATGTTTGCCTTTTTGTAGGTCTCAACATCGGTCATGCCCTTTTCGTCTATCAGCCGCAGCAGCGACTGTGAGAAGGACTCGTCCTTTTCCTTTAGCATATCCCTGAGCGAAAGGTCGGGAGAGCAGGCTGCCGCCATAGGCATGGCAAGGTCGGCATATTCTTCAAATACGGGTGCAGACTCGGCACCGGCGCTCTTTGAAGGCTTGGGCAGGCTTTTTCTGAAAAGCCCCTTGCGCTTTTTGGGCTCAGCAGCTCTGGGCGCAGCAGCAGGTCTGGGGGGAGCTGCCGTGAACATATTCATCATGGGGCGCCTGTTATAGTCGGTGTGAGCCTCGGCGTAGTTGTCGTCGATATATTCTCTGATATCCTTTATCAGCGCCGAGCCTGCCGCCAGCGAGCCCTTGTCGAATATCACCAGCGTGATGTCCATTTCATGCTCTGCCAGAAAGTCTGCAAAGGCTTTTATGGCAACGCTCACAGCTTTGTCCTTGGGGTAGCCGTAAACTCCTGCGGAGATAAGGGGAAAGGCTATGCTCTCGCACCGGTATTCCCTTGCGATATCAAGAGAAGTTCGGTAGCAGCTGTAAAGCAGCTCCTCCTCGCTATTACCGCCGCCCTGCCACACGGGGCCCACCGTGTGTATTATGTATTTGCAGCCCAGCTTATAGCCCTTTGTGAGCTTAGCCTGACCTGTGGCGCAGCCGCCCAGAGCCCTGCACTCTTCAAGCAGCTCACTGCCTGCGGCACGGTGGATAGCGCCGTCTACACCGCCGCCCCCCAGCAGCGAATTATTCGCCGCATTTACGATAGCGTCGGCGCTGACCCTTGTTATGTCGTCTCTTATTATTTTAAAGGGCATAATAACACTCCTTATTCAGCAAGACCTGTCATTTGCTTCTCTGCTTTGGCAGAGCTTTTTCTTTTTATCAGATAAACAGCTGCCGATGCCGCTGTGAGCGCCGCATAGATACCCACCGAGACAGCGCCTACAGATGCCTCACTGCAGATCATAAGCAGCCAGTAGAAGAAAAACAGACCGTTTATCACCCTCAGCTTGTCGGTAAGTGATACCGCCGCCCTTTTGCCCGACCTTGAAGCCTTTGCCGATACTATCTCCAGCGCTGTCTGTATAATTATCAGCAGAGCTAAAGGTATGAGCAGCAGGCGCTTGTCTAAAAACCTATCAAAGTTTGCAAAATATGCAAGCCCGTCATATTTCGGGTCGAAATACAGCTCATCGTCAATGGGCAGCCTGTTCCATACCTCTGCAAGCATGGCGGCTGAGCCTGCTGTCATCAGCCAGCCTGTTATGCGGCTCAGCCTGTGGGCAGTGCCTGTGCTTTGTCTCACATCTGCCTTTTGCCTGTGCAAAACACAGGTGATGACCTGTATGACCACCCCGATAAGCACCATTATCAGCGCCGCAGTCATCAGGTATGCCGCCAGTCTGGCGTTCAAAGGCTTTTGCAGAGAGACGCAGAACGACCACATGGTGAATATGGCACAGGACGTCATAAGCACTATATCCAGCGTAAATATCAGCTCGGTCCTGAACAGTCTCTCGCCCTTTTCGCTTATCCTGAGACCCGTGCTTTTTTTGCCGATAAACCGAAATGCCAAGGCTATGCCTGCTGTTATCAAGCCGCCCATAAGGTGGGGGTAAAAGCCGTAGACCTTTGAAGCCACCACATCAAAACTGCCGTCAGGGGCAAAATGCACACCTGTCTCACGGGGAAGGCTGTGCCATTTTATAAGATAAAACACAAGGGACTCAGCCAGCGGCAGAACGCTCAAAGCAAAAATTATGCGGTGAATGATAACTGCCTTTTTGTTCATACTATACCTCCGAGCTTTTGATATACAGTGATCCGCTGCGGCTTGGCAGGGATATTCCTCCCTGCACCCTCCGCTTACCTATGCTGTGATATGTTTTATGTTTCAAAGAGATAAAGTCTTATCAACTATTTGATGGCAGTTTTATTTTTAGCTGCGTTTATTATTATAAGCGCGTCCTTTGAGTCCAGCTTGCCGTCGTTATTAACATCGGCAGCGGCAAACTCGGGACCCTTGGGCTGGGCTGTCTTTTTGGCAAAGGCAATGGCTTTCATGGCGTCCTTGGTATCCAGCTTGGCGTCGCCTGTTATATCGCCCTTTACCTTGCCGTAGTTATCCATCAGCACATAGTTAAAGCCGTTGTCTGCGGCATATTTTTCGCCTGCGGTGTCCTTATAGCAGTAAATGGTGAAGCCGGGTATCTTCTCGATACTTTCATCAACAGACATTTCCTTATAATCTATCACCAGCTGATAGCCCACAGCGCACTCGCCTATATCCTCAATGCTCTTTGGTATTATAATATCGTTAAACTCGCAAACGGGCATTTCCTCCTCGGGCATATCAAAATAGTGCTCTGACATTGTTATGAAGGAATAGTCCCCTATGCTCTTTACCCCCTCTTCAAGAGTCACCGACCTGAGCTTATCTGCACCGCCGAAGGCATAGTCCTCAACGATCTCGGAGCTTATGACAAGATTATTTATCATGGTGAACTCAAATGCGCTGTTTTCTATCTTTTTGAATGAAGCCGGGAAGGTCAGGGTGGTGTTTACCTTGGTCCTGTCCTCGGGATATTCATAGTTTGTGAACATATAGGGGCTGCTCACTGCATTTACACCCTCGGGCAGCACATAGTTTGCGTCATACGCAGCGTTTACACCCACAAGAATGCTGTTGGCAACGGCATAATCGCTTTTTGCAAGGCTGTCGGTGAGCCACTTGGTCTCATCAAATGCCATCTGTCCCACACTTTCAAGAGAGCCGGGGAAGTTTATCTTTTCAAGCGCAGTGCAGCCGAAAAACGCACGATCACCTATGATCCTTAGTGTATCAGGCAGCCTGACCTCAGTGATATCGCCGAGATTTTCAAATACCGAAGGTGCTATCTGGGTCACTCCCTCAGGCACCTCGACCACCGTTCCCACAGTATCGTCACAGCCCAGCAGCCTGCCCTGTGAGATGATAAGACCGTTATCATCAGCCTTTAATGACTTATACCATTTTGACTGCTGATACTCATAGCCGAACATCCTGACATCATCGGGAAGTATTACGTCCTCCACATCCTTATTCACATAAAAGCTGACAGCTGTTACCTTTATGCCGTCAACAAGCTCGGGCACCTCTATCTTAGCCGAGCTGCCTGTGTAGTCAACTATCTCGGCGGTGCCGTCATTTCGCAGAGAATATGTAAAGTCGCCGCAGGTATAGCTTTTATACACATTATGGGCAGACTCTTCGCCCTCCTTGACCAGCAGCACGTTATACTTTATGCTGCCCATGCCGCCTGCGCTTGCAGTGATATCATTCAGGCTGTAGCTCACAGCGGTCACACCAATAACGGCAGCCGCAGCAGCTGAGCATATCTTTTTAAGTTTCATTTCAATCCTCCTTAAAATTAGTACCTTTTCAGTAAGGGTCTCCTTGCATATTATACCAAAAATCAGCGTAAATGTCAAATGGGGGCGAAAACCCCCACTAGTCGCTAAACGATCAGAGAACCAGTGGCTAAAGATCAGCTGTCAAACTTTTTTGTTAATGGGCAGGGCTCAACCTGCAAACGTGTTATTAAGCGGTAAAACTCACAAATGTAAAGGTCCGGGAAAACTCCACACTGTTTTAGTGGGGCGAAATTAAACTTGATCAAATTACCTACGGCGCACAAAGTCAGCATTTTCTAAGGTTGGCGCAGCCAGCGAAGTAATAGACGTCACAAAAGCGCCCCCAGCCACTAGAGGCAAGAGGTAAGAAGCAAGAGGCAAGAAA
>CALCRR010000012.1 GCA_937894495.1 uncultured Ruminococcus sp. | reverse complement strand
CCCTACTAGGGTGTGTTAGGCTTAGTGTCAACACACCCTAATGCGATGGGCATTAAAATTTAAAATTATTGCAGACCGAACATTCTGCGCCTGGGCGTGGGGTGTTCGGCTTTTGTTTTGCACTGTATCAGTGGAAAAATAAATTCCAAACAAAATACATTACAGCGCACAAAGTCTTTTAGATGTAAGAGGTAAGAAGTAAGAAGTAAGAAACCGTTTTAACCAATTATGCGGTAAAACTCACAAATGCAAAGTTTCTGAAAATCTCCACAAAGTTTCAGTGGGGCAAGATTAAATTTAATCAAATTTCCTGCGGCGCACAAAGTCTTTTAGATGTAAGAGGTAAGAAGTAAGAAGTAAGAAGTAAGAAACCGTTTTGACCAATTATGCGGTAAAACTCACAAATGCAAAGTTTAGGAAAATCTCCACAAAGTTTCAGTGGGGCGAAATAAAACCTGTTCAAATTTCCCTGCGGCGCACAAAGTCTTTTAGATGTAAGAGGTAAGAAGTAAGAGGTAAGAAACCGTTTTAACCAATTATGCGGTAAAACTCACAAATGCACAGTTTCTGAAAATCTCTACAAAGTTTCAGTGGGGCGAAAATTGATCCATAACAAAACACAGTAAAGCGCACAAAGTCATCATTTTGCAAGGTTGGCGCAGCCATCAAAGTGCTAGCAGCCACAAAGGCACCCCCTCCCCTCCGGGGAGGACTCGATATCCTGCCTGTCTACAGAAAAATGCGATAGGTGGGGGAAGCGAGCCGTCCGCCCGAGGACATTCTTGACACTTTTTCGGTTGCGTGCTATAATAAAATAGATGAAATGTACCTGACAGCAAGGGAGGACCTGATGATGAATAATATCATAACCTTTGGCGGAAGCATGACGGCGCAGATAAATTTTGCGCTGCAGCAGAATTATGTGCCTGTTTTCCGCAGTATAGTGCTTACCAACAACTCTGACGAGGTGCTGGAGCAGGTGTCGCTCAGGATAGTTTTTGAGCCTGAGTTCGCACATAGCTTTGAGTCGGGGGAGTTTACGTTGAGACCCCACGAGCCTGTGGAGATAGCCCCTGTTAATATCGCCCTTATGCCCGAGTACCTTTTCAGCCTGACCGAGAAGCTGATGGGCTATGCAAGGATAGAGGCGGTAAAGGGCGGCGAGGTCATCGGCAGGGAGCTTAAAAGTGTTGAGCTTTTAGCCTACGACCAGTGGACGGGCGTCAACTTTATGCCCGAAACTGCGGCGGCTTTCGTTACTCCAAACCACCCTAAGGTCACCGGGATAGTCTCAAAGGCGAGCCTGTTTTTGCAGAAGTGGACAGGCGACCCTGCCTTTACAGGCTACCAGAGCCGCAACCCCAATATCGTCAGACAGCAGATGGGTGCGATCTATGCCGCTTTGCAGGCTGAGAATATCGCCTATGCAACGCCCCCTGCCAGCTTTGAGCAGGCACAGCGGGTGCGGCTGCCCGATGCGGTGCTGGAGAATAAGTGCGGCACCTGCCTTGACCTGTCAATACTCTATTGCAGCTGCCTTGAAGCAGTGGGGCTCAACTCACTGCTTATAGCTGTGGAGGGCCATGCCTTTGCAGGCTGCTGGCTGGAGGGTGAGACATTCTCAGACTGCCTGGAGTATGATATGACCGCCCTGACCAAAAGGATAGCCGCAGGTATAAACTCAATGAGCCTGCTTGAATGCACAGACCTTACCGCAGGCAGGAGCGTAGATTTCGACGACGCTGAAAAGCACGCCGCCGACAGCCTGAAGGACCCCTCAAAGTTCTATTTTGCCATTGATATCGAGAGGACCAGGTCCGGCGGTATCCGCCCTATTCCCTCACGAGTGGCTGAAAACGGCACATTCAAGGCGGTGGACTACGGCGAGAGGAGCAAAAAGGAGCTGACCGCCGCCCCCACTGATATGGAGCTCACCCCCCTTGATGTAAACGGCGAGCCTGTTGAGGTAACTAAGCAGATGATATGGGAGCGCAAGCTTTTAGACCTCAGTCTGAGAAACAGCCTGCTAAACTTCCGCCCCACCACCTCAAACGTGCAGCTGATGATAGACGACCTGTCATCGCTGGAGGACGAGATAGCCGACGGCGAGGAGTTCAGGGTCATGGCTATGCCCAACGATATGACTCTTGAAATATCAGACAGCAAGGTGTATGAGACGGAGAACCACCGTGAGTTCATAGCCGATATAGCTCAGAACGAGTTCAAAAGCTGCCGCCTTCGCACCTTTATGAGCGAGACGGAGCTTGAAAAGGTCATGAAAAAGCTCCACCGCCTTGCAAAGGTCAGCATGGAGGAAAACGGTGCAAATACGATATATCTTGCCCTGGGCTTTTTAAAATGGTTTGAGACCGACAAGGCTGAGAAAATAAGGTATGCCCCTCTGGTGCTGGTGCCTGTTGATATCATAAAAAGAGTTCAGGATAAGTCCTACTCAATAAAAATAAGAGATGAAGATACCCAGATAAATATAACCTTGCTTGAAATGCTCAGGCAGTTTTTCGGCATAGATATCCACGGGCTTGACCCTGTGCCCGAGGACGAAAGGGGAGTTGACCTGCCTAAGATATTCAGCATTTTCCGTCAGGGCGTTATGGCAAGACCTCGGTGGGATATCGAGGAATACGCCTTTATCGGGCAGTTCTCATTCAACCGCTTTATTATGTGGAACGATATAAGGAACAGAGCCGACGAGCTTGCTGAAAACAAGGTGGTGGCAAGCCTTATCTCGGGCAGGACCGAGTGGGAGAGCGAGGATATATCCATTTCTCCCCTTGAGCTTGATAACAGCGTAAAGCCCTCAGACGTGGCTGCCCCTGTGGCTGCCGACTCTTCACAGCTGGCGGCAGTGGTGGCGTCATCACAGGGCAAAAGCTTTGTGCTGCACGGACCTCCGGGTACGGGCAAGTCCCAGACCATAACCAACATGATAGCCAATGCCCTGTATAACGGCAAATCGGTGCTGTTTGTGGCTGAGAAAATGGCTGCGCTTTCGGTGGTGGAAAAGCGGCTTGATAAGATAGGTCTGGGTCCGTTCTGTCTGGAGCTGCACTCTAACAAGGCGCAGAAAAGGGCGGTGCTCAACCAGCTGGACGAGACACTTAACGTGGGCAGGATAAAAAAGCCACAGGACTATCAGGCGCAGGCTGACAAGCTCTATGAGCTGAGGAAGGAGCTCAACGCCGCTATGGAGGAGCTCCACAAAGTGCGCCCCTGCGGCTTTTCGGCATACGACGCAGTGGTAAGGTTTGAGCAGAACAGGGAGTTTGAGGGCAGGATAGAGATAGCCCCCGACTTTGCCGCCAGGATGAACAGCGGCGACTATGATAAATACCGTGAGCTCACCGAGAGCCTTGCAAACATCGGCAGCCATTTTACTGACGAGCAGACTAAAGCTCTGGGCATTTGCAGACTTACCGAGTGTACCCCCGATACAAGGGGCGAGGCAGAAAGGGCTGTGAACAGCTTTACAGCTGCCCTTGCCGACCCCGAAAGCGTGCAGGGTGAGCTCTGCGAGCTTACAGGCAGCAGTGAGCTTAACTATGAGCAGACACTGCAAATATCAAAAATGATAAGCGAAGCCGCCTCGGGCAAGGGCTATCTGCTGCCCGATATCGTCAGCGGCGGCAGCTGGGATATGGTGAGAGCGCAGGCTGAAAAGCTGATAGCCTGCGGTGAGGAGCTGAGCAGGGCTAAGACCGAGGTACTAAAGGACTACGAAACAGCGGTGCTTGATTATGACAGCAGCAATGCGCTGGTGCGCTGGAAGGCTGCCCGGGCAAAGTGGTTTCTGCCAAAGTCTACTCAGAGCAAAAAGCTGGTAAAGGAGCTGGCTGCCTACGCAAAGGAGCCGTCGAAGATAACCAGAGACAGCATTTCGGGAGAATATGAAAAGCTCAATAAAATAAAGGAGCTGAGCGGCGAGCTGGCTAAGGCGCAGCCAAACGTCACCGCTGTTTTCGGCGCACTCTGGCAGGGCGAAAACAGCAGCTGGGAGACTCTGCGAAGCTCTGTCACGGTATCTGAAAGCATAAGGCGCGCCCTTGACAGCGTGACCCTTGAAGCCGCGCAAAAGCAGGCGCTGGCGGCAAAGCTCACCGATACGGGGTATTCCGACAAGCTCAAAGCAATTTCCGCCAAGGCAGATATGTCGGCGGCTGAGGCTGCTTTGGCTGAGCTTGAAGATAAGTATAAATTTGACAGAAAAAGGCTCACAGGCGGCAGCATAGGTGAAGCCGGGGCTAAGTGCGCCGCATTCATCTCGCAGCTGGGCGTGCTCAAAGACTGGACGGTGGCGGCTAACATTTGTGTGAGCCTTGAAAATGCAGGGCTTGGCGCCGTCAGCGAGGGCTATTTAAGCGGCAGCGTGCCTGCCCGTGAGCTGGTGAGAGCCTATGACTGCGGCATAAGCAAGGCTGTGATATCAGGCGCAGTGAGCGGCTCGGACAAGCTGAGAGCCTTCAGCGGCGCCATGTTTGAGGATACCGTAAGGCGCTGCGGCGAGGTTCAGGACAGCTTCCGCAAACTGACCATACAGGAGGTGGCAGCAAAGCTGTCAGCCAACGTGCCTGCCCCGGGGGAGTCGGCAAAGTCATCGGAGCTGGGCATACTGCAAAGGGCTATAAAAAGCGGCGGCAGAATGATGTCTATAAGAAAGCTGTTTGACAGCATACCCACGCTGCTCAGGCGCATATGCCCCTGTATGCTCATGAGCCCCATTTCGGTGGCGCAGTATATCGACCCCGCTTACCCCAAGTTTGACCTTGTCATCTTCGACGAGGCTTCACAGCTGCCCACCTGCGAGGCTGTGGGAGCTATAGCCAGGGGCGAGAACGTGATAGTTGTGGGCGACCCCAAGCAGCTGCCCCCCACCAGCTTTTTCTCAACCAACCAGACCGACGAGGAGAACTATGAGAAGGAGGACCTTGAAAGCGTGCTGGACGACTGCCTTGCCCTTTCGATGCCCCAGATGCACCTTTTGTGGCACTACCGTTCACGGCACGAGAGCCTTATCGCATACAGCAACTCAAAATACTACGGCAACGATCTTTACACCTTCCCCTCGCCCGACGACCAGATATCTGAGGTGAGCCATGTTCAGGTGGAGGGCTACTACGACAAGGGCTCCACCAAGCAGAACAAGGCTGAGGCTAAAGCTATCGTTGAGGAGATAACACGCAGGCTGAGAGACGAGCAGCTGAGAAAGCACAGCATAGGCGTTGTTACCTTCTCGCTGCCCCAGCAGAACCTTATAGACGATATGCTCTCTGACGCTTTCAGGGAGGAGCCGCA
>CALCRR010000011.1 GCA_937894495.1 uncultured Ruminococcus sp. | reverse complement strand
TGTGTATTTTATCACATAACTTTTGTAAAACGGTTTTCTAGCCACTAGCACTCTAACGACTAGCGACTAGCAGGCTAATCCCTTATAAAAAGCATATTTCGTGCGGTATTTTCTGCCTTTGGTTTTACCAACATCTTTGCATTGACCGGGCATGAAAAAAGTGTTATCCTTTAATTGGGGATACAACTTTAACAGCCGTATCTGCGAATAAAGTATGCCGCAGCGGGCTGCTGCTTTCTGCATGGTCTTTGAAAGCGTCAAGGGCGGTGCGGTGAGCAGCCGCATACCTGCAGGCGCTGCGGGGTGAAATACACACAGAGATATTATCTCGCCCTAAGCAAACTAAACGCAATTTTGGAGAGGATATACGGCTGAAATGAAACGTTGCAAGGAGGTATAACTCAATGAAAAAACGAATAGCGGCGCTGGTCATTGCGGCGGCTATGGCTATCACGGCGCTGCCGCTTTTAAAGGGCGCAAAACAGATAAAAGCCCATGCTGCGGCTGATTACGGCAGCACCCGGCTGGCTGATTACGCCTATCAGGTGGCACAGCTTGTAAACAAAGAGCGGCAAGCCAACGGGCTCAGCCCACTGAAATATTCAGACAAGCTAAGCGAGGCTGCACTGGTCAGGGCGACTGAGATACAAAAAAGCTTTTCCCACACTCGTCCCGACGGACGAAGCTGCTTTACTGCCATGACCGAGCTGGGCATAAGCTACACCTACGCTGGCGAGAACATAGCCTACGGTCAGAAAACCCCCGAGAGCGTTATGACCTCATGGATGAATTCATCGGGTCACAGGGCTAACATTTTAAACACAAAGGTGAGCTACATCGGCGTGGGAGTTACTTACAAAAACGGTGTATATTACTGGACGCAGTTTTTTGCACAGTCTGGCAGCCTGACAGGAGAAGTGCCTGCAGACGGAACTACTACGACCAAGGTGACTACCAAAGCGCCGGCAACCACCACCACTGCAAAGGTGACCACCAAGGTGCCGACCACAACTACCAAAAAGGTCACGACAAAAGCTCCTGCCACGACTACTAAAAAGGTCACCACCAAGGCTCCTGCCACGACCACCAAAAAGGTCACCGCCAAGGCACCTGCCACCACCACAAAAAGGGTCACCACCATGCCTAAAAGGACCGTGACCTGCACGGTTACTGCCGCACCACCTGTGCAGTCGGGCGGCGCAGTATGCAGCAATTCAAGGGTGGCAGAGCTGCTTAAAATAATAAACAACAGGCTGAGCCTGTCATCAAACGGAGCGCTGGGCTGCAAATAGCCGGGGCGGCTTAAAACACAGGAAGTTTATTTATGATAACACCCTGCCGATATGATTTTTCGGCAGGGTATCTTTTTTAAGGCTTTGCATTTAAATTAGGGTGTGTTGACACTAAACTGATACGCGGATTTTTAAGATATTTTTGTTCCGTTCTAGGCAAAAATCCGCAGTTGGGCTGTCGCCCTGCAAGGATTTTTAACGACGAACGGGACAAAAATATCCAAAAAGACGTGTGTTAGGCTTAGTGTCAACACACCCTAAAGTGTTAAAAACCACCTGCTTGGCAGCACTAACTCTGCCCTTTGAGCAAAAAGTGTAACTTTTTTTGAAACAGCTATTGCATTTTCTGAAAAAGTATGATATAATATTTATGTTGTCACGGCTGATACAACAAAATATGTCGCTGTAGCTCAGCTGGATAGAGCGGCCGCCTCCTAAGCGGCAGGCCGGAGGTTCGAATCCTCTCAGCGACGCCAGAAACGCCCTCGTCGCTAAAGCGCCGAGGGCTCAGTTAATAGTGAAGAGTGAATAGTGAATAGTTTAGAGTATCTGACAGGGCGTTTCTGTACTATTCACTATTCACTTTTCTCTTTTCACTATTCACTAAAACTGCAAAAGACGAAAAATGTAATCTTTTTCGTTCGTCACTCACAACATGGGCATCACCCCCGTATCAAATCCCTCACCCTCAACAGGGCGTGGGATTTTCGTTTTGTCCTGCCAGGGGCTTAACTCAGGAACAGGCTGTTACAAATGTGCTTTCAGGATATATGCTGATAATAATTGTTCGCTGTTAACAAAACTGCCCTCGCCAAAAGACGGGGGCTTGTAAAGAAGTTTTTATGATTTGAAGATAAGGTTGCGTAACCAAGCCAGTTACGCAGCCTTTCTCTTTTTGTCGTACTTCATACTGTCAGCAATAGCAGTCGTAACGGCGACATTGAAACGATAATGAATTTAAATCTGCTGAGTACGATGTCCGCTGCTCTTGTCAGGGGCGTGAACGACGATCTTCTCTATCAGTTCGTGCATGATCTCAGGTGTCAGCTCAGTGATATGCTCATATTTCTGTACTGCCTGAATGAAAGCAGTCACATCGGAGGACTTCTGCTCCGCTGTTTCAATGTAGGCGGTCAGCTCAGTAACACTTGTCCTCAGTTTCTTCTGCTCGTCCTCATAACCTGCCGACATCATCGCAAAGCATTCATCGGAAATCTTGCCTGATACATTGTCCTCATAAAGCCTGGTGAACAGTTTATCAAGTTCAACGATACGCTTTTCAGCCTGCTTCATGACTTTCTTTGCCTTTGCAAGCACCGAGGACTGCTTCTGAACGGAATTGTCCATAGCCATCTGCACAAACTCGTCCTCATTCTCCCTGACAAAGGAAATCAACTTGTTCAGTTCACCGAGAATGATCTCTTTCAGAACAATCGTCCTGATGAAATGAGCCGAACAGGCATCTTTGTCTGAGGAGTATGTCGAGCATTTCAAATGCTCCTGATCTTCTGTCAGGCTTGTGGCACGGCAGAGGTGCATCTTCTTCCCACAGTCAGCGCAGTAACAGATACCCGAAAATGGGTTGACTTCCTCATGTTTTGTCGGTCTGTGCTTATGCTTGCGAAGCTCCTGTACCAAGTCAAACTGCTCTTGTGTTACGATAGGCTCATGGGTATTCTCAAAGACGAGCCAGTCCTCTTTCGGATTATCTACACGCTTTTTATTCTTGTAAGACTTCACATGAGTGCGAAAGTTGACCGTGTGTCCGCAGTATTCAGCTTTTTCAAGAATATGGGCAATGGTTTCACTACCCCAACGATGCAGCTTGGCATTTTTGTGACCATTATCTCGTCCCTGCGACAAAGCATAGGCGGTCGGAGTCGGAATACCTTCCTGTGTCAGAATACGGGCAATCTTAGACGGACCGTATCCGTCAATGCAAAGGCGGAAGATCTTACGAACCACCTCGGCAGGCTCATCATCGATCACCCAAAGGTTCTTATCCGTTTCCGAATGCTTATAGCCGTAGATTGGATTGGAAAGATGTTTACCCGACTGCCCCTTAGCCTTGAAAACGGCTCTGATCTTCTTACTTGTATCACGGGCGTACCAGTCATTAAAAATATTAAACGTCACAAATGGATAGCCCCATAACCGACCTTTACCGATAAAACAAAATAACAATAAAAAAGAGTGTCAATCTCCATAACGGAGACTGGCACTCTTTTTGTTTATATAGACCTTTCAACAATTAGCCAAGTTTATCAATTTCTGTTGTAAAACTGTTTAAAAAAATAAGAGCCGTCCTGCTTTTGCAAAACGGCTGAATAGTTTTCGTAAATTTCCATATTTGATGTTAGTAGCTGATTGTTACTTTTCACCAAAGAGAACGGTAATTTATTAACTTCTATTATACCATATCACCGAGGAAAAGTCAATAGGAATATGACGATTTAATAAATTTTGTGGAACGTAGACAGATTTTGAGACAATTTTAAGCACCATTGAACAAAATAAGCCGTCAATTTTCTTGTACTATATACAGAGAGTTGATTATCTGCGATTGTTATAATGGTTATGAAGGCTTACTTATGAAAGGAAGGAACTACCATGAGCAAAAGAGGATTAAACATATACCGCCGTAAAGACGGAAGATACGAAGGGCGCTACGCAGACGGCTATGGGGAGAACGGAAAGACAAAATACCGTTCGATCTACGGAAAGACCTACACCGAAGTCAAGGAGAAACTCCTGCAAATTAAAGCAAAGATCATCACGCCCGAAGTTGAAAGCGGGCTGACGGTCAAAGAACTTTTTGCGGAGTGGCTCTCTGCAAAGCTCACGCAGACTAAGCCTTCAACCTATGCAAACTACGCATTTAAGGCTGAAAAGCACCTTATCCCTGCTTTTGGCAGCTTGAAGATTGAAAAGCTGTCACCGAGCAAAGTGTATGATTTCATAATGGAAAAGCGTAATAAGGGACTTTCCAACAAGTATATCTCCGATCTTATCATCGTTCTCAAAAATATGACGAGGTATGCAGCAAGGGTACACCATTGTGTCAACCCGATTGCCGATGTAGAGCTGCCCAAAAAAGAAAAGCATGAGCTTGATCTCTACAACAAAAATGAGCAGAACCGCTTGAAATTGGCTCTGCTCACTAATATGGATCTAACTAAGCTGGGTATTATGATTGCCCTCTACACGGGTGTGCGTATAGGGGAGCTTTGTGGCTTGAAGTGGTCTGATATTGACCTGAATGCTAAGACTATCCGAATAGAGCGTACTGTACAGCGTATTCGTGTAAGCGGTAAAGTCAGCAGAACGGAGCTTATTGTATCTACCCCTAAAAGTCACACCTCGGTAAGAACGATACCTATCCCTGAATTTCTTGTCCGTATGCTTAAAGCATTCAAGCCGTCAAACGTTGATGCGTACCTCGTTACGGGCAACGCCAAGCTCCCTGATCCGAGGACTATGCAGTACCGCTTTAAGGCTCTGCTTATCAAGATTGGTCTTAGAACGCTCAATTTTCATTCGCTCCGTCATTTATTTGCGACAAATTGTGTCGAGTTGGGTTTTGATGTAAAGACACTCTCGGAGATTTTAGGGCATAGCTCCGTAGAAATCACACTAAATCGTTATGTGCATTCCTCTATTGAAAGGAAAAGACAGTGTATGGATATGCTGTCACTTGATGTGGCGTGAATTTTTATGCCGTCAAAATTACCGTAGCTTGAAAATTGAATATGTAGTAATAGCGGCACTTTTGGGGCTAATTGTTTTTGAATATGGAAATTTACGAAACGAAATCTTTCTGTATAACATTATTATAATTCATCACATCTTCGCTATTCAATTAGACGATTTACTCAATGTTATTATGAAGTGATTATCAAACTGAAAGGACTGATTATATGTTAGCGAAAAGAGTGTGCGCGAGTTTAGCTGCATTTATGATTGCAGCAGGTGCAATTATCGTTCCCCTTGGAGAGGGCTTTCATTCTGCCATTCTTCCTCAGCCGATGATTGTAGAAGCAGTTCAAAGTACAAAACAGCAGATTACAAAGGCTGACATTGTATTTGTTGTTGATTCTACTGGTTCTATGAGTAGATATATAAAATCTGTTAAAAGCAATTTAACGGATTTTGTTAATGCATTAAATCAAAGAGGCGTTGAATTGAATTTATCGGTTGTAGAATTTAAAGATATTGAAGTAAGTGGAAATGAATCAACTGTTTATCACACATTTGACGGCTCACATTGGACAAGTGATACTACCAAGGTAATAGATGTTTTAGACTCTATTTCACATAATCTTGGCGGCGGCGGTGATGACCCTGAAACCCCATTAGAATCATTTGATAAGTTGTTTACATCGGATGATAGCAAATGGTATGAAGATGACAATGATAAGTTTATTTTCCTCCTTACAGATGCTGGGTATAAGGAGAGCTCAAGTCACACTTTTGATGAGTGGGCTGATATTATCAGCGGATATGGAATAAAAACTACTGTTGTAAGCAGAAATTCGTATAAAGGCACATATCGAAACCTTTACGAAAACACGGGAGGTCAATTCCTTAATATTGATAGCAACGATTACTCTTCTCTTATGTTGGATTATGCTGATTGGGTAGAAGCAAATCTTAATCCTTTGGCAATAAGTGTTTATGGTGATTATACTGCTACATATAGTGCATTCGAGTCTTTTCCCGACAAACCCATTTGGCATAATATAAGCATTTCTGCATATGTTAAGAATATTAACGATGCAAGTAAAGATGTATCCAATGCTTATGTGAAAATCATTTTGCCTGATGGTTTCCATTTGACAGATGGCGATGATATAGCAACGAGCAATGTTCTTGCATATGATTCTGTTCTTGAAAAGGAATGGACTATTTCGATAGATAGTGACATTCAGCAAGGATCAGAATATACTATCAAAATAATATGTGGTGCTGATAATACCGAAGAAAAGACAGTAGTTCGTACAATTAAGGTGCCCGAAATAACCGGATTCTTACCTAAAGACAATAGGATTGACTGGGGTACAAAAGACTGGTTGGGTAACTGGAGTGGTGTAGATAATCTTGCTTTTATCAATGCATATTCTGGAGATAAAGCTGGATTTAATAAGGATAATCATGGAGATTGGCTGCACCACGATTATCTTTTACCTGATTATTATTTATCCAGCGATTATTATCAGGAACTCACAAATGGAATGAGTAATACTGTATTTTCAAATATAACAAAAGAAATGTTCAGCGATAGTGGATGGGGTGGCTCTTGTTATGGAATGAGTGCAGTTGTATCGCTAATGAAAGCTGGATACCTTACTCCATCCTATTGGCAGGATAATGCAAGTGTTGCTCATGACCTACATAAACCTAAAGATGATGAGAATATAGAAAACCTGATAAATTTTTATCATCTCTCGCAGTATTTGCCTGATATTAAAGATAGTTGGAATAATGCTTATACCATCGCCGTTTCTAAAGGGGATTTTTCATTAATAAACAAATCTCTTATTGATGAAGCAAAAAAAGTAAAATATGGCGGCTTACCTGTTTCCCTTTCCTTTGCTTGGAGCTATACAACAAATAAAGGAGAAGAAGGTAGGAGCTTAAAGGTCTTATAAATAGTTTCTTCGTCAGTTCCAACGAGCTTTAAAGTACCTGCTTCAACACCTTCAGGACGCTCGGTTGTATCTCTCATAACAAGCACAGGCACACCATAGGTCAATGACCGTGACCGTGTGACCGACCGATTCTGCGCCCTTGCAGAATGATCTTATCATTACAGCCGTAAACGCATTCGGTCTGGCAGAGCCGTTCAGGACGAGAATATGGGACATTGCGATACCTCCTGTCGGGGTTATATTTTAATTATACAACCTGATAGCAGAAGTGTCAAGATTCATGTTGTAAAAGGTCTGTTTTCCGGCGAGTGCCGGAATGTGGGTATGCGGAATAATAAGAAACGGATAGCCGTCTGATGAGGACGGTTATCCGTGTTTGCTCATTCAATGTGGTCAAGCTGATTCTTTATAGCAGAAATAAAATCTGTTATAAACCGTTCTCTTGTCTTTTCATCAAGCTCTCCGATAGACAAATAGGGATCAAGGTCTTCCAGCTCCACTAAAAGCAGTCGCCCATCACGGGTACGGCAGGCATCTACTCGCTGAATACCGTGAGAAATATCATTCCATTCGATGAATTTCTTTGCGAAATCAGCATCTTCGGTCGAATGATCATAGCGCTTCAGTTCCCATCATCTGGTTTTATCAGGAGCATACAGAGCGTATGTATATATCCTCATCGCAGTATCTTCGACCCTTTGCTTCATAATACAAGTCGGTCAGATATAGTATTCTTTTCATTATGCCCTCCATAAAGTTGATGAGTACACATTCATAATTATACCAATCCGTCCCGAAAAAGTCAATCTCTGCACACTTTTTCACGCCCTTTTTAATGCAAAATACAAGGAGACACGAGCGAGAAACTACGAACAGAGAATGAGCAGACTGCTGGATATGATACAACGAAAAAAGACAGATACCTCGATCTGAAGTATCTGTCTTCCTTTATTATAGCCCGCTGTATAGGTCTTTCATAATAGCTGTTGAAAAAACTTCTATATTAGTACCGACCTAAAGGCGGGGGCTTTTCTGCTTATCACGCCGCCGGTGACCTGACGGCATTTATAGATTTCTGACAATTTCCACCGCACGGTCAAAATTTTCCTCTTTGGTGAGGATATAATCGGTGTTGTAGGTGGACACCGCAAATAAGCCTATCTTGTTTTCAGCAAGTGCTGCGGATATCTTTGCAAGTATGCCTATCAGCGAAAAATCCAGCTCGCCCTCTATGCGAAAGGCTCTCCAGCCGTCGTCACGGTGGGTGGTATTTTCGGGTACACTTTCGGTGAGACACACCAGCGAAAGCTCCTCATCGGTCTTGCCGATAAAGCAAAACTCGTCACCGAGCCTGACCTCAGAGAGATCGCTCACCTTGCAAACACTGAATTTGTGGGGAATGGATTTTATATTCATAGTTTACTCCTATTAGTCGCTAGTCGTTAGAATGCCAGGGGCTGGAAATTAGTCTTACAAAATTGTGCAATAAAGCGCACAAAGTCTTTTAGAAGTAAGAAGTAAGAGGTAAGAAAACGGTTTACAAAATTATGTTAAAAAACGCACAAATACACCATTTTACAAGGTTGGCGCAGCCATCAAAGTGCTAGCAGCCACAAAAGCACCCCCAGCTATTAGAGGCAAGATGTCAGAAGCAAGAGGCAAGAAAACTTAATAATCGAACCAAGTATGAAAAGAGGACTCTTGCTTCTTGCCTCTTGCTTCTTGCTTCTAGAGGCACAGG
>CALCRR010000010.1 GCA_937894495.1 uncultured Ruminococcus sp. | reverse complement strand
ACCTTGGTGCAGGGGTCGTGTTTGCCTGTCCAGTTCTGGTCGTAGCTGTAGAAATATGTGGTGTCCCCCTCGCCCGAGGCAATGGCAATATGCCCCCAGCCGCCGCTTGACAAGCTGGGCTTCCATACGCAGATGTCGCCCTTTTGGGGTACAAACTCGGGAGTGTTGGGTATTCTCTCAAAATTTTTCTGCAAGAGGTCGGTGTACCTCGTCCACTCGTCATACCAGCTATGTGCGTCGCCCCAAGCTCCTGCGGATATGCCATACACCTCTTTTAAGTAGCATTTCGCTAAATCGACACACTGCACCTTTGCCACACCGTCATAGTCTATGCCTTTGCCTAAATGTTTTTTAATGAAGCTGTCAAACGTTATCAGTGCCATATCTACCCCTCCTTCTTTTCAAGATCATCTATCCTGTGCTCCGAAACGCTCACACGGTTCTCGATGACCGCCATTCGCTCGATGACGTTGTTGTGTTTTTCTACCTTTTTCTCCAGCTGCTCAATACGGTAGCTCATCAGCTTTATGCCGCTGAAAGTGCCGAAAAAAGTGCCTATCAGCGACAGCACAGCAATGATTATCTCACTTGACATCATCATCACCGCCCTTCGCTTTCTCGTACTGCGTGCCAAAATAAAAGCTTATCACCACCGTGAACACCGTCAGAAACTGCTCGGCGCTCACATCTCGCCTGACCGCCAGCACGCAGAACACCGCCGTCAGCGCCATTGTAACTATGGATTTTACATCAACAAGCTTTGCAAGTTTTCTCAGCATGGTCATTCCTCCGTAAAAGCCAGCGATATAACTCCGCCCACAACATAGCACTCGCCGCCTGGGAATTTCGCCTTGCCACCGTCGGTGGCTTTGCGCATAAATGTCCAGCCCAGACCGTTGAATTTATCGGCGCAGGTGTTGCTGCATATAGGTACGACCTGTGTGTTGTTGGGCGAGTTGCTTACAAAGTTCGATGTAGTGACCGCCGTTGTTGCCGACATATTATCGGTGTACAGTGTAACTGTATTCGAGCTTGAATGAACTATGCCGCCGCTCTCACTGCCGTCCGCATTTATCGTTTTGGAAATTCCCAAAGCCATTTTGGTAGTTAAATCAGTGCTAGTTCCTATTAAGACCATAATACCTTTGTCGCTTGATATAACTATAAATGATGTAGCTGAAGTCTGCTGCGCAGGATACGTTGAGTTAAAGCCCTTAGAGCTATGATATACACCTATGCTGCTGCCTCTGTTAAGATACACTTCATCGCTCACCCACAACTCGTTGACCTGCGAAGTATCCGTCTCATCATAAACTATCTTCTTCCAGCCGTCCCACTTTTGGGCGAGTATGTTGAACATCGCCGCCCAGTTGGAGCTGCTGTATGCCTGAATTTCTACCATAATTATTCTACCTCCTCGATAATTCCGCTTACTGCCCTGCTGCTGCCGTCAAGCAGCGCCGTGACCTCGCCCGAGGTGTCGCTGCTGCCCCTCGCCGCCCCAAGCCTGACCACCGTGTCGGGCATTTCGGGAGCGGTGAAGAAATACCCCGAGTACACTCCCTCGCCTTTCTCAAACACCGCCGACCTGCCGCTGTAATAGCCCTCGTCAGCTTCGCCGTCGCAGATCACGCCGTTTAAAAACAGCTTGATATTCTCCGAGCTGTCGCCGCTGAGAGCTATGCCCAGCTCAGATGTGCTGCTCTCACAGCTGCGGAAGGTGCAGGCAGCCGCCGAGAGAATGCTGTCGGCATTCACAAAAAATCCCACAGGGCTGCCTGTGTCCTCGGTCTTGGCACAAAACAGGCAGTTTGTGAAGCTGCCGCCCCCCGCAGCTCCCATGCAGATCTTACCTCTGCCGCCCGAGCCGTTAACTGCGCTGAACTCACAGCCGCTGACACGGCAGGCGCTGCCTGAGAAATACCCTGCGTACACCTGCGAGGTGCTCGCCTCCCCCGTGCTGCTCACCCTGAAGCCGCCTGCCGTGACCGCAGAATTTTCAGCAGTACAGCCCCTTGCCGAGCCCTCACAGCTTATGTCAGCCCCGCAGCCTGTCAGGGTGCTGTCGGTAACGTCAAAACCATCAAAGCCCCGTGTGCCTGTTATGCTACCGCTCACAGCGCAGTCCCTCAGGGTGCAGTTTTTGGCAGTCACCGCCGCCGAGCTGCCTATGCCTACGGTGGGCTCACTGCCGTTTAAGGCGATATCCAGCCCTTTGACGGTCAGTTTCTCAAAGTAAACAAGCCTGTCAAAGCCGTTTGGCGCATACATACTGCACTGAGAAAAATCGAGAGTTATCTTAACTCCGCTGCCCACAAGATACAGGCTGTACGCCCCCGAGCCCATTGTCGGCGTGGTGGTGTTCCCGTCAAACCCGAACTCCCCCAGCACCCTGACGGTGCAGCCGTAGCTGATATCCCTCAGGTGCTCTCTGAGGTCGGTGTTGTCGCTCTCGCCGTTGCAGTAGTAGGTCACCTCGTCGGCAAGCTTGTCTATCCTGCCGTCCAGCGCCGCAAGCTCGCTGTCGATGATATCGCTGTTTTCATTAAAGTCGGCGATGTTGAAAAGGTCGGTGCCTTCGGGCTTTTTCAGCCCTATATTTTCGGTGTAGTTCATGTCAGCCCTCCTATCTTCTTATTACCAGCCAGTCAACGTGATAAGTGCCTGCAGGCAGCTTGCTGCCAAGGGCGGACGGCATATTACTGCCCTTGTCAAAAGGCTCCACAAAAGCCATCACGGTGGAGCTTGCTGTCTTTCTGGCATATACGGTTATCCTGTGCTCGTATACATTTGAGGGTACGCCCTCCATCATGACCCCTGCCAGCACCTGTGTGTTTTCCGTAACGTCACCTTCGATACTAAGAGCCACGGGCTTGAACGCCAGATCATCAGCCGAGCTGACGGTAAAGGTCTCCCTGCCTATCTCAAACTCGGCAGCCATATCAAGTATGGTGTCTATTGCAGGACCCGAGTGGTGCAGCTGATAGCTTGCTGCTTCTTCAAGGGCGCTCAGGCGCTGGTCAAGCGCTTCAAGGGTAAGGTTGTTTTCTTCTGCCATGTTATCCTCCTATCATATCTCTATCTGCTCCTCCACCGATATGCCTGCGGCGGTGATATCTGCGCTCAGACCGCCGTCAAAGCGGTAGGCAAGGCTCGTCACGGGTATG
>CALCRR010000009.1 GCA_937894495.1 uncultured Ruminococcus sp. | reverse complement strand
GGAATAACCTTTCTTCAGAAAGGTTTTCCCCAGTAAAGTCTGCTGACGGTACGGTAAATGATTATTTTCATCAAAGCAGACATGACCTTGGAGAAAATTTTATTTTGCTTTGCAGCATTTTGGTGGTTTGGTTTGTTTACATAATGAAAGGGAAAGAGAGGTGACCGTAAAATGGGAAAAAAGCTGCGCAGCGAAGGACTCTCAAAGGAGGAGATGACCGCATTTTACGAGAAGCACTCTGCGGCGGTGTACAGGGTGTGCATGAGCTATGTTAAAGACCCCCATGACGCTGCCGACCTTATGCAGGAGACCTTTCTAAAATGGGTAGACAGCGGCAAGCGTTTTGAGAACGAAGCCCACGAGATAGGGTGGCTGGTCATAAAAGCGGGGAGCCTTTGCAAAAGCTTTCTCAAAAAAAGAAAAAGGCATCAAAGCGAGGATATATCGGAAGCCTACGATATCGGCGCCGAGGATAACTCGCAGAGGAACAGAGAGGTGCTTGAGGCGGTAATGGCTCTGCCTGATAAATACAAGACGGTAGTCTATCTGTTTTACTATGAGGACATGACGACAGAGCAGATAGCAAAGCTCACAGGGGCAAAAAGCTCTGCCGTAAGAAGTCAGCTGACGAGAGCGAGGAAGATACTTCGCAGAACACTGGGAGATGATGATAATGGATAAGCTTAGCCGTGAGATAAAAAACGCATACGGTTCAATAGAGCTGCCCCGTGAGCTCAGGGAGCAGGCTCTGGAAAAGATACTTGACTCAGCACAGAAAAAAGGAGAACTAACTATGATCAGAACAAGAAAAATAAAAAGACCTGCTGCCATAGTCCTGATAGCGGCGGCAATGGCAGCCACGGTAACAGCAGGCGCCGCCATAAACGGCATTATACACAAGCAGAGCGTAGACAGCTATCTTGGCGAGGGCGCAGGCGATGAGCTTGAAAGCATGGGTATAAGCACGCAGTATGTCACCGAAAACGGCTATTTCAGGATAACCGCAGACGCAGTGCTCTCGGACGGTGACACGGCGGTGATTTTCGTGACCAAGGAAAGGCTGACGGAGGACGGCTTCGGCATTGTGAGCGGTGATAACGGGCTCAGGGACACTGTTTTTCCCGAGCTTCGGTATGAAAATTCCGACGAGGTATATGACAATGAGAATGTGACTGTTTCTTCCGATATCGGTGGCGAGAACGGCAGGGTATCCACCGACAGGTATTTTGTAAAAAACATCGGAGCTCAGAAAACTATGGTGATGACCTTTAAGGACGCAGGCAGTCTGTACCTGCCCGAGGACACAGGCGAGCTCGAGACACTGAGCGATGATGAATTCAAAGCCCTGACAGACGATGTGAGCCACCCCTATTACCTGGACGGCTTGTCCATGACCATTGACCTTGGCAAGAATTTCGAGCCTGCCGTTTTCAGATCGGAGGAGGGAATGACGGTATACCTTACTCCCTACGGTTTCAGCGGCGGTGAGGAGCTTGGCTTTATCAGAGGTCATGTATTCAGGCTGAGCGCCGAAACAGGCGAGAATATCACCGTAAACTGCAGCGACTATGAACTAGACAGCACCAAGGACGCCAGCCATGCGGTAAAGGGAAATTTCGCAGAGCTTATCGAAGACTTCGGCAGCTATGACACGCTGGAGATCGCAAACGAGTCGCAAAGCGTGGTATTTTACAGGCAGTAGAACCATAAACATAAAACGGACAGCCTTTTTGACTGTCCGTTCTGCTTTTAGTCCTCTTTTTTCTTCTTAAAAGTAGCCACCAGAGATATTATGATAAGTATCACATAGACCACCAGCGTTACCGCCAGACCTATGCCCATTGATTTTGCCTTGGCGTCATCGCCCTCCAAAGCCATTTGTATGAATTTATCCGACTTCATATCCGAGAGCGCAACGAGATCGTAGATGAAAACACCTGCAAGCCCTGCAGTTCTTATCACCGTAAGCACCATGCCCACTCCCTTGAATGAGACCACCGATAAAATGACCGCACCGACAGCCGCAAAGGTCAGCACCTTGTATGTGGACTCCATTTGCTTTAATACATCAGGAAGATTTGCAGCATCTACACCTGCCATTGCAGCAAAGCATTTGATAAGTGTGAAAGCCACAAAGCAAATAAGCACCAGACAAAGCAGATTTGTTATCTTTCCTAAAAGCTTCATTTTTCACAACTCCTTTTCAGTTTGTCCCTCTCATTATATAAAACCAACTTATGAATAGATTATTACTATTATAACATATACTTGTAATTCTGTCAATGGTATTTTCATAAAAAAGTCATAAATAAAATAATTTGTTCATTTTCAACAACTTATGAACAGGTTTTCAGTGCGTAAAGCGTCATAGTTTGAGTTTATTTGCCAATGTTAAAGCGCTGCTGCCGTGTATTCGGCAGCAGCGCTTTTATCATATCGGTATCAGTTCTGTCAGATATCCCATTGCCAGTCACGGACCTCGGGAAGATCAAGACCGTATTCGTGGATATACTGCTTGTGCTCCACCAGCTTATCCTGCATGAGCTGGTAGAGGTATGCACCTGTGTTGCCCAGCTGGGGCAGTCTCTTGAGTATCTCAAGAACCAGGTGGAACCTGTCTATCTCGTTCTGAACTCTCATATCAAAGGGAGTTGTGATAGTGCCCTCCTCATTGTAGCCGCAAACATAAAGGTTGCGGTTGTTTCTGTGGTAAAGCAGCTCATGGATAAGTGTGGGGTAGCCGTGGAATGCGAATACTATGGGCTTATCCTTGGTGAACAGCGCATCGAACTCGGCGTCTGAAAGACCGTGGGGGTGCTTGCTCTTGGGCTGCAGCTTGAACAGGTCAACAACGTTTATCAGCCTGATCTTTACCTGGGGCATATTCTTTCTCAGTATAGTAACAGCTGCCAGAGCTTCAAGGGTAGGTGTATCGCCGCAGCAAGCCAGAACTACGTCAGGCTCCTGTCCCTGGTCGTTAGATGCCCACTCCCAGATGCCTATGCCCTGGGTGCAGTGCTTTACAGCCTGCTCCATAGTCAGCCACTGCTGTCTGGGGTGCTTTGATGTTACCATAACGTTCACATAGTTCTTCGATCTTATGCAGTGGTCAAAGCAGCTGAGCAGACAGTTGGTGTCGGGCGGCAGGTACATTCTTACAACGTCTGCCTTCTTGTTGGCAACGTGGTCAAGGAAGCCGGGGTCCTGATGTGTGAAGCCGTTGTGGTCCTGCTGCCAAACGTTAGATGAAAGTATGTAGTTGAGTGAAGCTATCTTCTGTCTCCAGGGCAGCTCAGAGGTGACCTTTAACCACTTAGCGTGCTGTGAGAACATGGAGTCAACTATTCTTATAAAAGCCTCATAGCTTGCAAAGAAGCCGTGGCGGCCTGTGAGCAGGTAGCCCTCCAGCCAGCCCTCGCACATATGCTCAGAGAGGTAGGAGTCCATAACTCTGCCGTCTGTTGCCAGAAATTCGTCGTTATCCTTCATGTCAGCGTTCCAGTCTCTCCTGGTAGCCTCAAACACCTTGCCCAGTCTGTTGGACATAGTCTCGTCAGGTCCGAAGATACGGAAGTTTCTTGAATCTGCATTGAGCTTGAAGATATCTCTTACAAAGCCGCCCAGCTCTATCATATCCTGTGCCGTGGCAGCGCCGGGAGCGGGAACGTCAATGCCGTAATCCCTGAAATCGGGCAGTCTCAGGTCTCTCAGCAGCAAGCCGCCGTTGGCGTGGGGGTTTGAGCCCATTCTTCTGCTGCCTGTGGGAGCAAGCTCCTCCAGCTCGGGGATAAGTCTGCCGCTTTCGTCAAACAGCTCGTCGGGGTGATAGCTCTTGAGCCATTCCTCCAGCTGCTTCATATGCTCGGGCTGGGACATATCCATAGGCACCTGGTGCGCCCTGAAAGTGCCCTCGATCTCGTTGCCGTCAACTATCTTCGGACCAGTCCAGCCCTTGGGGGAGCGGAAGATTATCATAGGCCACTGAGGTCTCTCGGTAACGCCGTCCTCTCTTGCAGCCTTCTGTATAGCCTTTATCTCCTCGATAACGGTATCGAGGGTCTCAGCCATAGCCTTGTGCATCTCCATAGGGTCTGTGCCCTCAACAAAATAAGGCTTCCAGCCGCAGCCCTTGAAGAAGCTCTCTATCTCCTCATGAGAAATTCTTGAAAATACTGTGGGGTTTGATATTTTGTAGCCGTTAAGGTGCAGTATAGGCAGAACTGCGCCGTCGGTAACGGGGTTTAAAAACTTGTTTGAATGCCATGCGGTAGCCAGAGGACCTGTCTCAGCCTCACCGTCGCCCACAGCGCAGGCGGTTATCAGCTCGGGATTATCAAACACTGCGCCGAAGGAATGAGCCAGAGAATAGCCCAGCTCGCCGCCCTCATTGATAGAA
>CALCRR010000008.1 GCA_937894495.1 uncultured Ruminococcus sp. | reverse complement strand
AGCCAGCCGTAAGGGGTCTGATTGTTCATGGGTTCGCCGTTCCACTTGACGAACAACCTGTCGCTCTCCACCCATTTGTCGCCCAGGCGGAGTGATTCCTCGTCCTGCTCGTCTTTCAGCTCTTTGAGGATACCCATGATGTAAGGACTGATCTTCAATACACGCTTCGAGCGTTTGGTCTTTGTGGTGTCGGTGTAGATGCCACGCTCTGACGTGTAATTGCTCGTTCTCTTGATGCTGATGATATTGTTCTCGAAGTCGATGTCCTTCCATTCCAGACCGAGCATTTCGCTCCTGCGGAAACCGCTGTACGCTATCAGATAGAAGAAAGCACGGTACTTTGTGTCCTCGCCGTTGATAGCCGTGAGAAGCTGTGCGATCTCCTCCTGCGAGTAGATAGGCTTCTCCTTGACCTCGCCTTTCGGGATAGTCACTTTCCTGCAAGGATTATCCGATACCAAGTCCATTCTCACCGCATAGCTGAATACGTCCGAGATAAAACTCAGGTTATGACGTATCGTTTTCGGTGCGAGGGGTTTGCCTGTCTTTTTGTTCGCTCCCTCTTTGGCAAGAGAGTTCACGAAGCCCTGCAAATGCCTTGCGGTTATCTTGTCGATACGCAAGTGACCGATAGCAGGGTAAACACGGTGCGTGAGCTGGAGCATTCTCTCATATGTAGTGCTTCTGAGGGCGTTTTTAGCGTAGTTCTCGAACCACTCCTCCGCAAGCTCCTGAAACTTCATAGCAGAAGTCTTGAAACCGTGGTTGACCGACTCCTCGAACATCACCGCCTGACGGTTCAGTTCCTTTTCGATCTGCTTCTTGGTCATACCCTCATCGGGCTTCCAGGTCATGGACTGTTCCTTGTGTTTGCCGTTAACATCATAGCCGCAGCTCACTCTGATAAGATAGCTGTCGCCACGCTTCTTTATTGTTGCCATAGATTACCTCCTAAGATCTATGACATACCCTTGTACATCTATGATTGTAGCGCAATAAACCGCCATTGTCAAGGGGGTTGACGTACTTTTTTCGGGTATGCCATAAACTTCTTTCTTTTATTCTAACGTTTTCTTTCTTGTGTTGCTGTTGTACTTGTACTGCTGAAAATCGGCACTCAGCCCGCAGGCAGAAATGAAAGCCTTAGCCTTCCTCAGTTCACGGGATAGCTCATCTTCTCTGCTGATTCGAGCCGTTTCTTTTTTCAGCTTCTCACGGGTGAACAAACCACGCTCTTTTTCTTTCTTTTTGTAAGCGGAAAGCTCCTCGCTTGCAGTATCATACTTGTCTTTCAGTTCATCGTACTTCTGCACAGCTTCGTCACGTTCTTTTTTCAGCTTTCTGACCTGCTTAGTTGATGCGACCTCACGCTTTGCAAGAGCCGTGATATTCTCCCAGTCATCTTTTGCGACTGTGACCTTACCACCGAGCATTGTCCTGCCTGTTTCGAGCTTGTCTATATCATCGAGCTTTACACGCTTCTGAGCGATCTTTTCAAGCTCCGCTTGGGCTTCATCACGCTCATTCTCGGCTTGCACTTTTTCTTCTTCAAGGGCTTTGATCGTGTCCTTGTACTCGCCGTATTCAGCCGTTGTAAAGCTGTAACCCCTCGACTTCTTAGCTGTACATTTTTCCTCATGCTTACAGGTGGGGTCTGCACAAACTATACTCTGCTGCATAGTGCCATAATCAAGAAAGCTAAGTTTGTTATCTGCATATGATAAAAATTGTCCGTTATATTCCGCTTCGATACTGTTGTTATTTACAAGTCTCCATTCAGTTTCAGAGTGCGACTTGTTTTTATTTATTATAACGATAACAACGATTGCTATAATCGCTAATAAAAATGCGGCAGCAATTATTTTAATTGCATTACTTCGTTTCATAATACTCCTCCAGCTGTCTGTTTACTTCCTGCAATATTTCATCATAGCCTGCTTCTTTAAGCTCCGCGCAGACCGCATTTATATCATCACTCGACTCATACATTCCCGTAAACAGGTAATTGTATGAGCTGATAATTTGGCAAATTGCATTATACTTTTCTTCATAGCCCGTCAAGTCGGGAGTAAAGCCAAATGTAGGAGAAATCTCTGTATTTTCATATATCTCTGTAAAAATTGTATCTTTATTTTGCGGCTCCGTTTCTGTGGAAGACGTTATCAAATTGTTGAAAGGATATTCCATCTGATTAAGTATTCCGACAGAAGATTTTTTCATGATCTGAGCAAGCTCAGGCTCTGTCATTATCAATTTCAAAAATTCATACGCCTTGTCCGAATCGTCAGAGGCTGTTGTTACGCCTATACAATATGAGCTTTCTAAATTATTGATATACGATCCTGAAAGCACCACGGCTTCACCGTCTGTTTTATAGTCGGTACTCATGCGGCTTTGACTGCAAAGAATTTTGTAGTCGATCATTTCGGAGGTCTTTACATAGTTTTGATATGAAGTGATATATCCTTTATTGCTCCAGTCGTTAATAAGAGTAAAATATTTAAGTGCTGTTTCGTTTTCAAATATATTTTCTGCTTTACCTGTTTGCGTATTCAGATATATTCCATCTGTTATTTTTACAAATCCAATATCATGCTCAGGGTAATACGTTCCCTCATCATCGGAAATAAGAAAGCATGGCAGCTCCGTATCAGCATAAATTTTCCCCAATATTTCTGTAAGTTCTGACAAATCACCTTCAAACGCCGATATATCAAAGCCGTATTCCTCTGCTGTATCTGTGTCAAAGACAAGAACATTAGGAGAATCCGAGTTGAAGGCTGTTGTAAATCCGTATATTTTACCGTCGTTATCCGAAAGTGAAAGAATATAGTTATCGGGGAAAGTATCGCCTATCCAATTATCATCGGCAAGATAATCGTTGAGCGGAATTAGAATATTATTATCAATGCAGTATTTGTATGAAGAGCCTTCAACCGCACTAACAACACCAAACTGATCCTTCAGCTTGGTCAGCGTATCGCTGTCGAAGCTCGTCCCGGTCATGAGCAGATCGGGACTGATGCCTTGTTCAACCAACTCCGAATAGCCCTCTACCGAGGTCTTATTATCAAAAATATCATAAAAATAAAACTCGACTGCAAAATCATAACCGTTGTCATCAAGCCAGCGATTCATTTCATCATAGTCAGGAGTAATAGTATTTTGAGCATTATTCTCACATACAAATGTCAGAATAGTTTTATCTTCATATTCGCTTGGAATTGTATAGTGAAGCGGCTCGTTATATTTATCTGCTTCATTGCTGCTTTCAGGCTCGGAACTTACTACTTTCTCAGTTACTGTCTCTCCGCCGATTTTTTCATTTTCTGTAACAGTTTTATTTCCTTCATTTGCACAGCTTGTAAGCAATAGAATCACAGATAAGGTTATTGATGATAATACCTTTTTCATTTTGTCACCTTATTAAGCTCGTCTGTGTCGAATACAACTGCTTCAAGATCGCTGTCCACAACAGGCTCATACACGTTTTCATCATTGAGATAGTAAACGCCCTGAATCGAAGAAACAAGAAACGCAGGAGTATTACCGATTTGATCTGCGAAGAATAAATATTCTTTATCATTTTCAAGGTCTGCAAAATACTGAGTTTTAACGGTTTCATTATCTCCCGACACCTTGACCGTGATAGTATCCGAGACCTCTCCTTTATATGCTTCCGATATACTTACATCATAGACAGTAAATAGGAATGCATTATCCGACTCCGTTACGATCTCACCTGTCGTATCGTCAATATACTCGGTATGCCTGCCGATGACTTTACCCTCAAAGATCAGACTTGCAGCATTTGACAGCGCCATAAAGTCAGCATAATAAGGCTCGTCAGATGCTACGGCTGCATTGGTGCTTTCTGCAATGCTGCTTGAAGTTTCAGATGAAATGTTAATATCTTTTTCTGCTCCGCAGGCTGTCAGCATAAGTGCTGAAACTATTATAAATATCCGTTTCATTGTTTTCACTCCTATCATTTATTGTTAATAAATACTTCCAACTTGCCCTCTATTTCAACAAACCTTTTATCCTTACGCACCCGATCATACCTATCCTGCGACAGTTTACTTGCAAGCAGTCTTGAACAGGGCTTATTTTCGACATGAACATCATCAGTAAGCCCATAAACGAGAAATGAGCTATGCTCTCTGCCCTTCGAGGAATCGTAAGCCATTGCGTGTTCCGCAGCTTTTTCAATGGCGGTCAGCGCTTCGTCAAATCGGCTGTCATACATATAGATAGCCGCACTCACCCGATACAGGTCGGACAGCTCCTTGTGAACGCTGAAAAAATCACCGTCATCATACAGCCATTTTAGCAGCTCGGCAGCCTTCATCAGATATGCAGCCTTTTCAGCCGCAACGCTTGTCGCAGGATAAAGGCAATCGGGGTCGGCGAGCTTCCATATCTGTCTTGCGAGAAACAGCGTCAGCGACTCGATATTTTTCTTCATTGACATATCACGGTCAACGTCCATAGTTTCATCGGCAAGCAGAATATTCTTGATAAGCTCTCTGCTGCTGTCAATGCTGTCCTCATGAGCGACTGCACTCTCGCCGCTGTAATAGCTGCAAAGATTCAAGTAGTAGCGGCAATCCTCTTTCAGCTTTTCATTGTCAGTCAAGCGAATGACCTTAGCAAAAAGCTCACCTGCTGTCCCGAGATACTCTATCGTTTCCGCTTCGTCAACGTGAGCAAGAAAATATGAGCGCCCAAGCTCGAACATCAGGTCGGGAGAATTTGGGTACTCGTCAAGTACCTCTTGTATCAAAGGGATATTATTGTTTACTCTGTGAAGCTGATAGTTTTCCTTTATTCGTTTATTCAGTTCGTCTATCCGCTGCTGCCGCTTTATCTCGTCCATGTCGTATATCTCGTCAATAGTCACCCCGAACAGCACCGCTATTGCAGGCAGCATAGCAAGGTCGGGATTACTCTTTCCCTGCTCCCATTTACTGACCGACTGATAGCTGACGCCCAGCTTCTTTGCAAGCTCGTCCTGAGTCATGCCACGCTCCTTACGAAGTTTCCGCAGGTTTTTTGATATGTAGTTATCCATTTTGATCACCTCTGTGGGATAATATTATTAATATTATTTCGTATCTTTATTATACCATTTAGCTTTGTTAGGGTCAATAACTTATTTTGCGAGTGTTTCTCAACCAATGGGCGAGTTATTCAATTGTAAAAAATGGGTCTATTACTTAAACTTTCATAGACCCAAATTTTTTTATACATATATCATGCAGTCAAGCACGATCTCTCTCGCCATGTATTTCAGCCCGTTTTCAAGCCCTGCGGCTTTCATAATGTCGCCTGCCATGACCGCCGCCTTGTACTCACGGTCGTTCTCTTTCCACTTTTCCACCTGACGGCTCTCCGCTTCAAACGCCCTCGTTTCAAGGTCGTCAAGGTACTTGTATATCTCGCCCTTGTTTACAAGCCTCTTGAAACGCTCGGGGTACTTTGCCACGGTGTAGCTGATGTGGTAGCGGATATAATCGGTGTGGAATGTGTCCTCGCTGACCTTGCCGTCTGCGGTGCGGTGGGTCACGGTGCAGCTGTCTGTGTCAAGCTCCCATTCGGGGCTGCCGTTTATCATGCTTTCACTCTTGAATTTCATAGTCACTTTCTCCTTTTCGTCACCGCCGCAAGTATGCCTATAACAGCGAGCAGGGCGGCTCCTGCGGCGAGGTATCTCAAATTCGAGGAATTATCCTCGGTATCGTCTGTGGTGCCTGTACGGCTCTCTGCGTTCGTCTGAGAGGGGTCTGCAGTCGGGGGTGCTGCCGTGGTGGTGGTCGTGACCTCGTTCGCAGTCCATTCCTCTGCCTTGCGGTGAGCTTCGTCGCTGCCGTCCACCTTAGTGCCCGTCCTGCCGTTATGATGACAATCACGGCAAGTGCCGATGTCGCAAGTGCCGTCACATCGACCTGGACTACGGCAAAGGGTCAGATTCAGTCGGTAGTTAACAACGTGGTGTTCCCGGCAATCGACGTTATTCTGGCAGTTCTGCTGTTCGTTAAGATAGGCGGCGCATATTTGGACTACCGCAAGCACGGGCAGCTGGAGTGGACGCCTATCGCCATTATCTTTGGCGGTCTGCTTTTCAGCTTGACTGCGCCTTTATACGTTTGGAGTGTTGTCGCTTACGGTGAAAAGTTTTGATTTCGGCTAATTTTTACATCTAAAGTGCTTTTTATTACATATTCATTGATTTTAAAGAAAAATGTGTTATAATATAGATATATAGCAAGCGAGCTAGTCTTTAGGTAGTGTTATGGTTTTGGGAGTGATGGCCATGATTAAAATAGCAATTTGTGATGACGAGAAAACTTACATTGATAATCTTATAAATGATATAACTGAAATATACGGAGATACAAGCGGCTTTCAGTTTAACCAGTTTAGCAGTGGAGAAGATTTTATATCGGAATTTTCAAGAGGTCAATTCGATATTATCTTCATGGACATAGAAATGAACGAAATGGACGGACTTAAAACCTCAGAACATATCCGCTCTATTGATCATAATGTTATACTCGCATTTCTAACTAGTTATGATAAATTCGTGTATTTAGGATATGAGGTCAATGCTTTTCGTTATATACTCAAATACCAACCCCGTCCATTGTATTTAAAACAGATAAAGGATACCATTGACGAGTATAACAGAAAAAGAAAATATATTCCTGTAAATTACAATGGTATTCTAAAACAGCTAATGATAGATGATATTTATTACATTGAGGTATATTCAAGAGAAATAGTCATTCACCTTTTGGATAAAACATTTACAACTACAGGGAAACTAAAGGACTATGAGCAAGAACTTAGCGGTCTGTATTTTGTCAAGTCCGATAAAAGTCACCTAGTAAATGCGGCAAATATTGATTTCGTGGAAAAGGATAAGTTACTTCTAAAAAACGGAGAGCAATTATTTCTAAGTCGTAAGCATTACAAGGACGTAGTTGATATTTTCATTGAGTACACGAAAAGCAGGTGCGTTTAATGATAAAAATGGAAACTGTAGCCGAGTTGTTAAATAATATTTGCGAGGCAATGATCGTTATTTTCTTTATTCACAATATCTTTAAAACACAATATAAATATGGAAAAATCGGCTTGCTTTCTTCGACACTTATAGTAATGATTTTTATTTCCACAATGACTTTTTTGCCCACAAGTCCTGCAATTAATCTTCTTGCAACATTTCTAACAGTTTTATTTGTCTCAACATTTTGGTTTAAGGTAAAAATGAAGATACGGCTCTTTTACTCAACAATGTTTCTTGTGATAGTTCTGGTTGCCGAATTTATACCTATGGCAGTTTTATATTTGCTTGATTTTGGTACGCCTGTCGAACAGCTTTCATCAGGAGGAGGTCGCTATATAGGCATGATTGTATCAAAGATATTCTTGTTCTGGCTATCAGTTTATGTCATTGAATATTTGAAAAACAAAACTCGTGATGTTCCGCTTAAAAATTGGGTCGCTATCATATTAATGCCATTTCTAAGCATAATAATCATATACAGTATGTTTACATCGTCCGGTGTTCAAGCCAAAGGTACAATAGTATACATAGCAGCAATCAGTGGATTGTTGGCACTAAACTTGTTCGTATTTGACTTTTTTGATGTGTATGCCAATCAGTTAAAAATGGTGCTCATGGAACAGCAGCTAAAGAATGATGAAGAAAATTATAAACTAATTGAAGATAAATACAATGAGATACGAAATCTAAAACATGATTTTAAAAATCAGATAGCTGTGACTAATGATATGTTTGAAAAGGGCAAAACTGAAGAAGCTATAAAGCACTTGACTGATTTACAAAAACAATTATCAGAAACAAGCGGAGTGTGCTATACTGGCATTTCGTCGATTGATTCAATTGTAAATCTCAAATGGCAGGAAGCTATAAAACACAATATCGAGTATGTAACGCAGGTGTCTGTTTCCGAGAAAATGGAGTTGGACAATCTTTTACTTTGCAGAATTTTTGCTAATCTTATTGACAATGCGATAGAAGGCTGCGAACGCTATGAGGGCGATAGTAAGTTCATAAGCATAAAAATAAGCCAATTAAACGGAAATCTGCATATTGGGATCTCAAACTCTTCAAATCAAGTAGACGTTACCGATCTTAGAACCGAAAAGAGTGACAGTTCTTCTCATGGCATTGGAATCCGAAGTATAAAAAAGGCGGTAGAGGAATTAAACGGAATAATTACATTTAAGTGTGAATGTGAAATTTTCTTTGTTGATATACTAATAAAATATTAACAGCATTGCACTTCATGCACGAAATTTGACACTTCATGTAAAACTTATTGAAAATCTGAATATGACACGCTATACTTTTAGCAGGCGGTGATAAGAAATGATTACCAGACTTGCCAAAAGTACGGCGTGTTTTTTTGTTGAAAACAAGATCATAGCAGCAAAGGATGAGCCTGTTTATTCTTATGGAATGGAATTGCTGCTGTCAACGGTCTTTAATTTTATCCTTGCGTTGACTATTTCATTATTTACAAGGACGTTTGTCCCATGTCTCATAAATCTTGCAGCTTTCCTTACAATAAGAATTAATGCAGGCGGATACCATGCCGACACGCATTTGGGATGTATGGCAACATTAGCTGCTGTTCTTTTGATTTTCATTGCAGTTGAGAAAAGCATACCTGTCAGCTTTATGATGATATGCTCTCCGGTAATGATAATGCTGTCGGATATTATTTTATTCGTCTTATCTCCTGTCGAACATCCTAACAAGCCGTTAAATAATAAAAAAAAGAAGCAGCTAAAAAGAAAAGCCATTGTTTGGTCAGTGATTTGGACGTTATTCGGACTCATATTCCTTTTTGTCAACACAAAAATATGTTTTTATTCAACATCGGGAATGTTTACAATCGCATTTGCAATGATTGCAGAAAAAATCAAGTTAGGACAATATTTCAATGAAAAAGCCAAGTAAACAAAAAGCAAAGGAAGTAATTGTGATGTTAATTCTCAGCAGCGTCTATGCACTGGCAGCGTTTGTAAGCGGAAACGCTTGTGCTTTCGCATACTCGCAGCCAAAGGAGCCTGAGAATATACATATATATTTTGAAAGAAGGAGTGAAAAGTTATGAAAGCTTTAAGGAAACTGATGATGAGGTATGGTTCGGTACTTGCGGCACTTGCACTTACTGTGGGAGTAACTACCAGTACAAAGGCTTGTCTTTGTTGGTATAATCAGCCGAAGGAGCCGAAAGAGCTTGATAAGTTTCTGAACGTAAAGTAACAGTAATTTCGAAACAAGGAAAGGACGGATTCTATGAAATCTAAAACGATGTCGAAGCTGAAAAGAACAGTTTCGGGAATACTTGCTCTCACGATGACTGCAAGTATGGCAACCGTTCTTCCTGCATCGGCAGAGGAAGAACAACCATCAAAATATCCCTATGCAATATTCGCTGCCGACGATCAGGGAGGCATCACGCTTAACTTGGATAGCTTCACCTTGAACGGCAATGGCTACACAAACGGTGTTTTCGAGGCAACAGCGCAGTATCCCAACATCAACGGCACTATCTCCGTTAATGATGAAATCGAAGCTGACGAGACCGTAACAGACGGAGAGGACATTGATGATTCATTCGATGTGAGCAAGGATATGATCTTTATCCACAACAAGCTCATGGACAGTTGGTTCACAGAGAACTGCCAGACTTATGACGATGATTATTCGTTCTCCGATATGAACATCAACCTCAATACGCCTGTCTATGTTACCGGCAGGCTTTCTTATGACGGCAATGTGAGCTTGAATACTGCTATCGGTGCGGTTTCCGATGTTACTCTTACGGGCGGTAATCTTAACGGCAATAATGCTGTTATCTATTCCAAGTTCGGTGATATTAAGATAACCGACAGTCAGGCTTCTATGAACGGTCTTATCTACGCTCCGTTCGGAACAGTCACCATCGACTGCGATAACTTTAACATGGACGGTATGATCATTGCTCAAAATGTTGTTATCGACAGCTATGGAGCTAATATCAACTACAGCAGCTCTTGGGCAGAATTTGTAGGAACTGAGACTGAAGAACTCAGCTGGACATTTGATGACTGGCAGTATCTTGCTGACACAGATGAGGACGGACTGCCAAATCTTATCGAGAAAGAGATCGGTACAGACCAGTATGATCCCGATTCTGATGGAGATCTTCTGCCCGATGGATATGAGGTGCTTACTCTTGGTACTGATCCATTGAAGCCTGATACGGACGATAATGGCATATCTGACTATGACGAGGACTTTGATGGGGACGGTCTTACTAATGGTCAGGAATATGAATTAGGAACAAACCCATATGTAGAGGATACCGATGGAGACAATCTCTTAGATGGTGATGAGATAAACACATACTTTACTAACCCTCTTGAAGTAGACACTGACGGAGACGGTCTCAATGATGATGACGAGATCTATTTCGGCACAGACCCTAACGATCCCGACTCCGATGATAATGGCATTCTTGACGGTGCAGAAAAACGTTTTCAGACCTTTATCCATAAGGTTGAGAATGATGACTGCGTTATTACTGAAGTAAGAGTGTCTATGGAGGCTACGGGAAATCTGCAGAAAACAACAACTGTAAAAAGTGTTATGAACAGAGATATTCTTTGCACAGATGTTGTCGGACTTGTGGGCGAGCCGTTCTCTATTGAGACAACTTCCGAGTTTGATACTGCAACGCTTACATATGTTATCGATAAAGATAAGCTTGGTGACACTGAGTTTGACAATCTGATGTTCTTGTGGTATAATGAAGAAAATAAAGAATTTGTTGATCTCGAATCTATACTTGATAGTGAAAATTCATTAGTAAGCATTAAAACCACACACTTTAGCAAGTATATGGTTGTTGACAAAATTGAATGGTTTGAAAATTGGAGAAGTATATATACGTCGTATTATAATGTATTATCAAATGCTCCTTCAAGAACGGCAATATGCGTTGATTGTTCTGGAAGCATGTCTACCAATGATCCAATAACCATCATCCCTCCTTCATCAGCACCATATCTCCCTATATATGATTGTGAACGACATAAAGCAGTTGCCTATTTTATTATGTCAGCTTATGATAACGATAAAGCATCTATTATAACTTTTGACAACACTGCACAAAGTGTTTGTGAAATGACTAAGAATAAGGATGATTTGTATTGGGCAAGTGCAAGCTTTTATAATAAAGGTGGTACAAATGCCAATGCAGCAATTGATATTGCAATTGACCAGCTAATAAAGGAAGGCGGAAATAGAAGTATTATTCTCTTATCAGATGGTGATGTAAATGTTTCACAGAGCAATCTTGATCGTGCAATATCCTATAATATCAAAATTCACACAATCGGGTTGGGCTCAGGTGCAAGTAATTATAAGCTAATCGAATACTCTAATAAAACAGGTGGAACTCACTTTGCTTCAATAACCGCTAACCAACTTAAAGCTATATATGAAAACTTAATATATATGAATAAGACTGATTTTAGTTCTCTGACTGATACAGATGAGGATGGGTTACCTGATGTTATGGAAGAAGTATTGGGAATTCCTTTACCTAATGGTCGACTCGTCTTTACTGATCCTGAATTACCTGATACAGATGGTGATGATTTGTCAGACGGCGAAGAAGTTAATCAATCTCTTTACATTCAGAAAATGTATAGTCTTATGATTGGAGAAGATGCTGAACCACTTGAAATTTTCGTGTTCAAACCTACAAGTGATCCTACGAAAATTGATACTGATAATGACGAATTAAATGATTATGATGAATTAGTTAATGCTACAGATGCTTTTAATGATGATACTGATGGTGACGGATTGCTTGATGGTGAAGATCCAAATAAAAATCACCCTAATATTTACTATAGATATAACAGACAATCTGCTTTAGATTATGCTTTAAATTGGGGAGAAGGAAGAAATCCTGAGTATAGAGAATATTCCACAGATTGCGCCAATTTTGTTTCTCAGTGCATATTTAATGGAGAAATTGCAATGAACAAAGATTGGTATTGCTATTATAATGGAGTAGAAAGTGTGGAAGATTTTCTACTTAGTTTAGATTGGCTGAAATTTAGATTTACAGATAATGATAAATATATCGAAGATTGGGACATTGCTCCTGCATGGAGATTAGCTCAAAAACAATACGAATATTTTTCAGGTCAATTGTTCTGCGAAAAAGAATATACTGTTGAAAGCGCAGATGACATAGAGTATCTTGTAAATAACGGATTAATTGAGCCAGGTGATTTAGCGTATTGTTCAGATGATCAGATAAAACATTGGGGCAGAAATCCGTATCATGCTACATTTATATCCTATGTTGAGAATGATAATATTTATTACGCTGCACATACAGAGAATTATGTTAAGCGTGATATGAAGCAAGCACTGAAAGATAATGAGGATTATAATATGAAATTTACCATTATTCACATGAAGGATTTGATTATTTATGAGTAAAAAGAATAAGGTAATAGTCACTGTCAATCACTTAACCCCAAAAGCTCCAAAAACAGATCGCAAGATTAACA
>CALCRR010000007.1 GCA_937894495.1 uncultured Ruminococcus sp. | reverse complement strand
AATTTCTTGCCTCTTGCCTCTGACCTCTTGCCTCTAGTGGGAGGGGGCGCTTTTGTGGCGGCTATTACTTCGGTACGCTGCGCGAACCTTGGAAACGAGTTATTTGTACGTGTTACCGCATAAATTTGTAAGACTAATTTCTAGTCACTAGCACTCTAATCGCTAGCGACTGGCAGGGTAAATTAGTGCAGAGCTTTCTGCGTTAATAATATAAAAAACAAGAAAACTGAAACGAATTTTGTTTGGAGGATCTATTATGAGTGAAAAGGCTTTTGTATTGGGTTGTTCGGCTATCGGCGCAGGACTTGCAATGATCGCAGGTATAGGCCCCGGTATCGGTGAGGGCTACGCCGTAGGTAAGACTATCGAAGCTATCGCAAGACAGCCCGAGGCACAGGGCGACTGCACCAGAACGATGTTCATCGGTGTAGCTATGGCTGAGTCTACAGGTATCTACGCATTCGTAGTTGCACTTATCCTGCTGTTTGCAAACCCCTTTATCGGCAAGCTCTGATAAAAGCACCACGGCTTGCAAATCAAAGACGGGAGGTTTTGTAAATGGTATTAGCCGCAGGAGACGTTACGGATTTCCTTTCGATAAACCTGACGACCATAATAGCGTCGTGGCTCAACCTGCTGATACTGTTTCTGGTGCTCAAGCACTTTCTGTTCGATAAGGTGAACAAGGTGCTGGAGGACAGGAAAAACGAGGTGGAGGATACATATAAAAGAGCCGATGAAGCTGAGGCAAACGCCAAAAAGCTGGAGGCTGAGTATGATGAAAGACTCAGCGGCGCTAAGGAAGAATCCGCACAGATCATTCAGGCTGCCACAAGAAAAGCCCAGCAGCGCTCTGACGAGATAATCGTCGAAGCCAAGCAGGAGGCTAAGGGCATAACCGAGCAGGCAAGAAGCGAGATAGAGCGTGAGAAGAAGATCGCTGTAAACAGGATCAAGGACGATATCGCTGACATCGCATTCCAGGCTGCCCAGGCTGTTATCGAGAAGGATCTCACCAGCGACGATAACGAGAGACTTATCGAGCAGTTTATCGACAACGTGGGTGAAGCGTAATGGCTGAGAGCGTAGGTAAGGTTTACGGCACTGCGTTCTTTCAGCTGTGCGAGGAGGAAAACTGCCTTGAAAAGGCTTATAATGAGCTGGGCGAGGTAATAAAGCTGCTGTATGAGGGCAATGATGACGATGTGAGCGAGTATGTCAAATTTCTAAGCTCGCCCCTTATATCGGCAGATGAAAAGGTTCAGAGCCTGAAAAGCGTGCTGGAAAGTCAGCTGAGCGCTCTGACCCTTGACTTTCTCTGCCTTGTGACCGAAAAGGGCAGGTTCAGGTATATGTCCGAAATTTTCGGCGAGTTCAAGCAGATGTATAACGATAAAATGAATATCCTCGAGGTAACTGCTGTTACTGCCGAGCCTTTGAGCGGCAGACTCAGGGATAAGCTTAAAACTAAGCTTGAGAGCGTTACGGGCAAAACGGTGCTGTTATCCGAAAAGGTGGATAAGTCGCTGATAGGCGGTATCGTTATAAGATACGGCAATGCTCAGATAGATTCAAGCGTTAAAACAAGGCTGGATAAGCTGAAAGCTCAGATCAACGGAGTGATAGCTTGAATATTTATTGTAAGGAGCAGGAAGCAGAACTGCGCCGAAAAGCGCACGATATCTTGCCTCTTGCCTCTTGAAGCGAAGCGTTCTTGCTTCTAATAATGTGGAAAGGTACGGAATCGGTATGAATTTACGTCCTGATGAAATAACAGGTTTGATAAGATCGCAGATAAAGAACTACCGCACTAAGCTTACGCTTGATGACGTGGGAACTGTCTGCACGGTAGGCGACGGCATTTCAAGGGTGAACGGTCTTGAAAAGTGTATGTCGGGCGAGCTGCTGGAGTTTGAGAACGGTACATACGGCATGGCGATGAACCTCGAGCAGGACTTCGTGGGCTGCGTGCTGCTGGGCAGCGAGGACGGCATAAGAGAGGGCTCAGGCGTTAAAAGAACAGGCAAGATAGTTTCGGTGCCTGTGGGCGACGCTATGCTGGGCAGAGTTGTAAATGCCCTGGGCGAGCCTATCGACGGCAAGGGAAGCATACTCACAGAGGAATACCGCCCTGTTGAGAGCCCCGCCTTCGGAATAATCACAAGAAAATCAGTAAGCAGACCCTTGCAGACAGGCATCAAGGCTATCGACTCGATGATACCTGTGGGCAGAGGTCAGAGAGAGCTTATAATCGGCGACAGACAGACAGGTAAGACCACTATCGCCCTGGATACTATAATCAACCAGAAGGGCAAGGACGTTATCTGCATCTATGTGGCTATCGGTCAGAAGATATCCACAGTGGCAAATATTGTTGATACCCTTACCAAAAACGGCGCTATGGATTATTCTATCGTCGTTTCGGCTACCGCGTCGGAGATGGCTCCGCTGCAGTATATCGCCCCGTATGCAGGCGTTGCCATGGCAGAGCACTTCATGCTGCAGGGCAAGGACGTGCTGTGTATATATGATGACCTCTCAAAGCACGCAGTGGCTTACAGGACCATGTCGCTGCTGCTCAAAAGACCTACGGGCAGAGAGGCATACCCCGGAGATGTATTCTATCTCCATTCAAGACTGCTGGAGAGAGCCTGCTGCCTTAATGAGGACTACGGCGGTGGTTCTATCACAGCGCTGCCTGTTATCGAGACCCAGGCAGGCGACGTTTCGGCGTACATACCAACTAACGTCATATCTATCACAGACGGTCAGATATTCCTGGAGACAGAGCTGTTCTTCTCAGGCGTAAGACCTGCGGTAAACCCCGGTATATCCGTCTCCCGTGTGGGCGGCTCGGCTCAGATAAAGGCTATGAAAAAGGTATCGGGACCCTTGAAGCTGCTCTATTCGCAGTACAGAGAGCTGCAAAGCTTCTCCCAGTTCGGCTCCGACCTCGACCAGGATACCAAGGACAGACTGGCACAGGGCGAAAGAATAGTTGAGGTCTTGAAGCAAGGCAAAAACTCACCTGTTGATGTTGAAAAGCAGGTGGTTATAATCTATGCCGTTGTCAATAATTACCTTAAAACCATACCCGTTGAGGATATAAGGGAGTATGAGAAGGACCTGTTTACTCACCTTGATGAAGCTCACCCCGATATCCTTGCGTCTATAAGAGATACCAAGGAGCTGACCAAGGAGAATGAGGAGGCTCTTAAAGAGGTACTTAAAGACTTTGCGGAGAAGTTTTTAAAGAGTAGGTAAGGAGAGTAGCTTATGGCAGCTGCCAATATGAAGGACGTAAAGCGCCGCATAAAAAGCGTCGAGAGCACCATGCAGATAACCAAGGCGATGCAGCTGGTGGCTTCATCAAAAATGCGTAAGGCAAAGCTGAGAGCCGAGGCTGTTCACCCGTTTTTTGAAGGGGTGTTCCAGGTCATGTGCGATATCTCCCGTGACCATGAATTCAAGTCCGTTTTTACAAAAAAGAAATTCAAAAACTCTACGCTGATAGTGGTTATAGCAGGCGACAGAGGTCTGGCAGGCGGCTTTAACTCAAACGTTTTAAAGCCTGCCTTGGCGAGAGCCGAGGAGCTTAAAAGCAGCGGCGCAGATGTTAAAATAATGGCTGTGGGCAGAAAAGCTGTTGAGTTTTTTGAGAAGCGCGGCTATGTGCTCATGGAGGGCTATCCCCAGATAGCCGAGGGCATAGAGCTGCCCGATGTTATGCAGATAGCCGAGAAGATAATCGAAAGATACAGGATAGGCGATTTTGACGAGGTGGAGCTTGTGTACACCACCTTCGTATCGGTGATGACCCAGGAGCCCCAGCAGATGAAGATACTGCCTGTTGAGAACCTGGAATATCTGGGCGAAAAGCAGCCGTCAACCATCTATGACCCCTCGCCCGAGGAGGTGTTTGACAGCCTTGTGCCCCAGTACCTGTGCGGAATGCTCTACTCGGCAATAATAGACTCCTACGCCTCAGAGCAGGCAGCCAGAAGAACGGCAATGGAGTCCGCAACGGATAACGCAGGCGAAATGATCGACAAGCTGTCACTGCTATACAACCGTGCAAGACAGGCACAGATCACTCAGGAAATAACCGAGATAAGCTCGGCGAGCCTGAACAGCGATTAAAACAGTATTTCAAAATAACAATAGATCTATCGCCTACCGGGCGATACAAAAATTTCCGAATTTCCCGAGGTGATTTTATGGAAGGAAAAAACATAGGAAAGGTCGTGCAGATCGTCGGTGCAGTCGTTGACGTGCGCTTTGATAAGGATAACCTGCCCGATCTTCTGAATGCGCTTGAAATAGACAATAACGGCACAAAGCTGGTAGTTGAGGTAGCCCAGCATATCGGCGACGACGTGGTGAGATGTATAGCAATGTCATCTACCGACGGACTTGTAAGAGGTGTTGACGCAGTTGACACAGGCAAAAGTATCTCGGTCCCCGTGGGCAGAGAAACTCTTTCGAGAATGTTCAACCTTTTGGGTGAGCCTGTGGATAACCTGCCTGCCCCCGAGACCGCCGAAAGGTGGGAGATACACCGCCAGCCCCCCAGCTATGAGGAGCAGACCGCCGCTAACGAGATACTTGAAACAGGCATAAAGGTCATCGACCTTATCGCACCCTATCTTAAAGGCGGCAAGATAGGACTCTTCGGCGGTGCAGGCGTCGGCAAGACGGTGCTTATACAGGAGCTTATAAATAACGTTGCCAACCAGCACGGCGGTATATCTGTTTTCACAGGCGTCGGCGAGAGAACAAGAGAGGGCAACGACCTGTACTGGGAAATGAAGGAGTCGGGAGTTATCGACAAGACCGTCTTAGTCTACGGTCAGATGAACGAGCCCCCCGGAGCGAGAATGAGAGTGGGTCTTTCGGGTCTTACCATGGCTGAGTATTTCAGAGATGTTGAGGGTCAGGACGTGCTGCTCTTTATTGATAACATATTCAGGTTTACACAGGCAGGCTCAGAGGTCTCGGCGCTGCTGGGACGTATGCCCTCAGCCGTTGGCTATCAGCCTACACTGGCTACCGAAATGGGCGCTTTGCAGGAGAGGATAACCTCTACCAACAAGGGCTCTATCACCTCGGTACAGGCAGTTTATGTGCCTGCGGACGACCTTACAGACCCTGCCCCTGCCACAACATTCGCACATCTGGACGCCACAACGGTGCTTTCAAGAAGCATATCCTCGCTGGGTATCTTCCCGGCAGTTGACCCGCTGGAGTCCACATCAAGGATACTCACCCCCGAGATAGTCGGCAACGAGCATTACCAGACGGCAAGACAGGTGCAGTCGATACTGCAAAGATATGTTGAGCTGCAGGATATCATCGCCATCATGGGCATGGACGAGCTCTCCGACGAGGATAAGCTCACCGTTTCAAGAGCCAGAAAAATACAGAGATTTCTCTCCCAGCCCTTCTCGGTAGCCGAGCAGTTCACAGGCTACGAGGGCAAGTATGTACCGCTGAAAGAGACTATCAGGGGCTTCAAGGAGATAATCGAGGGCAAGCACGACGACCTGCCTGAGTCAGCATTCCTCTTTGTGGGAACTATCGACGAAGCAGTAGAAAAGGCAAAAAAGTCAACTGAAAGCTGACCTGAGAAAATCAATTTTTGATTTTCTCAGAGGCAAGAAGCAAGAAGTAAGAGGCAAGAATAAGGTGCGCCTGCGGCGAATTTGATGTTTTGTCAGCTCCGCAGACGATTTTTCCTGCTTTTATGTTCTTGCTGCCGAAGCTGATCTATGACCTATGAAACGGAGTTTTGATGATGACCCCATATAACATAAAGGTGCTCACTCCCGACAGGGTGTTTTATGAGGGAGAGACCGAGCAGATAATAGCAAAGACCACCTCGGGCAATGTGGGAATTCTCGCAGGACATTCGCCCTATGTGGCGAGCATAGTGCCATCGGAGCTTAAAATAAAGCTCGACGGGCAGTTCAAATCGGCTGCCATTTCAGACGGCGTTATAAAGGTGTCAAACGATGGCAGAGTGACTATTCTTTCATCTGCTGTTGAGTGGTCCGACGAGATAGATGTCGCCAGAGCCCAGCGCTCAAAAGAGCGTGCCGAGGCTGCCATTAAAGCAGACGCCAGCCGCACCGAGTTCGACCTGGCTGAGCAGCGCCTTAAACGCGCCCTCAACCGCCTGGCAGTGTCACAAAGAAAATAGTAAAAAGCCAAAGCCGCTACTCATAAAAATGAGTGCAGCTTTGGCTTTAATTTTTGCCCGTATCGCCGCTTATGATGAGCTGTCCTGCTGCCTGCAGGTCCTATTGGGGGAGACCCTTTTGAAAAAGGGTCATCCC
>CALCRR010000006.1 GCA_937894495.1 uncultured Ruminococcus sp. | reverse complement strand
ATTCAGTCCGCACTTGCCTGCGATACATAACCAATCCCGACAAGACCGAGAAATGCGAGCTTATCACGGGGCTTAACCTCGAGGAAGATGTTGACACGGCGATGATGCAACTCACGTTGACTTACGAAAGATTTTCACACAAGAAGATGAACGCTAAACCGCCAGCCGAGGGCGATAAACCCGTCAAGGCGTTTCATCTGATCCAGTCATTTGCCCCCGGGGAGTGTTCTGCGGAGGAGGCCCATGCTATCGGAATAGAGTGGGTACGCCGAGCCTTCGGTGAAGATTTTCAGGCGATGGTGTGTACCCACACCGACCATGACCACATCCATAATCACGTCCTGCTCTGCCCCTACAGCCTGTCGGGGAAAAAGTTCAACAGTAACTGGCATACCCTCTGGGATATTCGCCATGTGTCCGACGGCATTTGTCGGGAGCATGGTATCGGTATCATGGAGCAGCTTTGTGCGCAGCCCGATCATGAGCCCTGCGCTATGACTTACGGCGAGTGGCTGCACCGCAAGCTGGGGGATTCGTGGAAGGAGCGCATTAGAGTGCGCATTGATATGCTGGTGGAGTCGGTCGGCTCGCTTGATGAGTTGCTCGCTACTCTCGAGGGGCAAGGCTTTACTATCAAGCAAGGCAAATACATCTCGGTTAAGGCTCCCAATCAGGGACGAGCCGTGCGTCTGAAAACGCTGGGTGCGAGGTATGAGGAAACACGTCTTGCGAGAAAAATAGAGAAAAGTGTGGCTAACCGAAAGCCGCCCAAGTCACTTGATGAAATTATTGATGATGTCATGCAGGAGTTTAGTCATGAAACCCGCAAGCTGAAATTCGCTAAAGGAGTGCAGGACGATCTCTCTGCGCTCAATCATCAGTTACACATCATCAACTCCGAGGAAATCAATTCTATCGGCGAGGTAGAGGGAAAGCTGAACGCCGTCCGAAAAAAGATAGCGGATATTGAATCGAAAATCAAAAGCGGCGAGATAGAGCCGTTCCAAATGGAGCGCTACTCGGAGCTGCTGTCGCAGCTTCGTCAGCAGGAGCGTGATTATCAAAGTATCGTGGATACCTACAATGGTTCGTCATCTGGTGACTACATATCTCGCATGGTTGCTGCTGTTCATGAGAGAATGTCGGAGCAGGAAAAGGACAAGCTGCGGCACTTGAAGGAGCAGAGGTATGAGATATATCTGCCGAATGATGATAACTATGTACCGCTTGCCGAGGTCAAGCAAAGCCCTACCATTACGAATTATTCAAAAGTATACGAGGACAGTTGGTTCGACACCGAGGGCGAGAGCGTTTCTCAGCGGCTTGAAAATATCTGCAGCACTCACAAGGGAATTGCTGTCGGAATGATAATCAAAGTTGGCGGAGTAGCATACTTTGTTGACGAGATTGGGTTCAAGGCGTTGCCTGACTTTGACAAGGCTGCGCCTGAGCAGGAGCAGAAAAAGGGCGAGGTCAAGAAAAAGAAACATCATCGCTGATATGAATTATGCGAAAGGGCGTGATAGCCATGCACTATATATGTCACTCAAAAGTAAATGATAAATGTTTCTAAATTGTAAAACTATATTTTGAATTTGAAAGGGGAAATTATATGTCACAGAACAAGCAAGAGCTGTCAAGGCTCATCAAGGATATATCCAATACAAAAAAGAGTATCGAGAGAGCGCAGACCACTATCGAGACAAAGCGCAGCGAACTCAATTCAAAGATGAACGATGTCGAGAGAAAGCTGGAGATCAGCACCGACACTCTGATCGAGATCGGCAGGATAGCTGTGAGAAGATTCGGCTACACCATCTCGCCGGAAAAGTTTGCCGAGGAACTGGATTTCATTTTTTCGGACAACATCATTGCGGAGTATGTCGCAGGCGAGATGGAGTCGCTGCCCTATGCGGAGCAGCTTGCCGAGCTTTACAGAGCGCTGAACGGGAAGGTGGATAAGGCAGCAAAAAGTGAGAGCGATGGTGATGAGGCGGTTGATGAAAAGACTGATAAAGCAGAGAACAATTCAAGCAATGATACTGAACCTAAGTAATCACAATAATCATGGCAAATGCTTTATACGCAAAACTCCGACTAATAATATTACAACCAATGAAATAATCAGCAACGAGGAAGTCTTAATGTATATTATCGCAGTTGATGGTCCGTCATGATATTTACTGATAGTGGGAATACAAACGTGAATGTATTGTTTCATCAAATCACACTCCTAAATATGTGAATTTCAATAATGAGAGAATTACATTTATTAGTATACCATATCCCAGCAATAGAGTCAACCGACTTGATATATGATATATTTTTAGCATAGAAAGGACTGAGCAACGAATGAAAACTAAAATCAACTTCACCTTCATAATCGCAATATGATCTAAAACATGGAGGATAAATATTTGAGTAGAATTTTGGAATCAAAAGAAAAAGACAACAGACCCACCGGGGATAAGATAGAAATATCAGAGGAAAGCCGTCAGGCGTTTATCCGAGCTATGAAGATCGGGTACTACAAGGCTTTCTACAAGCAGGGGCTTTTGACAGCGGAGCAGCTTGAAATGCTGATCGAGATAAATACGGTCAAAGTAGAAAATGCCGTAGATAATAATAAAGATAATAACGGTAACAACAGTCCCGCAGCGTAAGAACAAAAGATGATATGTCCCTCTGCTATATAAATCAGCTTGAAATACTGCATACTTATCAGCATACATTTCAGTTTAATATATTCATATCAGAACTTATACAAAAGCACTTGACAATTCACGCTTTAAAGTGTAAAATTAAATATAGCAGGGGGATATTTATATCCCCGAAA
>CALCRR010000005.1 GCA_937894495.1 uncultured Ruminococcus sp. | reverse complement strand
CCGGGCGCCAGACGGCTTGCAGGGTCTGGGGCAGAGCCCCAGCTCAAGGCACAAAACTAAGAGCTCGAACACAATTACGTGGTCCCTCTGTTGAATTCGGAGAGTTTCAGGTCTTCGTTTTTTTCAAGCGCCCAGCGAATGTTCCACTCGCTGGTGAAAAGCAGCAGGTAGTTGCCCTTGAAGTCCTGCACCACCTTGGTGTCGCTGGAGAGCTTTAGCTTTTTAACGTCGATGTCCTCGTTGTCTATCCACCTGATGTATGAGTAAGACAGCCCCTCTTTGAAGAGCTCCACGTTGTATTCGTTCTTCATGCGGTATTCAAATACCTCTAATTGCAGCACGCCCACAACGCCGACTATCACCTCTTCAAGTCCCGTGTCGGGCTCTTTGAATATCTGGATAGCACCCTCCTGAGCTATCTGGGTGGTGCCTTTTTCAAACTGCTTGCGCTTCAGGGTGTCCTTCTGGCGCACACGCATGAAATGCTCGGGGGCGAAGGTGGGTATAGGCTCGAACTCAAACTTTTTCTTAGGTGAGCACACCGTATCGCCGATAGAGAATATGCCGGGGTCGAACACGCCGATTATATCGCCTGCGTAGGCTTCGTCGATTATTTCACGCTCCTGCGCCATTATCTGCTGGGGCTGAGACAGCCTGAGCTTTTTGTTGCCCTGAACGTGCAGCACGTCCATCTCCTTATCGAACTTGCCCGAGCACACACGCAGAAAAGTTATCCTGTCACGGTGAGCCTTGTTCATGTTCGCCTGTATCTTGAAAACAAAGGCGGAAAAATCCTCGCTGAACGGGTCGATAAGACCTGCGCTGGACATTCTGGCAGTGGGTGAGGTAGTCATTTCCAGAAAGCGCTCAAGAAAAGGCTCAACACCGAAATTAGTGAGCGCCGAGCCGAAGAAAACGGGGGAAAGCTCGCCGCTTCTCACCTTATCAATGTCGAACTCATAGCTTGCGCCGTCAAGCAGCTCGATATCGTCTGAGAGGGTCTCGTGCAGATCTTCGCCGATGAGGGTATCAAGGGCAGGGTCAGACAGATCGACCTCGGTAGCAGATACCTTGTGCTTGCCGAAAACCTGGTCGTTGCCGCTGTCGAAGGAGATAATGTGCTTTTTCTCCCTGTCGTAAACTCCCTTGAACTCCTTGCCGCAGCCGATGGGCCAGTTTACGGGGTAGGTCTGTATGCCCAGCTCCGACTCGATCTGCTCCATAAGGTCAAAGGGGTTTCTCGCTTCCCTGTCCATTTTATTTATAAAGGTGAAGATGGGGATATGCCGCATAACGCACACCTTAAAGAGCTTTCTGGTCTGGTTCTCAACACCCTTTGAGGCGTCAATGACCATTACTGCCGAGTCTGCCGCCATAAGGGTGCGGTAGGTATCCTCCGAAAAATCCTGATGTCCCGGGGTATCCAGGATATTTATACAATAATTATTATACTGAAACTGCATTACCGAAGATGTTACCGAGATACCTCTCTGCTTCTCGATCTCCATCCAGTCGGAAACCGCATGGCGCTGATTTTTTTTGCCTTTTACCGCACCAGCCTGGGCGATAGCTCCGCCGTAGAGCAGAAACTTCTCGGTAAGCGTGGTTTTACCTGCGTCGGGGTGAGAAATAATTGCAAAGGTCCTGCGCCTGTTTATCTCTTCCTTAAGATTTGACAAGATAATTCCTCCGTTCAAACGTTCAAAAATGATACTGCATACTTAGTTATTATACCACATAATCGCGCTGTTTGCAATAGCGGCAGGGAATTTTTTTAACAAAAAACAGCACAAGCGATAACACCGCTCATGCTGCTTAAAATATTTACAATAACCGTGCTAATTGACCTTCATAAACTCCAGAAGCAGAGCCACCATGCCGATGATAGCGTAAAGACCGCACACCACGCCGATTATCTTAACGATAACGCCCAGAATGAAAATGCGCCCGAGGAATATCCACAGCAAAGCCAGCACAAGTATAGCGCCCACGTAGATACCCACGCTTTTCAGCACGTCCTTGACATCGTAATAATTTCTGTTCAGCGGAAAAATATCCTCCATTTGCAGGTCTTTGATCTTATATATAAGGTCTTTAAAGAAATTACCTTCCATCAAAACCGCCTCCGTTGTTATTATTCTATCTAATATTTTACAACATTTTAGAAAAAAATGCAACTATATTTTAACAACAAGTCAGCAATTTGTCATCTGGCACAAATAAGCACACTGCTGTTGGTGCAAATTAACGATAAAACTTGCTCGAAAACCAAAGCTAATATTTGACATAGTTTTGTCAATATGCTATAATATTTGTGGTCGACGCCTTTCGACAGAAAGGGGGTGAAACCATGTCAATTGTTTTATCGTTATTAACCTCTGTTGCGGCTAATGTAGTCTCCTACTACATATGCAAATGGATCGACAAGAGGTAAGCTCGACCAGATCCTGAAATGAAAACCCCGAGAGCGGCAACTCTCGGGGTTTTCGGTTTGCATGAAACCATGTCAGTTTTATCGTTTTCGTTAAGTATATTATACACCATATTATCTGTTTTGTCAAGGGGTATGATAAACATTTTGCATAGGCACAAAAATCGGCGGTCTGTTGACCGCCGATCTGTTAAGCTTTAGTTTTCCGTAATACTAACTTTTAATTAGTCTGGGATTGTGGGCTTAGTAGCTGTCTTGCACTCTTGGCTAGCGCCTGCAGGTGAGAGAGCCTCGGACTTCTCAACGCTTGAAGGAGCATCAGGATACTTACCGGTGATATCATCGGATGATGTCTTTCTCCAGTAAGCTGTGTAATCAATAACATCAGCTGTAGAAAGATCTGCTGTCTTGATGTCGATCCAAACCACGCCTGCGCCGTCGCCGTTTGTAGAAAGCTCATAAGCAGCAGCGTTAGCAGCGTCAGAATTGCCTACCTCAGAAATGTGACCGGCTGTCTCCATCTCTGCCATGTAGTCAGATGCACCGTTGTAAGCTGTCTTAGCATTACCGTTAGCTGTCTTCAGTCTGGCTTTCTTAACATAACCCATCATTGAAGGCACGAGAATAGCTGCAAGTACGCCGATAATTGCAATTACTACTACGAGCTCTACCAGGGTGAAGCCCTTGTTGTTAGATTTCTTCATAGAAAATCCCTCCATAATAAAATTTTATTTAGTCGGGAGCTCTCTGCTCCCTTGACTGCAATTACATTATACACCCCTATCCGCCATTTGTCAATAGTTTTTTTGAACATTTTCGATTTTTGTTTACTTTCACAATTTTTCCATAATTACTTAGGCGATTTTAACAACAAGCACAGCTCAGCAGTCCTCAGATGTTCTCCAAAGCCCCAAAATTAAACGTTTTCGCCCTGTTTGTGATATTTGTTTAGGGACATATTTATTTATGTAAAAATGTTAACTTTTCCATTTGACACCAATTTGTATACGATCTCACGAAGCGGGGCTCGTTGACTTTGATGGCGGAAAATGATATAATTATCTTAATGTCGGTGTCCCCGAAGGAAAGGGGGTGGACAGGTTGAGTACATTAGTAACATTTATTGTCGGCGTTGCAGCAAGCGTTGTTGGTAATATGATCACAGCAGTCGCAAGCAAGTGGCTAAACGACCGGCACAGCTCCGACAGGTAGCACAAATGAAAGACCCAAGAGAAGCAGCTCTTGGGTCTTTCGCTTTGTGAACAGATTGAAATTAACAGCTTTTTCATCTGTGAATATTATACACCATTGCGCAGATTTTGTCAAGCACAATTTTAATTGACTTGTCCGACAAAAAATGCTATAATATTACTGTCGTCGGAACCTCCGCGAGGAAGGAGGTGGAAGTCTTGAACTATTTGATATCCTTTTTAGTTGGTCTCGCAGCTAATGTAATTGGTGATATTATCACCGCCCTCATTAGCAAGTGGCTGGAGAACCGACGTTGATCTGACGATCAGCACTTAGCACATAACCTGAAAAACCCAAGAGGTGCAACTCTTGGGTTTTTCGTTTGGTGGTTATCTTGAACTATTTAACCATGATATCTTTGACTATATTATACACCATTCCACCGATTTTGTCAAGCGCAAAATTAAGAATACCGCAAAGTAAAATAATCCTCAATCAGCCATGGGCATTTCACAGCTTTGACCCTTACTGCATATAATATCAGCAGTGAGGCGCAGTTTCTTCTGCGCTTAAAAGAAAGGAAGTAATGAAATGACAAACAAAAGCAATATCTATATCTCGATAGGGTCGATAACCTATGCCATGAAGGCTGAGGAGCTTCTGAGCTCGCTGGGGTATTTCTGCCGGGTGGAGAGGACCCCGAAGAACATGGGCTCGGGCTGCGGTTACTCGCTCAGGGTAAAGGACGAACCGTCATTTATCACGGCGCAGCTCAAACGGCACGGTATACCCTACAGAGGTGTTTATTACTCATAACAAGCGGTGATAACAATGAACTATGACCCTAAGGGTACAGTAAATTTTGATAATTCGGCTTCCAGCTTTCCCAAGCCCGACAGGGTGCGCTTTGCGGTGGCTGAGGGCATTAAAAAGTACGGCGGCAACCCCGGCAGGGGCGGTCACGCTCTGTCTATGGCGGCGGCTGAGCAGGTCTATAAGGTAAGGCGGCAGGCGGCTGAGCTTTTCTCGGCACAGGTGGAGAATGTGGCTTTTACCCCCAACTGCACCTATGCGCTCAACATGGCGATAAAGGGGATAATGCAGTACGGCGGTCACATAATAATAAGCGGTTACGAGCACAACGCCTGCGCACGACCTGTTTATGCTCTCACCAAAAGGGGCGTTAAATGCTCGGTGGCTGAGATTTTTGACGATGACGGGCAGACTGTTGCAGGCATGGAAAAGCTCATAAGGCAGGACACCCTGTGCATATGCTGCATGATAGCCTCAAACGTAACAGGCAGGATACTGCCCTACAAGCAGATAGCCCAGCTTTGCAGGCGGCATAAGATAGCCTTTATCGCCGACGGCGCACAGGCTTGCGGCGTGCTGGACATAAGTCTTGATGACGGCATGAGCTTTCTGTGCACCTCGGGGCAGAAGGGGCTTTACGGGCCCTCGGGCACGGGTATGCTGATCACCAGCGGCGAGTACCCGCTGTCTACCATTATTGAGGGCGGCACAGGTGCGACCTCGGCAGAGCTGGAGCAGACGCCGTATATGCCCGAAAAGCTGGAGAGCGGCAGCATAAACACCCCCGGCATAATGGGGCTGGGCGCAGGCATGACCTATATAAAAAGCATGGGCACAAAGCGCATAAGAGAGCACGAAGCCGCAATGTGCCAAGCTCTCGAACAGGGGCTTGACAAGTTAGGCGCTGTGATCTATGATAAGGGGCGTGAGCGTGTGCCGATAGTGGCTTTCAACCTTAAAGGCAAAAGCTCAGAGGAGACTGCTGCTAAGCTTAACAGCAGGGGCTTTTCGCTGAGGGGCGGACTTCACTGCGCCGCCCTAGCCCACGAAACGCTGGGGACCCTGCGCACAGGTGCGGTAAGGTTCTCGCCGTCGGCGTTCAACAATATGTCTCAGGTGGGGGCGCTGCTGAATGCGCTCGGCGAGATAGACAGGCAGTGAAGCGCAGCGGACTCCCCCTGCTGTCGGTGCGGCGGCGATACAGAAGTATTTGAAAATCAAGCTTTAGTGTGCGCCGCCGCTAAATTTGACATACCCCCAAAAATCATGCTATAATATAGTTAAGAAGCAGTGGCTTTTTAAAAGGAGGAGATAATATGGCATTGGACGGAGTTTATCTTAGTCTTATAAAAAAAGAGATGGGCTGCCTGACGGGGGGCAGAGTTGATAAAATATACCAGCCATCAAAGGAAGAGCTGGTCATTGCTATACGCACTAAGGAGGGGCTTAAAAGGCTGCTTATAAACACAGTTTCGGGCTCGGCGAGGATACACCTTACCACGGCTGATATCGAAAACCCAAAGCAGCCGCCTATGTTTTGTATGCTGCTGAGGAAGCACCTTTCATCGGGCAAGCTGGCTGATATCAGGCAGGAGGGCTTTGAGAGGATACTTATGCTGGATTTTGACGCTGCCAATGAGCTTGGCGATATTGTCAGGCTGACGGTGGCGGTGGAGATAATGGGCAGGCGCTCGAACCTATTGCTGCTCAACGCTGAGGGCAGGATAATCGACTGCATAAAAAGGGTCAGCCCCGAGGTATCGGACAAGCCTGTGCTCCCGGGAATGATATATGAGCTGCCCCAAAAAAGCGGCAGGCTCAGGATAAACGAGTGCAGCCGTGAGGAGTTTGAGCAGAGGGTCAGAAGCGACCCCAAAGCGGAGCTTTCAAAGGCGGTGATGAACACGCTGGAGGGTATTTCGCCCGTATTTGCGAGGGAGTGTGCGTTTTTCACCTCACACTCGCAGGAGCTGACGGTGGGCGAGATGACCGACGACCGCTTTGACAGGCTGTGGTTTTTTGTGAACAAGACGAGAGAGAGTATTGAAGCAGGCGAGAACAAGTTCACGCTGATAAAGACCCCTGAGGGGGTTTTCAAGGACTTCTGCTTTTGTGACATAAACCGTTTCGGGGGGCTTATGATAACCAGGCATTTCGAGTCGCCCTCGCAGCTGCTTGACTATTTTTATCAGGAGCGTGACGCACTTTCACGCACAAGGCAGAAGGCGCAGGACCTTTTTAAGCTGCTGGCAGCCACTATCGAGCGCACCGAAAGGCGTGTATCCAACCAGCGCTTAGAGCTCAAAGACTGTGCCAAGCGTGAGGAGCTTAAACAGTATGGCGACCTGATAATGGCTAATCTTTACGGGATAAAGCGCGGCATGGAGGAGATAAGCGCAAACAATTTTTATCTGCCTGACAGCCCTGTGGTAAAGATAAAGCTGGACAAGCGCCTTGAACCTGCTGCCAACGCCCAGAGATACTACAAGGAATACCGCAAGCTTGACACTGCCGAGAAAAAGCTGAGGGAGCTTATAGCTTCGGGGGAGGAGGAGGCAAAGTACCTTGACTCGGTATTTGACGCGCTGACAAGGGCTCAGACCGAGGGGGACATTGCGGCTCTCAGGGAGGAGCTGGCTGAGCAGGGGTATTTAAAGAGGGGCAGGCAGAAGGGCAAGCCCCCCAAGTCGCTGCCGCCCATGAAGTTCCGCTCGTCAGAGGGCTATGACATAACCGTGGGCAGAAACAACGCCCAGAACGACCGCCTTACCTGCAAGGAGGCAAAAAAGACAGATATCTGGCTGCACGTCAAGGACATAACAGGCAGCCATGTGATAATAAGCTGCGGCGGTGAGGGCAGGCAGGGCGAGGAGGTAATGCCCCCTGACAGGACTATTGAAGAGGCTGCTGCCATTGCTGCTTATTACTCAAAGGCAAAAAATTCCTCACGGGCTGATGTGGATTATACTTTTGTTAAGTATGTTAAAAAGCCTGCAGGCTCAAAGCCGGGCATGGTGATTTTTACAAGCAACTACACTATTACTGTCAAGCCCGATGAAGAGCTTGTGCGCAGGCTGATGGTTTGAGCCCTGAGCTGGGGCTTTGTGCCCTGAGCTGGGTGGCTCCGCCCCCCAGACCCCCTGCAAGCCGTCTGGCGCCCG
>CALCRR010000004.1 GCA_937894495.1 uncultured Ruminococcus sp. | reverse complement strand
TGTTATGCGGTCTGTATTAAGGGAGAAAAAACTTCTATATCACTATGGTAGTTTACCGCCGTGAAGCGCGGGAAACATTATGTGGTCTTTGATTACAAGGACGAGGAAGGCAACAGAAAAAGGAAATGGGTTGGCACAGGACTTCCCGAGAAGTGCAAGAAGAAGGATCTGACAGCTAAGATTGACGAGCTGGTATCGGAGTTCTACAAGGAATACATCGAGAGCAATATCGGAAAAGCCGAAGCGGAAGCTAAGGTTAAGGCCTCGGAGCGAGTTTCGTCTGCCAAGAAAGGCAGCGGCGAATATACGTTCTTAGAGTTTTTCCAGGTATGGCTCGAAGCGATCAAGCCTACGGTAGCCGAGAACACCTACGAGGGATATATCCACACCTCTCACCGCATAATCTCTTATTTTGAGAAGGCATATCCCGACATCAAGCTCACCGAGCTGACGGCTATGGAGCTTCAGCAGTTCTATAATGATATGTATGCAGGCGGTCTTTCGGCTAACACGATCAAGCATTATCACGCAAATATCCATAAGGCACTCAAATATGCGATGAAGATGAATTTGATCTCCGTGAACGAGTCGGAAAAGACGGAGCGTCCTAAAATGGAGAAGTTTGAAGCTATGTTCTATAACGAGCAGGAACTCGGACGCTTGTTTACGGCTTTCAGAGGTGACAGAATGGAATTGGTGGTGCTTATCGCCGCCTATTACGGACTTCGCCGCAGCGAGATCATCGGTCTGAGGTGGGATGCTATCGACTTTGAAAAGGGAACTATCACTATCCGTGAAAAGGCATACGTTGTTCGTGAGGGCGACGGTGTCCGTGTAACGAAGTTCCACAATCAGCTTAAAACAAGGGCAAGTCACAGAACGCTCCCTCTTATTCCTTTCATTGGTGAACTCCTGAAAGAGAAGAAGGCTCAGAACGAATACCTTGCAAAGCTCCTGAAGCACGAATACTGCCACGATTATGACGATTATATCTGCACAGACCATTTCGGAAATCTGATTACACCCGTCTATGTGACAGATCACTTCGCACATATGATAAGGAAGCACAGGCTCAAGAAAATTCGTTTCCACGATCTCAGGCACTCTTGTGCGAGCCTTTTGCTTGCGAACGGTGTTCCTATGAAAGCGATACAGGAGTGGTTAGGTCATTCCACATTCCAGGTAACGGCTGATTTTTACAGCCACTTGGAGTACAATTCAAAAGTGACATCAGCCAATGCGATTGCTCAGGCTCTCGGAGGTGGTATTGCTTCCGAGGGTGATAGTGAAACTGATACTGACAGCGAAAATCAAACTGGAAGTGCTAAAAACTGACAAGTTATTGTTTGGTAGAAGAAATGGTAGACAAAAAAAGAATCGAGCCTTTATCAAAAAAGCCCGATTCTACGTTGAATTATGGTGCCGGTGGCGGGGGTCGAACCCGCACGATATTGCTATCATTGGATTTTGAGTCCAACACGTCTGCCAATTCCATCACGCCGGCGCTTATATTATTATATCACATTCCTATTGCTTTTGTCAATCATTTTGAGAAAAAATTGAATATTAAAATTTATACTTTTTTATATAGTATCTGCTGACTTTGCAAAAGCTGTCTGGAGCTGTTCTTTTTTCTTTAGTATGTTGTTATACTCATTTTTTTGGAATTGTCAAGAAATGTGCAGTCACCAAACACCCAAAATCTGAAATAGACAGATATCAGGCAGCCTGGGTGGAGAGGCTGTTCAAAGTTCTTAGCGTCACAGGTGGGAATCCGCCCACATTAAAGCTGTTGACTCTTTGGGTATTGTAATAGCCGAAGATGTATCGGAAGATCTCAGTCTTGACTTCTTCACGTTTCATTCTGTAGGTCGGAATCTTATACAGCTTTTCCTTCTTCAAGGTGGCGAAAAAGCTTTCCATTCGTGCGTTATCATAACAATGCGCCGTTCCGCTGAGGCTTTGGATCAACCCTGCCGAAACAAGCGAGTTGCGGAAAGCATAACTCGTATACTGACAGCCTCGGTCGCTGTGAAGGACAGTGCCATTCAGTCTGCCGTACTTCTTACGGAGCTGTCGGACGGTATCTATGCACAATTCTTTCTTCATATTTTCACGCATTTCAAGAGATACTATCTCGCCGTTAAAGCAGTCAAGAATGGGCGAAACATAGAGCTTTCCGTCTGCGCACTGGACTTCGGTGATATCAGTCAGCAGCTTCTGCAACGGCTTATCTGCTCTGAAATTTCTTTTTATCAGATTCTTTTTCTCCTGAGCAGCAGTATCAGCTTTGGTGATGCCATGTGGTCTGCGATGCTTGTGGATAAGTCCTGCTTCACGCATTGTTCGATATACGGTTCTCATACTGACATGAGAGCCTCGCTGTGCAAGAGCCGTCTGCATCCGTCTGACACCATAATTTCTGTTGTCAGGATGCTCTGATAAAATGCCTTGGATTTTGACCAGAAGAAGCTGTCTTGTGCCGGGCTTGCCTTGATTCCTGAGCCAGCGATAATAGCCTGATTCGCTTATTTTCAGAAACCTACATATAGCTTTTGCTCCGTACTTGTGACGAAACTCATTTACGAACAGATGACGCTCGCTTGTCTTTACTTCTTCCGGTCTTTTGCGAAAAAACCGAGTGCATCCTTGAGTATATCGTTTGCTTTGCGCAGCTCAGCGTTTTCTCGTTCAAGCTCAAGATTACGCTTTTGAAGTTCTTCATCGGACATCTGATTTTTCTTGTTTTTGATCGCAGTATTACGTTTTGACCGCCAGTCAGACAGCGTGTAATACTGTATCCCTAACTGCTGTGCAGCCTTTTTCGGTCCGATCTCATCGGAAAGCTTCAATGCTTCTTCTTTGAATTCTTTACTGTACCTCATAGTAATTTCCCTTCTGGTATTTTTTCTTATTTCTATTTTACCAGATTTTTGGGTGTTTGTCGACTGCTCTTTCAGTATAACACATCAGGCTTTTTTTATAGGGGATCATTTTAAATATTTTTCATATATGTCAAATGTGTCATAAACGCTTCCCCATTTATCGTCTTCATGAGCTACAACAGCTATATATTCATTATCGCCTTTTTTGGCAAAGCTTGCCATTGTGTGCTGCGCCTCATCTGTATAGCCGGTCTTTCCCCCTTCTATGGTCACACCCTCTACTTCATCGCCATACATACGGC
>CALCRR010000003.1 GCA_937894495.1 uncultured Ruminococcus sp. | reverse complement strand
CTTTGGAAAGGGGTCTGGGGAATAACCTTTCTTCAGAAAGGTTTTCCCCAGTAAGCGACCCACAAACCAGCCATAGACCGACCGGGGTCAGTATTTTTCCAGGAACTGAGCGAGCTTACTCAGGACTTTTTCTATGTCCTGCTCCATGCCGATGTTAAGCTTTACCGAGACGCTGCCGTCGCTTTCATTTTTGGCTTTGACCTTGATGTTTGAGCTGTCGTTCACCGAGACCTCGAACTCCTTCACAAAGGGTCTCTCCTTTTTAAAGGTATTGTGGCTCACCTTTTTCATAAACTCCTCGGGGGGGTTATCCTCCCTGTTGGCTGCGGCGACAGCTTTTTCCAGCTGCCTTACGCTGTAGCCTTTTTCTTTTACCTCGTCGGCGAACCTCTGCTGCTTTTCCTTTTCAAGAGAAGCCAGCACCTTTGCGTGACCCACCGAGAGCTCGCCGCTGTCCACCAGCGCTTTTACTCCCTCCTCCAGCTCCAGAAGTCTCAGGGAGTTAGCCACTGCCGAGCGTGATTTTCCCACAGCCACGGCAGCCTCCTGCTGGGTCAGCCCGTAGGTCTCTATCAGGCTCTTGTAGGCAGCCGCCTCCTCAATAGGCGAAAGGTCCTGCCGCTGGATATTTTCAATCAGCGCCATCTGCATAGTCTGGCGGTCGTCCAGTTCCTTTATATAAACAGGCACCTCGCTGAGCCCTGCCAGCCTTGAGGCTCTCCACCTGCGCTCGCCTGCTACTATCTGGTAGCCGCCGTTTTCGAGGGGTCTCACAAGTATGGGCTGCAGCACGCCGTTTTCTCTTATGCTGTCAGCCAGCTCCCCCAGCTTTTCGTCGTCAAAATTCTCTCTCGGCTGATCTTTGTTAGGCTCCAGAAGCGACAGCCTGACCATCGCTGCGCCGTCCTTGTCTGCTGCCGCTGCTGTTTCATTTTTCTCGTTGGCAGAGTTATCCGCAAAAAGCATATCAAGACCCATGCCCATTCTGTTTTTCTTACCCATACTCATTCTCCTCTTTTATTTTAGACCCTTAGCGAATTGTTCCACGTGGAACATTTAAGACCTTCTGTCCGTAGGTTATTTCGCCCGCTTTTTCTCCCTCTTGACCATTTCCTTAGCCAGCTCCTCATATGCCTTTGAGCCTTTGGCTTTTTTATCGTAGTAGATAGCAGGCTGACCAAAGCTGGGAGCTTCGGAGAGGGCAACGTTTCGGGGGATAGTGGTGGCAAAGACCTCTTTGGGGAAGTGCTTTTTGACCTCGCTTTTTATCTGCCCCGTGATCTTGTAGCGGTCAACGCACATGGTAAAAAGTATGCCCTCAACGTAGAGCTGCTTGTTCCAGTTGTCTCTTACACGGTTGATGGTGTTGTGCAGTTCTACAAGACCCTCCAGCGAGAGAAACTCGCACTGCAGGGGGATAAGCACCGAGTCGGCAGCCACCAGGGCATTTATGGTGAGCATATCCAGGGTAGGGGGGCAGTCGATGAAGATATAGTCGTAGAACTCCTTGGCTTCCCCCAGCTTTTCACGGAGCTTGGCTGCACGGTTATCCATAGTCATAAGCTCCACCGCAGCGCCTGCCAGGTCCTGAGTTGTGGGCACCACCGAAACTCCCCTGTAAGTCGAGGCTGCCACTGCTTCAAACAGCGAGCACTCGCCCATCAGGACGTCATAGACGGTATTTCTTATACTCCTTTTTTGAATGCCGTAGCTGGTGGTGGTGTTGCCCTGGGGGTCAAAATCCACGATAAGCACCTTAGCTCCCCTGTTGCCAAAAACCGCCGCCAGATTGCACACGGTGGTAGATTTACCCACGCCGCCCTTCTGGTTTGAAACGGCAATTATTTTTCCCATGATATTTTCCTCATTTCATCAGTTATATTTTTCATCTTATATTATACTACATATTTTTCGATTTGAAAAGACCCTTTTATAAAAAAATTGGAATTAGAGTTTTTGGTTGGAATGTTCCACGTGGAACATTTATCGGCAGAGTATATTTTGGAATTAAAAAAGCCCGAGAGCCGCAGCTTTCGGGCAAAAATTTTTATCCGTGGGGTTCCACCACTGTGCGCAGGAATTTTCGGTAGACCCATCTGGTGAAGCGCTGGGGGAGTATGAAAAGCCCCAGCTGTAGAACGCAGGGGGAGAGAAACTCACGAAAGCTGGTATAGCCCTCGGCGAAGATGACCCACCTGACCTTTATGAAGGCTTTTGTGAGCCGCCAGCTTTTTCTTATCTCGGGAGTTCTGGAGTCAACACGGTATCTCACCAGCACCTCGGGGATATTCTGCCCCTTTGCGCCCTCCATGAGCATTCTCACCACAAACTCGTAGTCCTCGCATAGTTTAAGGTCGCTGTAGCCGCCTATCTCCTCAGCCTTGCTTTTTCTGAAAGCCATTGACTGGCGGTTGAAGGGGTTGCGCTTTTTTGAATACTCCTGTATATCCCTATGCATTATGGGTACTTTTTTAACGCTGACAGTTTTATCTGTATCGTCATCAAATTCCTCGACGTAGCTGCCTATGATATCCAGGTCGGGCTTGACTGCAAAAAGCAGCATTTCTTTAAGGCAGCGGTTGGGCATTGACACATCGTCGCTGTCCATTCTTACTATGTAGTCACAGCGGCAGGCTGATATACCCTCATTAAGCGCCTTGCCGGGTCCCACATTTTTTTCTATCCTAACTATCCTGAATATTTTTTTATACTCATTCTGGAAGCTCTTGACTATTATATTGAGCTCATTAGTGAGCTTGCCGTCGCAGACCAGCACAAAATCCGACGGGGGATAGGTCTGCATAAGCATTGACTCAAGGCTTTCGTTAAGGTTCTCGGGGAGCTCTCTGTCATAGACAGACATAAGCACGCTGTACTCAGGCAGAACATATTTGCCCACCTTTTTGACCATAACGAACACCTCCCGACATAAACCTGCATAAAAATTCGCACAATATCTATTATAATTTTATCACAAATACCCACACTTGTCAAGTCCCTGTCCTCGGGCGGCACGGAAATCAATTTTCAAAATAAAGAGTACTAAAAATCACAAAATTATTACAAA
>CALCRR010000002.1 GCA_937894495.1 uncultured Ruminococcus sp. | reverse complement strand
AGCTCAGGGGCTGTGAGGTGCATTCTACGGTGATACTCAGCGCCGTTGATGAGAGGATATTCAAAAGGCTGGGTGTTAATCTCACCTGTGAGCCGAAATTCAGCTAAGTGGCTATAAATTGTCAGCATTTTGTTAATATTTGTAATGATTTTTTTTGCGAAACCTCTTGTAAAATATGATATAATGTGCTATAATATCATTTAAGGCAAAAGTATACTTAAACAGCTAAATAAAAGTATATGTTGCCTTATCTGAAAGGAGAGTGATCTTATGGTAACCGGTACTATGCAGATCGTTCTTTGGGCGGTCGCATTCGTGTTCTTCGTAGTGATCGAAATTGCAAACGGTGCAGGACTGTTCAGTATCTGGTTTGCACTCGGCTCACTGCTCTCAATGCTGTGTGCTATCGCAAAGCTGCCGTTTCTGGCACAGTTTGTGGTGTTCGTGGCAGGCTCGATCTTCTTCCTCATCATTTCAAGACCACTGTCGAAGAAGATCAACAGGCAGGCTGTTCCTACCAATTATGAGCTTGATGTGGGAAAGACAGCCACTGTCATCGAAGACATCGACAACTCTGCAAATACGGGAAGAGTAAAGCTGGACGGCACCGACTGGGCAGCAAGATCGGTTGACGGCAGACCTATCGAAAACGGCAGTATCGTAACTGTTGTTGAGGTCTCGGGCGCAAAGCTGATAGTTTCGCAAAACTGATTTTAGGAGGATTTACTGATGGAAGGAATTTATATTCTGTTAGCGATCATCGTGGTCATCATAATCGTTGTTGTCACGAATATCAAGATCGTTCCCCAGGCTTATGTTTATGTAATTGAAAGACTCGGTACTTTCCACGCTGCGTGGGGTGCAGGTATGCACGTAAAGTGGCCCTTTATAGACAGGATCGCAAAGAGAGTTTCTATAAAAGAGCAGGTAGTTGACTTCAAGCCGCAGTCTGTTATCACCAAGGATAACGTAACTATGCAGATAGATACGGTAGTATTCTTCCAGATAACAAACGCTATGCAGTTTACATACGGTGTTGAGCGTCCTATCTCTGCTATCGAGAACCTTACTGCTACTACTCTTCGTAACATCGTTGGTGACCTTGATCTGGAAGCTACTCTTACATCAAGAGACCTTATCAACACACAGATCACCTCTATACTTGATGAAGCAACCGACCGCTGGGGCATAAAGGTGCAGAGAGTTGAGCTCAAAAACATCCTGCCCCCAAGAGAGATACAGGACGCCATGGAAAAGCAGATGAAGGCTGACCGTGAGAGAAGAGAAAAGGTCATCCAGGCTGAGGCTGAGAAGAAATCTCAGGTACTTGTTGCCGAGGGTGAGAAGGAGTCTAAGATACTCAGAGCGCAGGCTGATAAGGAGTCGCAGATACTTGCGGCAGAGGCTGAGAAGCAGTCGCTGATACTCCGTGCGGACGCTGTTAAGGCTCAGAAGATACTTGAGGCAGAGGGTGAAGCGCAGGCTATCGAAATGGTACAGCAGGCACTGGCTGAAAGTATAGTTAAGCTGAATTCAGCTAATCCTAACGATGCAGTTATACAGCTCAAGAGCCTTGAAGCATTCGGCAAGGCTGCTGACGGCAAAGCTACCAAGATCATTATCCCCAGTGAGATACAGGGTCTGGCAGGACTTGCTACAGGTCTTAAAGAGATCATTGCAAAGGACCAGTGATATAACTTCACCCCCGATGTTGCTCGGGGGTGTTTTTATATTGCAATAAGATATCGGCGCACCCGCAGATGTGCCGATATCTTTTTATTTTTTCCAGAGAATGTTTCCGTTTATCAGTATCTCATTCACCGTATACGGGTCGGTAAATCTGCTTAGTGTCTTACCTAAGAATACTTCCAGTGGATACAGCTCCGGATCATCCTCTAAATACTCGGTATTATCAGTTAATTGATACTCAGCTTTTTCAGTGATCTCCTCACCGTTTTCCAAACGGATAGTTACATTTACTTCGCCTATGTTGTTACCCCGTTCAAGCCCAGCCAGCTCTAAGAATTTGTCGCCGTCACCCCTGATGGAGATGTCCAGTCCCGAAAGCTGTATATCCATGCCATGATCGTTCTCTTCGGGGGTTATTCTACGCTCATTGGGTACTATGTGGCACTTGACGATATACTCGCCTTCATACCGCTCGTCTGAATAATGGCTGTAGCATTCTGTCAGTGCTTCTACCAGCTTTTTGTTTTCCTCGATATCCGATACTTCGGCAGCCTTGCCGTCGCTGTGATAATTCAGCCCGAGCTTATCACTGTTGTTAAGCAGTTCACACTCGGCATTAACATACTCTTCATTCTCTTCTTCTGTTCTGGTACCCGGATCGTATGAGTATATGTCTTTGAAACCGAGGATTATATCATACTCACCTTCATCACACTTCCATGTGTTATCTATCATAATGCTGAGCGTGCCGTCATCATTGAGCTCACACATGACCGGATCGTCGCCCCAATACAGCTCAGATACATCAATGCCCTCTTTGTCTTTGAAGTAAGCATTATACTGTATTGGTATGCACATTCCGAAGCCTGATCTGAACACCACTTCATCACTCTCGGCAAAGGGGGTGCCGTCCTTCTTGCTTGCCGTCAGCAGAAGATGATCAACGCCTGTCTCACAAACAACACCTTCGACCGTTATATCAACGTCAGTAAAGGTATTCTCCATTATCACGCCGTCAAACGGCTGAGTAGTGCTCTCAAGCTCCTGCACATCGCCTGTAATGACCTCGCCTTCTGCGTTCTCTCTGTTCTTGAAAGCGTTGCCGTAATTGTACTGATATACTGCGTAGGCTGTAAAACCGCACAGACAGGCAGCCGCTATAGCTGCGGCAGCTATGGATATCCTTTTTTTCTTTGTTCGTTTAACGCTGAATGTTTCTTTCATATCTATTCCCGCCTTTCTCATGACGGAGGAGAGAATTCGCTGCTGCTGATCTTCGTCTGCCTTTGCGCCCTCGCCGAACTGCCTGAATTCGGCTGTCAGCCTTTCAGCCTGTGCTTCGTCTATAAGCTCTGCAAGGCTCAACGCTTTGTCTTTCATAGGCTTTCCTCCTCCAGTATCCTTCTGAGCTTATCGAGTCCCCGGGAAACTCTTGAATTTAAGGCACTCACCGTCATTCCAAGCTCCTTTGCTATATCCTTGTTCCTTTGTCCGAAATAGTATTTGCGTATGAATATAAAGCTGTCAGGCTCCCCCAGCTGCTTAACGGCGTCTATCAGCCTGTCTGCGTCAAAGCTTTCGTTATCTGCGATGATATTTTCCAGCTCATCATAATCGTATGTATCATCATACTTACTCATGCTTCTGAAAACATCAATACAGTGGCGCTGGGCTATCACCGACAAAAATGCGCACACCGAGCGCATATCAAAGCTGCGCTTTACTCCTGCATTATAGAATTTCAGAAAAATATCGCTGACTGCTTCTTCGATATCCTCCCTTGTGCAGATATCCCCCAGCTTTGTATATGCTATTTTAAGTACATATGCGCTGTAGTGTTTTATGACCTCTGCCAGACCCTTTTGGGGGTCCTTCCTCAACAGCTCCAGCAGCTGACTGTCATTCATAGGCAAACCTCGCTTTATTGAAACGTTTCACTTTCTATAGTCGATGATAAGGGCGAAAATGTTGCACCGTTACTGAAAAAACTTTTATTATTGCTCCCCCAATTAAACCTTGCCGGAAAGGCGCAGGCAAAAATAAAAAATA
>CALCRR010000001.1 GCA_937894495.1 uncultured Ruminococcus sp. | reverse complement strand
GAGCAGAAAGAACGCAATCCGAGGGCGAAATTTACAAGAGCGAAAACGCTGGGCTGGTATTATGAAACCGAGCAGATCAAAGGGCGTATCGCACAGTATATGGGTGGTATGATGTATGTTCCGAGAATCAAAGTCAGACAGATTACTCCGAAAGCGGAGGAGAACAAGTTTGTCCGTGACGCTATCGACCGTGGCAATATGAAGGTTGCCAGTATCGCCAAGAACATTATCACCGCATACGGTGTTGAGCCGGATCAGGTTCGTGGTGCTGCGATGGCGGCATTTATTGAAAGGGCGCATCTTGTCGGTGAGCTGAATGACCTGAACGCACAGATCAAAGATTTGCAAGAAAAACTCAAAGTGCTGAAAAAATATCGCAAGGTCAAGCATATCGGATCGGAACTGAAAGCACTCAGCGGTCGAGAAGAAAAGAAGTACCGTAAGGAACACGGCGGCGATATTGCCGAATATCACGAAACCTGCAAACAGGTTTTGGAGCTTTACCCGTCAGGCAATATTCCGAAATTCGAAAATCTTGAAAAGCATATCGCATCTTTGCAGAAAAAGCTGGCGAAGAAAAATACGGAATACAATCAGGCAGATAAGAAGTCCCGTGAGCTGTCCGAAGCGACGAGGACGATCGAGGAATATCTCCGCCATGAGCAGAGCCGAGATCAGCAGAGGAAAAGAAAGCGGAATGACCTTGAATGATGATTGGCTTTCTGGCGAACGGTAAAGCGCCTCAGAGCCGTCTGTGACGGTTATGGGAAACTGATACCCCGAAACAGTAAAACGCTCCCTGAGCGTTTAGAGAGCGTTTTACGATATACAGCATATTTCACCGAGGATTTTTCTCTGATTGCTGCGCTATGCACAAGAATTATTACATTTTTCCCGATATGCTGGACTCCGAGAGCATCATAGGCTATAATGGAGCTACCAACAAACATAGGAGGTGCTTCAAATGTTAGCAATACCCGAATTGGCAATGCCCCGAAGCCGTAAGGTCATAACCATCTGCAACGGCAAGCGAGAGGGCTGGACGGACTACGAACAGGCAAAGGCATATTTCCTTGAACTCATGATGACCACCGAGGGCGAGGAGCGTGAACGAGCAGAGTGTATTTATATCCAACTCCTGCACGGGCTTGTCGAGTGCAGTGACGAATAAACAAGAACGGAGCGTTACTGCGGCTCAATCCTGAATTTTGTGTAGACGCAAAACAGTGCATATTGAAAACAAAGATTGATTATGATGAGACCGGCAGATGAGATGTCGGTCTTATCTGCATTGTAGCATGATCCTATTCATCTGTCAAAAAGGGCTACTTCAACATATGTTAACATATAAACAGCAATAACCATATTGAGTATTGTTTATAGGAATAAATGTTATATGTATCGTCTCAGTGTTATATGGAAAAATTGAATAATATAATTGGACAGTATCATTTGTTGTAATGTAAAAAGGAGTAAACGAATCTGTTTCGGATTCAATTTTAAGTTTTCCATTTAGAAGGTTTGTTACCTGAAAATCAATATTGATAGTTGCATTATAAATATCCAATTCATTTGTATAATGCGAAATACTACTTGGAGCATTGGGGATATGGTTAAAAATTAGCGTTGACTGGAGAACAAAATTATTTGTAGCATTGACAGTTATTGAATGTAATGGAACTGTTAATATCATTAATAAGAGACAAACTACACGAAGTGCTATATTCCTCATAAGTTTACCATCCTTTCACTTTTATTAGTTCACCTTTGTCCATTTCACAAACAGTATCACAAAGAACCTCAATATCTTCCGCCGAATGTGATGCAATCAAAATAGTCTTTCCTTGTGTTTTGAGGTCAAGCAAATACTTTCGCATATCAGCTACACCGTCCTTGTCAAGCCCGTTCATTGGTTCATCGAGAATCAACAAATCGGGATTTTCCATAATCGCCTGTGCAAGCCCCAGCCGCTGCCGCATACCGAGAGAATATTTCCGCACATGACGTTTTAAATCGGGATCAAGTCCCACCTTTTCCATTGTACTACGAATTTCCTCTTTGCCAATTTTTTTATTCAGATCTGCTAGAAGTTTTAGATTTCTGTAGCCAGAATAATATGGGATAAACCCAGGTGTTTCAATGATAATACCGACTGATTTAGGAAAGTCACAATCCTTGCCAATCTGTTTTCCAGCAACTGTTACACTTCCGGCACTCGGACGCACAAAACCACAAATGCATTTCATCAGCATTGTCTTGCCACTACCGTTTCTGCCAATCAAACCATGTATACACCCCGCACCAAAGGAAACTGTAATGTTATATAGGATTGTCGACTTCTTTATTGTAAGAGAGAGGTCTTTCACTTCTATGATATCCATAATTACTCCATTATTCCATTGCCATATTTGACAACTATTTATATTTTGTACAGTATCGAAACTTTTTAGTTATTGATGCTTTAAACAGTTATTCGCATAGTGCTAGTGTATAACTGCATAAAGTAAGCCTTTTATATAAGATTTTCAAAACTGAATCTTCGAATCACAGCAAAACAAGATATAATTAATAGTACGATAACAGTTATCAAATAAATGGCTGAGATATGTAGAGATACAACAGGTTGTTTAAAATACTTTGTATAATGCAACCAAATGATTGAATGTGCCATTGGCATTGTCCACATCATTTTAGATTTTATAGAACATAATACAGTTCCAACTGAGATTAAAGCACCACAGACAATAAAGCCGGCCGTTTTTTTTCTAATGAGCGAAAAAAACAAAAGTATTAATCCTATGATCAGCAGATACATGAACAAAAATGTATAGCTTAGTATTGCAGCTTGATAGACAGAGAGCTGGTTATACAAGTTCTCTGGCAAAAGTCTGACACCTGGATTCTGAGATTCCTCTGGGTGAAACAATGTGAACTTTGTTACAACTTCGCTCCAATGATTTGTCAATCTTCCATTTCCTATCATTGGAGCAATCGTTCCGATGATAACAAAAATAATATATGATGCAGCCATAAAAAACAGCTTAATCATCTGTCCTATCAGCCAATTGACTCGTCCAATTCTAACAATATTAAAAATGTTATTTGCATCCGCCCTTGGATAGTCGGCAATTAATGTCAAAAAAAGAAGCGGAAGAAAGAGAAGAAGAAGCCCATTGTTAGCAAGTGCAATAAAAGGTTCAAGGATATTCAACGGTTTGCCCATTATTTCAGAGTTTAACTGAAGCGGTTTTATGGCAAAGCTGTAATCGAATATTAGCAGGACACTTAATAGAAGCATTCTTGCATCTATGAGCCATATTGAAAACTCATTCTTTGCGCAGGAGATTGCCTGCTTTATATTGGCTTTTGTCATCAGATATAACTCCTTAAGCACCATGATCTGTGCGTTTATTCATAACTACAATATATCCAAATAAGAAAAGGAACATATAAAAGCAATTAAACAAAAGTACGCTCCTGTCAGAGATGGACAGTGGAACTTTACTAATATATACGATCCTTCTTGCAGAATCTGGGCGACAAGCAGGGAGTACTTCTTGGATTACAACATTTCCAGTTTCAAACGCATTAGTGAGCATTTTGTTAACAGCAGTATCCCAAATATAAACAAAAAGAAACGGCAAGCACATATTTATATAAGGATTCTGTGTGAATGAAGTAAGGAAAAAAGCCGGCAGCGCTGAAAATCCACCATAAAGAAATAATGATACCAGCGTTTTTACAATTTCTATAGCTTCGCCATTTGGCATGACTACACTTAAATAATCCATATTTTCATTAAAACTGCTAATGTTTGGAAAAATGATATAGATTATTATTCCGAACAGACCCATTCCAAATAATACAGCAGTTCCACCGCTTAAGAAGGATGAGATGAACTTTGAGAGATAATAGTTACTCTTTCGTGTGCGGATAATTGAAAAGCGCATATACCCACTACTTCGTTCAGTAGAGAAGGATAATATAAATGGAAAAGATGCAATAATAGGAAGAAACATAGGAACATACCCTGTCATGCCATTCTGAAATACTGAAAATGATGAAAAGGAATTATTGCTGTTAATATAGTCATGGCTAAAAGCGAACAAGCTCTCAAATATCGTGTAGCTTCTTCCGTTTACATCATCATGATATGCTTCGCCAGAAAACGCAAGCAAAAAAGTAAGAAATATAGCAAAGATAAACCCTTTATTCATCATAATTTTATTTAAATCATGCTTTAAAATGTTGAAAAACTTCACGGTGCAGCACTTCCTTTATGAAAAAAGCAGACAGCACATAGACCTGTCTGCTTTTTGGTATAAGAATGGTACAATTTTTCATCGTCATGAACCAGTATGCTATAGAAAACTCAATCAAGCACCTAGCTTTCCTAAAACAAATTGCTGAGAATCACTATAGTACACTGTTCCATCAATCGCATCAACATAGGCTGTAATGCGCGGAAAATACTGTGACCAGCCAATGTTCTGGCTACTACAGGAATCCGATAAGACAAAACACCACATTGGTCGGTAGATCCGGTTAACGTCTTGTTGCTGATAAACACAGCAATACCTTAGCGCAACCTGATAAACATCATTTGGCACGTTCGGCGCTAAAGAATTTGAAAGAATAGACTCCGCAGAACTCAAAGGAATTATTCTGACACTCTCGATTGAACTAACACCATCAGAGTACATATTCCGAATATTGAAAGGATATTCATTGCCGGCAAACATAATCTCAAAAAAAGGATTTCGCATTTGGTCAACACCTGGATCGTATTGAAGCGATCCGCCGTCATCAACTTCCAATCCTGATCTCGTTTGACGATAGTGTAAAATGATTATCGCACCGTAATCCGTATTTGCAACCATTACATTTGACAAAACTTGTCCTTCGCCATCATCAAACATCTTGCATTCATTAAGTTTAGCAATATAATTATCCGCTTGCTTGATAGCATCCTCTATAGATAGTTCACTGTTGTCAATCATTTGATACACGTCATTTGGGAAATTTGCTGCATCAAATCTTTTAGTGTCCTTGAAATTGAAATCTAAGATAATCTGATCAGGCAAATCTTTCCAAAGCATAAATGTTGATTGCTTATTATAGCTTTCCCCACCATAGCCTTCAATTTCAAATCTCAAGTGTTTAGCACCAAGCGATCCATCATCGCCCTTCATTTGGAAATCCTGAATTTGATCAATCGGAAGATTAACTCCATATATTGATTCGGTGGCTTTCTTAAGTTTTAATCTGTCATCTTCAGATATTTCATCTAAGTTAGACGGATTCATAGTGATCGTATAAACATCATCTACATATACAGAAGGTGGATCACACATAAAATTTAGATTTTCATGCTCACGGAAACTATAATCGCTCAATTCGTTTTTAATTGAATCAAGATTCTGTAATTCATGTTCACTTTTGCAGCCTGTAAGCATACATAACGAAGTGCTCAAAACTACAATTACCGGATAAATGAACCACCGACGAAATGCAACAACATGATTGCCCATGTTATGTCAAAGATACCGAACCAGACATCGAGCAATTATTCCCGTTTGTAGTAATTTCATGCTTCACCACAAACACATAATAAACCCCACAACCTGATGACAGACTTCTTTTCGTCTTACTTGCAGTTGAATAATATGCGAAATTAGAATTGGTACACATATGAACCACATTGCCAGAATTGTCAGCGCAATATCCCCAATATTCTACATGAGCCGGATATCCCATGTAGTTGCTGGTCTGCTGAAATGAACTGCAACTATCATAAAAATAAGTAATTGTGCTGTTGCTTGTGAAATTGTTTTGGGCAGTCAGCTTCAGTCCATTGGGAGCCTGTGCGGGATAGAAATATACACTCCAACTGTCCGCACTTGCATTAATGCCCACAGCACTCATAGCACACAACGCAATCGAAGCAGAAACAACAGCCGTTGCAATCTTGTTTAAAATTTTTATAATCATACCTCCCATAATGTTTTAGAGTAGCAAATCGTGGTTAGACTCAGAGTTCATTTATATCCATAATATAAGACGAACCACAAGCCAGTTGCAAATACCATGATGGTTGTATTATAGCACATTTCTCACTTTTTGTCAATACTTTTTTAAAAAATTCCATAAGGATTTCATCGAGCGCTTGATTATTGTATTTACCGCAATATCGACTGCCTATTTCGTTCATCTAAATCATCATTGGAGTGCCGCAATCGGCACACCTTGCACGAACAGCATGGTAGAGTTTTATGTCATGCAAAGATACCTCAGACCCGATCTTCTCTACAAGGCAGGACTGGAGACCTTTGACGATTGGGCGAGCACGTTCGGAGAGGTCGTATCGCAGCTTGAAATAAAGCCTGCGGGCAACGGCTTTCAAATGAAAAACCGCTTTTCAAAGTTTGTGAACATCCCTGAACTTATGATGATGTATAAGGAGTTTGCGGATATTCAGACTCCCGATATGATAAAGCTGCCCGTGCCTGATTTGAAAACCGGAAAGCCTATCGTAATTTCTGCAAAGCCCGATGAATACCAAAAAGAGTATATGGAACAGTTGGCGCAGAGGGCGGAGCTTATACACGGCGGTTGTGTTGACCCCCGTGAGGACAATATGCTGAAGATCACGCATGAAGCAAGATTGCTCGGACTGGACTGCCGCTGTATGAATCCGGAGGCGGTTCCTGCACCTGATAGCAAAGTCAATAAAATGCTGGATATTCTGGTGGAGAACTATAACGCAACAATGGCGGAGCGAGGTGTGCAGATAGTTTTCTGCGATATTGCGATAAATGAGGACGCTGAGCATTTCTCGATTTATGAAGCTATCAAGGCTGACCTTGTGGAGCGTGGTATTCCGAGAGACGAGATATGCTTTGCAGGGGACGCTAAGACCGATAAGGCGAGAGCCGAGATGTTTGAGCAACTCAGAAAGGGCGAGAAACGTTTCATATTGGCTTCAACATCGAAGCTCGGAACAGGTGCTAATATACAAGACCGTATCTGTGCAATACATCACCTTGACATTCCGTGGAAGCCTGCGGACTTAACTCAGCAGGACGGGCGTGGTGTTCGTCAAGGCAATATGTTCCCGGAGGTGGGTATATATCATTATCTGACAGAAAACACCTTTGACAGTTATATGATGGGGATAATTACCAACAAAGCAAAATTTATTTCGCAGATAATGACCTCAAAAGACCCTGTTCGTGTGTCCGAGGACGTTGATGAAATGGTGCTGACCTATTCCGAAATGCAGGCTATAGCAAGCGGAAATCCTATGATAAAGGAAAAGATACAACTTGATAATGATGTGCAGACACTCAAAATGCTTGAAGCGGAGTACAAGAAGGCTCAGTTTAAGTATCAAGAGCAGGCTGAAAGAACTCTGCCGCAGCGTATCGAGCAGTACACTACATATCTTGAAAAGGCTACTGCCGATCAAGCTCAGTTTACTGCAAATCACCCGGAGGGAGCCGCTTTTCAGATAGAAATTGACGGAAAGGTATATTCCGAAGCAACCTCCGAGCACGTTCGTGAGGAGGCTGGTGAAGCATTGGAGAAATCTATAATCAAGGTATCGACAACCGGCGAGAGCATGAAGGTCGGCAAGTATTTCGGATTCGATCTTTTACTGGAGGAGAACCCTAAGAGCAAAACTTTCTTCGAGGAGTGCGCTCCTTGCGTCATATCATTGTGCGGCTCTTTGAAATACACCTGTGAGGTCAATTTGGAAAACAAGCAGGGTAATATGCGGCGTATCGAGAACCTTGCGGCTAATGAGATCGGCAAGCGTATCGAGCAGTACCAGCGTGATATTGAGAACGCTCAAAACAATCTCGCCGAAGCGAGGGAGAATCTTACTAAGCCTTTTGACCGTGCTGATGAGTTGGCTGAGAAGCTGGCTCGGCTTGATGTGGTGAACGCCGCCCTCAGCAGCGGCAAGGGTGAGGACGCTGTGCCGTCTGTGGTCGAGGAGGTTGCTGATATACCAAACTACAAGCCGAAGGTCACGGTCATGAATATACCAACCAAACAGAGGAGATGATGAAATGACAAGAGCGGAAGCTATCGAGAGCCTTGCCGATAAGCTTGGCGGACAGGCTCTTGCAGCAGTGCTGGCGAAGGGGTATGATGACAATACCCTTTCGATTATAGCTAAGCAGAGCAAACGTAACGCACAGCTTTTTTGCAATACAAAGTATGCCCCGGAAACAGTTGATACCTTAACTAAGGCATACACCGAAAATATTATAGACGGTGAAGATCTGCTGCACATCATGCGGTATTCAACTTTCCGCAACGGCAATGAGGTCGATACTATAAAATATATCGAGCGTATCAAGAACGGCATGGGACACAAGACTGCTACGGATATTTTTGTAGCCGATAATTACGAATCCGAGGATTTTGATACTCTTGCCGACAAGGTAAAATCGGGAGCGTATTTTCCGACCAAGTACGGAACGCTGTCGCTGTCATACGAGGTCGCAAAGGTGCTGTTCAAGCTGAATGTTCCGCTGAGAGCAAGCCGCAAGGGGCATATTCCGAGTGGTGTGCTGAATGTGGACGATAATATCCGATACAACGATTGTATCCGGGGCGGCAGCACGAAACTTGTTATGAAGATAAGGCGCTACATGAATCGTAATGATTGGGAGGGCTTTTACAAGTATCTTCTGGAGCAGAATACAGAAAACATTTCTGCCGAGGATATTTCCGACTGTTATGAAAAATACAAGACAACGCCCCGTCGCACAAAAAGAAGGTGACTGTGACAAATGACAATTACAAATCGTGAGGACAGCCTTGCGGGGCTTGCTGAGGTGCTGACAAAGGAGCAGATGGCGAGCATTGTTTCCCGCAACTATTCCGACCAGGCGCTTGCTGTCATGGCGGAGTTTGATAGGGGTTATGTGGAGCGCTTTGCAAACACGCTCTACGATACGGAAACTATGGAAAAGGTTATCGGGGCGTATCGTGAGAAGCTGATAGACTGGAAAGACTTACTCCATATTGCTGAATATTCCTGCTTTGATTTCGGAAGCGAGGACTGCGTGGACAGCATGATCCGTGCGATACAGACAAAGGAGATCGACCACACTACGGCAGCCCGCATATTGACCGCTATGCCCTATGAGCAGGACACATTTGAGGGCGTTATAGAACTTGTGAAAAGCGGTGCTTACTATGCAACACCGTATGCAAGTCTCGGTGTGAATTACCGAGTGGCGGCAGAGCTGCGTGAAATGGGTATCCTGCTGACGGCTATGCGAAAGGACGGGCGGTATTATGACCTTACGCTGAAATCTGATTTTGATGATGCCGTTAAAAATGGCGACAGGATAAAGCTCGTAAAATTTCCGAGACTGGCGCTCAATGTCAATGAGCTTATGGCAAAGCCCGACTGGAAGGACTTCAAGGAGTGGTTCAAGTGGCATGGCGGCATAGACCGTGCAAATATAAAAGGACTGCAATTAGATAAACAGTACCGATACTTTTCTATGGAACGCTATGCAGATAAGCTGGTGGATAAGGTTTCGTCGGAGCATACAGCTTTCATAGATGATATGAAAAAGCGTCCGCCCGAACAGATAATCGGGTCGGCGTATGAAATCGTCATAAAAGAGCAGATAAAGATGTTCATGACGGAGGTGCCGCAGGTCATCCCGGAAGAAAAAACAGACGCACTTGTGACGAGTGGAAACGCTCTGAACGCTATCTATGAGGAATGGCTGAGTGACGATGTCCTCGCTGATACCGATATTGAGGTCATCATTGAAAACACCGCTGACAAGCTGATTGCCGCAAGAGAGCGTGAGCAGAAGCTGGCGGCGGAGTTAGCTAAAAAGGCTGTGTCTGAAAATATGCAGGACAAGCCTAATGTAAAGGCAACCAAAAGGAAAGGCAGGTGATACATATTTCAAGGGAAGAATTATTAAAAGAGATTTCCGCTAAGGTTCTGGAGGCTGACATGGCGCTGCTGAAAAAGCGTGATTTCTCGGATAACACCTTAGAGGTGCTGGCATATCAGACCCCGGCGTTTATCCGAAATACCGCGCACAGCAAATTCAGCAGGGACAACATAAACAGACTGTTTTTAGCTTACAACTACGATGATGTTATCGGGCTTGCGCAGCTTAAAAAGTTGATGATGCACAGTCTCCTTACAAGGACCAATGAGATCGACCTTGACCGTTATCTTGACAAGGTATATTCAGGCTGTGACCCCGTTATCGCAACGGACGCTTTTATCCTTTCTGTGCCTGATAAGAGACCGTACATTGAGGTCATGGATCTTATCGAAAGTGGTATCTATGAGATAAAGGATAGCAACCTGTCACTTATACCGGAGCTGGCAAAAGAGATAGGCTCGCTCGGTATTGAGCTGTTGTCAAGCAGAGAGGGCAGATACAAGGTACTGCTGAATGTTGATGAAGCTGCCCTGAATGATGATAGGATAGTTTTCGATGATTATCGGCTTGCAAGGATTATAAGCGAGCTTAGTAAAACTCCCGATTGGGAGGACGCCAAAGAGTTCATAAAGGATTATTTAGGTGATTCGGTTCAGCGCACTGACGCTGATATGCTTGAACACTATTACTATATGTATCAAGTAGATCTGCGTTTGTGGAGTCTCCGCAGGCTTGTCAATGAAAACTATGAGAGCTTCATAAACGAGGTGCGCCATGGAACCGTTGATGAAACGATCAATCGGGCGGAGGAGATAGTTACTAAAGGCAATATCAAGGATTTTATAAACGATGAGATACCCGGCATTAGTGTGGAGAATTATGGGGCGCTCATAACTATTTGCGACCCGCTTGATGAGATATATACCGAGTGGGGCAAGCGCAGAGATCTGCACACTTATTCCGACATTGAAAAAGCTATCGAGTCTGCCGGAGAGAAGCTGCGTATAAGGCTTGATAGAGAAAAGGCTGCGAGAGAACAGAAGCCGGGTGAGAGTGCTGCTTTTACCGATAAGCCTAATTTCAAGCCCGTAAAGAAAGTAAGGAGATGATGAAAATAACAAGAGCAGAAAGCATTGAAAAGATAGCACAGAAGGTCGATAACGTTGAGCATGCCAAGATAGTAAAGCACCGCTTCTCGGATTACACTCTTGAAATGCTTGCCAAAAGTGACAGGCAGCTCATTGACCGTATTGCGCATACCAAATTTAGTAATGAAGGTGTCGAGCGGCTTTTAAAGGCTTATGATACAAACATAATCACTATGGGCGATCTTCTGCATATCACGAATTACAGCCTTGTTTCCGGCGGGAACGAAAGGTATCTCAATGACTATTTTTCTTCTATTGCCGCAGGGCTGGACACACAAACTGCGTCCCGCATTTTAGTTGCTGCAAAGTTTGAGGACTGGAGCTACAATGAAATATATTCTCTTGTAAAATCGGGAACGTATCAAGTCGGAGACAACACATTTGTTGGCTTAAATCCCGATGTTGCAAGGGAGATAGACAAGCTGGGCATGGAGCTTTATGCATATGACAAGACTAATGATTTCTACCTCGTCAGGGATATAGAGAAAACCATTGCGGACGGTGATTCTATCACTTTTTCAAAGTGTGCGCTGGCGGTGAAGATAAATGAAATGCGCAGCAACCCCGACTGGGAGGACTTCCGAACATATATCGCCGGGGATATGGAGAATATAGAAGCGCTCACCGTTGACGGACTTATTGAAGCCTATCAGGAGTACCGTGTGGAAGAACTCAACATAAAACTCAGCCGCAAGGTTGATAAAAACTTTGAATCTTTTATTCAAGGTATCCGTGAGTATGGTGTCGATAAAGCAATCGAGTGCTGCTATGAGATCACGGTCAAAACCAATATTCAGTCATATATCGAATCCGAGCCTGCCGATATTTCCGAGGAGCATTACGGTGCGCTCAAGTCGGTCAATAATCCGCTTGACGAAATATATGCGGCTTGGCTGAAAAGAGAATATCTCAAAAGGAGTATTTGAAAAATACTATCACAGATATGGATAGGCTGACACCGTACATTTTAAAGCAGCAGTATGCAAGTTTTCAGAAAGAACGTGCGCTGTCTGCACTTGCGGATAAGGTCGCTGGCGAGTATGAGCAATACATCAGCAACTTGAAGAGGGGCGACCCGGATATAATAATCAGATCCGCTTATGAGATTTACAACAAGGACTACATTGTGGATTTCTGCAACACCAATGACATTTACATGGACTTGGAAGATATACAGATTTTGCTTGAAACAGACAATGTACTTGACGAGATATATCAAGAATGGGACAGCATGACGCAGCTTAACGGTGTTGCCGAAATTGATACTGCTATTGAGGACACAGCGTATAGGCTGAAATCCGCAAAGGCGGTAAAGCAGGCCATGGAGCAGAAGAAGTCGGAGCTGCCGGAGATTAAGCCCGAAAATGCCAAGCCGGCAATCAAGCCGAAAAAGTACAACAGGAGGTGATCGCATGGCTTGGAAGAAATCATATACCCCCGAAGAACGTGCCGAATACCAGCGCAAGCAAGCACAGGAAATGCAGGACATTTTCAACCGCATCGACAAGGGCGTGGAGGAAGTTTTCAATTCCGAAAAATACAGAGAGTATCTGAAATTCGTATCAAAATTCACGGACTATTCAGCACGAAACACCATGCTCATAAATCTCCAGCGCCCTGACGCAACGCTTGTAGGCTCTTATGGATTATGGAAAAGGCTGGGGCGCTCCGTCAACAAGGGAGAAAGCGGAATCGTAATAATGTCCCCCGTGCCGCACAAAACGAATCAGTATGTCGAGATCGAGCGTCAGGCGGAGGACGAGTGGGGCAACAAGCTCTACAATGATGACGGCACGGAGCAGATGGAGACAGTCGAGAAGAACATAGTTGAAATGCGTTTCAAGAAGCAGTATGTTTTCGACCTTTCGCAGACGGACGGCAAGCCCGTTCCCGACCCGGTGCAGGAGCTTTCGGGTGAGATAGATGATGAAAAACTGAATGTCATCTTCAAGGCTATCAAAAAGGTGACTGGAATTGCTCCGAAATATAGAACGCTGACCGGCGGTGCAAAGGGATACTATTCGCCGAGCGCCAATTCTATAATCATAAAATCTGCTATGAGTGGTGAGCAGACGCTCAAAACTGTTGTACATGAATCGGCGCACTGTCTGCTGCATGACCCCGATAAAAAGATAGTTACCGTGAAATCGCCCCGCAACGAAAAAGAGGTGCAGGCTGAATCAATTGCTTTCATAGTCTGTGAAAAGCTGGGCATCGATACATCGGAGTATTCTTTCCCCTACATAGCTTCATGGAGCGAGGGCAAGCAGCTCGACCAGCTCAACAAGTTTCTTGATGAAATTCAGAAGGCTTCACAGACGATCTTTGAATCTATTGACTCTGAGCTGCTGAAATACAAAAAGCGTGATCTGACGGTCAATGAGATAATGGACGATACCGAGCTGTCAAATGTGCAAAAGGCAGAAATGTATCTGGACATTGTTATGCAGAACGGCATTGTTTTTGAGGATAGCGACACCGCAAAAATAATGGAGCTCGCCGAGAAAAGCGAAGATGTTGGCGAGATATTCCGCACTATCGACGATACCGCAAACACCATAAATCAGCGCAACAGCTACGGCTACGATTTTCAGTATATGAATCCTATCGACACAACCGAGGAAGCACTCGCCGCTTATGACAAGGGCGAGGCTGTGTATCTGCTTTACCCCGACGGAACTGAGGGCATGGCAGAAAGCCGTGAGGAGATAGAGAACTTTGAGGGGCTTTATGGTATCGAAAAAGAGCCGAAGCAGATAGTGGCTGCCGTGGACAATCCCGACCTTTATCCGGTATCAAGGACAGAAGCAATAGAAATGTACAATCGTGGTCTTGATGTTTTCATTGACGGTTTGAGGGCTGAATCATACGATCAGTTGGAGAATGCCCCGGATACGGCACAGCTTGCACTCAGCGAATATCAGTATTCGGCAGAGCTTGATTTCGACAAAGGAGGTTTGGGTAACGTGAGAAATCAGCAGTTTTATGACAATTACAATCAGCAGAATTATCCGCAGCAGAGGAATAACAATATCATCGGGAACACTCCCTACGATCAGCTCGGCGGCAGAGGGCAGCTCCAGTATTACAAGGGACTGAATAATCGTCACGCCCAAAATATCGCCCGGCAGCTTGACGCAGACGGAATCAGATACAGCGGTATAATCAAGGGCGGCACTACAACGATCACCATAAACAGTATGGATATTCAGCGCTATGAGCAGGCTGTCGATAAGGTCAAGCAGATGTATGACCAGCGTAACAACGGAAGACAGGGCTTTCAGCAGAATAATACTCCTTATCAGCAGAACGACAGCCCTCAGCAGCTTGCGCAGGATATTGAGAATTTCCTTTATGAGTACAACGCCAACGGCTACCGAAACATTGCGCAGAACCGTGCAAGCGGCGTTCAGGGAATCCAGAACAGCATAATGACCGGAGATGTCAGCAGTATCAATGATTATCTCAGCATGGTGGTGAATAACGTTGGCAACGCTCAGGTGTCTGCCGAGGCGAATCAGTTGCTTGTAAGGGTCGGCAATTTGACCGGCGGCAGGCAGCAGGGATTTCAGCAGAATAATTATCAGCAGCCGCAGCAGACAAATCCGAATGTTATCGGAAACACTCCCTATGAGCAGCTTGGCAACAGAAACGAGTTGCAGTATTACACCAGACTGAAAAACCGCCACGCCGACAATATCGCTCAAAAGCTGAATGAATACGGAGTGCGGTTCAGCGGTTTACGAAAGGGCTACACCACAACGATCACCATAAATAGGGCGGATATTCCTCGCTATGAAGCGGCGGTCGCAGAGGTCAAGCTGTCTTATCAGCAGAATAGCAGAGCAAATAACCAGCGGGGCGGATATAATCAGAATAACTATCAGCCCGCTTTTACGGCACCTGCCTTTGCTGATCGTGGCGGCTTTGGCAACGCCCGCCCCTTCACCGGGGATTTCGATAATATCCCCCGGCAGGGCGGCAGTATGCCCGACGCACTATTCGATACGCTGTCAAATATGCCCCAGCGCTCCAATGCAGCTTTTGACTACAAGACGGTGCCTATCGTTGTGGAGTCATATATGGACGCTAAAATGAATGGTCGGCTGTCGGAGCTGCGGGCGAGCATTACTGCATCGCAGGCTTGCAGGGATTACATAGAGCAGAATATCCACTCAGCATATGAGAGCAGAAATCTGTCGGGCTTCGTACAGACCCTTGTGGACAAGTTCGGCATTGACCGTGCTATGTACACGGTAGCTGCGACCATTCAGCTAAAAAACCATGACGGGCGCTTCACCCAAGAGGTCAAGGACATGGCTCGGCAGTATA